>CABRZN010000051.1 GCA_902475445.1 uncultured Collinsella sp.
AGGCCGGTGGCCTTGTTGTCCATCTGCAGGGCGGTGATGCCCTCGGTGGTGCCGGTGACCTTAAAGTCCATGTCGCCCAGGAAGTCCTCGAGACCCTGGATGTCGGACAGAACCACGGTCTTGCCCTCCTCCTGGATCAGGCCCATGGCGATACCGGAGACCGGGCGCTTAATGGGCACGCCGCCGTCCATAAGGGCGAGCGTAGAACCGCAGGTCGAAGCCATCGAAGAGGAGCCGTTGGACTCCATGACCTCGGAGACGACGCGGATGGCGTAGGGGAACTCGTTCTCGTCGGGAAGCACCGGAAGCAGAGCGCGCTCGGCCAGATTGCCGTGGCCGATCTCGCGGCGCTTGGGGCTGCCCATGCGGCCGGTCTCGCCGGTGCAGAACGGCGGGAAGTTGTAGTGATGCATGTAGCGCTTGCCCTCGGTGGGCTCTATGGTATCCAGACGCTGGCCCTCGTTGAGCATGCCGAGCGACAGGACGGAGAACACCTGGGTCTGGCCGCGCTGGAACAGGCCGGAGCCGTGAACGAGCGGCAGGTAGTTGTCCTTCACCATGATGGGACGGATCTCGTCAGCGGCACGGCCGTCGACGCGCTCGCCGGTCTCGACGACCATGGTGCGCATGGCCTTCTTCTCAAGCTTCTTGAGCGCCACGGGGATCTCGCGCTCCCAAGCGGCCTGCTCCTCCTCGGTGAACTCGGCGCGGATGGACTCCTTCAGAGCCTCGACCTTACCGATACGGGAGAGCTTGTCGGCATCGCGAAGGGCGGCTGCCATCTCGTCGTAGTGGGCGAAGATGCGCTCCTGGACCTCCTCGACGGGCTGATCGAGCGGGTACTCCTTCTTGACGATGGGGCCGTTGACCTGCTCCCACTCGGCGACGAACTCGTCCTGAGCCTGGCAGAAAGCAGCAAGGGCCTCCTGGCCAAACTTCATGGCGGCGAGCATGTCGTCCTCGGAGATCTCCTCTGCGCCGGCCTCAACCATCGAGATGAAGTCGGCGGATCCACCCAGCTCCAGGTCCAGATCGGAGTTCTCGCGCTCCTCGTAGGTGGGGTTGACGATAAACTCGCCGGTCTCCACGTTACGGCCGATGCGCACACAGGCAAGCGGGCCCTCGAAGGGCACGCCGCCGAGCGTCATGGCCAGGGAAGCACCCATGACGTTGATGACGTCAAAGGGGTTGACCTGGTCGGCGACAAGCGAGGTAGCGACGATGTGCACCTCGTTGCGGAAGCCATCCGGGAAGCTCGGGCGAATCGGACGGTCGATCATGCGCGCGGTGAGCGTGGCCTTCTCGCTGGGACGGCCCTCACGCTTGAGGTAGCCACCCGGGATGCGGCCGGCGGCGTACATCTTCTCGTTGAAGTCGACGGTCAGCGGGAAGAAGTCGTAGTTCTTGCGCTCCTTGGAGACGACCACGGTGTCGAGCATGGTGGTGTCGCCCTGCTTGACCAGGCAGGCGCCGGTGGCCTGCTTGGCAAGCTCGCCCGACTCAAAGGTGTAGGTCTTGCCGTACAGCTCAAAGGTCTTGGATACGAGTGTCATTGTTCTCCTTTACCCCGCAGACCCCTTGCCTGCGGGCTTCTCATGTGACGCGGGCCCCCTGCCCCCGCCACGCTTCAGAGCGTGATTGTTCGCGCCCTTACACAAAAAGAGCGCCCCGCTGCGCAGGACGCTCTTAGCATGTACAAATCCTACTGGATGTTGTCGCGGATGCCCAGAGCCTTGATGAGCTCACGGTACTCGACGATGTCGTTCTTCTTGATGTAGGAGAGAAGACGACGACGACGGCCGACGAGCATGAGCAGACCACGACGGGTGTGGAAGTCCTTCTGGTGGGACTTCATGTGCTCGGTCAGCTCCTTGATGCGCTCGGACAGGATGGCGACCTGAACCTTGGGGTTGCCGGTGTCGACCGGGGTGTTACCGAACTGGGCAGTCAGCTCCGCCTTGCGCTCTTTGGAAACAGTCATTGTTTCACCTTTCGTTTTACGTCGCCCACGGGCGACTCGATTCGCCTCGGACTGGGAAGCCGCCGGTGGAGCGAGCAACCAAGGTCGAGGTACCAACAGGTCGGTATGTTACCACAAGCAGCCCGCGCCTGCGCATCATCACCGACCCAACATGAATTCCATCGCACGGAGGCGCTGGTCGGTATGCGTCGCCGCCCACACATGCGAAAGCCCGAGCAAGAACGCCGCCGTATGCGGGTCGATTTTCTCGGCCATAAGCGCATCGAAGGTCATGGACATGAGGGCGCGCAGCCATGCGGTCTCACCGGTCGACACCAGTTCGGCACCTGGAACGCTCGACGCGCACGACCCGCACATGAGACCGCCCGCCTGGGCTGAAAAATACGACAGCATGGGGTCTCCGCACAGCACACAGGCCGAAAAATCGGGACGATAGCCAACGTGCGATAGCAGCTTAAAGACATATGCCGCCACAAGTAGGTCCATATGTGCCGTATCAAGCCCGCTGCCCACCAGGGCAAGCGCTCGCTGCGTTATGGCAAAGGTAAACGGGTCCTCGGCGTCCTCGAACGAGCACACGCGCGCGACCTCGGCGATCGCGCTTGCGGCGCAGGTCGTCTCGTAATCGGGCGCAGCGCCGAGCGGCGCTTCCATAAGCTCGGCCTGAGAAACCACGTCGAGTGACCGTCCATGTGCGAGCAGCATATCGACCGTACAGAACAGCTCGCAGCGCGCAGCCAGGCGTCCGCCGGGTTTGCGGGCGCCCTTTGCCACGGCACGAACCTGCCGTCCCCGCTCGTCAAGCATCGTCAAGATCAGGTCGGTCTCTTTGAGCTTAGTCTTATCGAGGACGAGCACCTTGGTGCGATATGTCCGGGAGCCTGCCATGCGCGCCGCGCGTCCTTAGTCCTCGGCGTTATAGCCAAAGCGGCGAATCTGGGCCTCGTCGTCGCGCCAGCCGGACTTGACCTTCACGTCCAGCTCCAAAAAGACCTGCGTGCCAAAGATGCGCTCAAGATCGCGACGGGCGTCGATACCGATATGCTTGATCATCTCGCCGCCCTTGCCGATGATGATGCCCTTTTGGCCCTCGCGCTCGACGCAAATGGTGGCGTGCACGCGCAGCACCTTCTTGGTCTGCTCGAGCGCATCGCAGATCACGCCAACGGAGTGCGGAATCTCATCACGGGTGCGGCGCAAGACCTTCTCGCGCACAAACTCGGCAACGAGCGTCTCATCGGAAGCGTCGGTACCCATGTCCTCGGGGAACCAACGTGGACCCTCGGGCAAAAAGTGCGCAACGGTCTCGATAAAGGCATCGACGTTGAAGTTCTTGACCGACGACGTCACGATCTCGTCGTCATATTCCATGAGCTCGTGGGCGGCCTTAAGCTGCTCCATGACCTGTGCGGGGTCGGCCTCATCGGCCTTGGTAAGCACCAGGACCTTCTTGCAACGAGCGCATCTGACACGCTCGGCAACCCAGGCGTCTCCCCTGCCGATGGGCTTGGTGGCATCAATCAAAAACGCGACGACGTCAACATCGTTCAGCTCGAACAACGCACTCTTGTTGAGCTCGGAACCCAGACCGTCCTTGGGCTTGTGGATACCCGGGGTATCGACAAAGACCAGCTGGTAGCCGGGACGGTTAACGACGGCGCGCATGCGGCGGCGGGTCGTCTGGGCCACAGGCGAGGTGATGGCGACCTTTTTGCCATAGCAGGCATTAAGCAGCGTGGACTTGCCAGCGTTGGGACGACCGACCAGGGCCACAAAGCCGCTGCGGAAACCGGGCTCAACGTCGCCAAAGCCCGCGAGGTTGTCGTCCTCGTCGCACAGGGCGTCGAGTTCCTCGTCGCTCATACCCTCAAACGGGTCGAACTCATCGACATCCTCGAGCTCCTCGGTATCCACCGCGTCCAGGGACTCGTCGTCCAAAATCTCATCGGTAGGCTGCATATTGTCGGACATGGGAATCCCTTTCTAAATAAAGCCGAGCGCGTGGGCAAATACCAGCAAGCCCACAATCGCGGCGGTGATGGAAAGAACGTATACGGAGGCGGCGGCGATGTCCTTCGCACGCTTGGCCAGCGGATGGAGCTCCTGGGTCGCCAGGTCGACGATGGCCTCCATGGCGGTATTGCAAAGCTCGCCGTGGATCACCAGGCCGCAACAGATGATAATCGTGGCCCACTCGGCAATGTCGAGCCCCACGATGCAGCCTGCAATGACGGTGCACACGCCCGCCACGAGCATGACCTTAATGTTGCGCTCGGTCTTGACGGCGGTGACGAAGCCCTCCATAGCGTAAGAAAACGACTTTAAGAAGGACGGATGGTCCTTGTTCGATCCGGGAATCATAGACGGCTCCTAGTCGTGGGCGTGGTTGGTGATGGGGCCGACGTGGACTAGCTTGGGGTCCTCGCCGCGCTCGAGCGCCAAATCGCGCAGGATGGCGTCCTCGCGGGCCTCCATGACCTCGGCCTCGTCGTCCTCGATGTGGTCATAGCCCAGCAGGTGCAGCATGCCGTGAACGAGCATCAGACGGCACTCGTCAGCGGGGCTATTGCCAAAACCGGGGGCCTGACGGGCAATAACCTGCGGGGCCAAGATAATATCGCCGAGCTCGAGCGTCTCATCGGCGGGAATGTCATCGTCAAAGGCCGAATCGCACTCAAACGAGAGTACATCGGTGGTGCGATCGATACCGCGCCACTCGTGGTTGAGCTCGTGCATCTCGTCCTCGTCGACATACGAAAGGGAAATCTCGACTTCACGTTCAACGCCCTCGGCGGCAAGCACAACCCCGCAGATGTGCTCCACCTCCTGCGCATCGAGCAGCGTATCGAGTTCGGCATCGTTGCTGATCAATACACTCAACGGGACTCCTTTCGGTCACGTACGCGTTTCTCGCGCACATCATCATAAGTGTCGTATGCCTCGACGATACGTCCCACCAAGGCATGGCGCACCACGTCGGCGCGCTCGAGGTGCGAAAATGCGACATCGTCGACACGGCCCAAAATCTGCTCAACGTCGGCAAGACCGCCACGACGACCCACCAGGTCGCGCTGGCTCAGGTCGCCGGTAATCACGAACTTGGAGTTAAAACCCAAGCGCGTCAAAAACATCTTCATCTGCTCAGGCGTGGTATTTTGCGCCTCGTCGAGCACCACGAAGGCATCGCTCAGCGTGCGGCCGCGCATATAGGCAAGCGGGGCGATCTCGATCACGCCGCGCTCCATAAGCTCATCGGTGCGCTCGCGATCCATCATGTCAAAAAGGGCGTCGTAAAGCGGACGCATGTAGGGATCGATCTTTTCCTCGAGGGTACCGGGCAAAAAGCCCAGGTTCTCCCCCGCCTCGACAACCGGACGCGTCAAGATCAGACGGCCCACCTCGTGGCGCTTGAGCGCGGCAACGGCGAGCGCCATGGCCAGATAAGTCTTACCGGTGCCGGCAGGACCCAGGCCAAAGGTGATGGTATGCGAGCGAATGGCATCCACATAGCGCTTTTGGCCGAGCGTTTTGGGGCGAATGGCACGACCGCGATACGAAAGCAGCACGTCATCGCGAAGCGACGTAGCCTCGTGCTCACCGTCGCGCAGAACGGCCAGACAGCGCGAGACATCGTCGGCAGACAGCGTGCGCCCGGCGGCCGCCTCGCGAAAAGCGTGCTCGAAAAAGCGCGCCATGAGTTCGACCTCGTCCGGGTCGCCGCTCACGGAGATGCTATCGCCACGGGCGACCACATGGGCGCGAACCAAGCTCTCGAGCGCACGAAGGACGCCGTCGCCGGCGCCCAAAACGCACGAGGGATCAATTCCCTCGGGAACGGTAAGTCTAATCTTCGAGGCTTCCATGAACCTCCCTGCGCGCATGGACCAAGCCGGAATCATCGACTCCGATGATAGCAACATCGAGCAGGCACGGGGCTGTAAGTCCACAGGTATCGTCAAGACGGGCATGATGGAACGAACCGAGCGTCAGGTTGTCGCCGTACTCGAGGACGGCACGCTCGACGGTGCCCACGCGACGACGAGCGTCGGCAATGGTGAGTTCCTGCGCCGCGGCTCGCATACGACGGCTGCGCTCGGCCATAACCTCGGGCGGCACCTGGTCGGGCATATCGGCAGCAAGGGTACCGGGACGCTTGCTATAGCGGAACACGTGCATACGCGAGAAACCCACACGACGGCACAGCGCCAGCGACTCCTCGAACTCCTCGTCCGTCTCACCAGGAAAACCGACGATGACATCGCACGAAAGAGACGCCTGGGGCAAGTTGGCGCGAATCATACGCACCGTGTCCTCAAAGGTCTCGGCGCTATAGGGACGGCCCATGCGATGCAGAGTCGCTGTGCAGCCGGACTGCACGGGCAGGTGCAAAAACGGGGCGATACGCTGCGGATAGCGCGCCATAACCTTAAGCAGGCGCTCAGAGATATCCATGGGCTCGACCGAGGAAATGCGCACATGCGGAATAGACGTGCGTTCCATGATGGCCTCGAGCAGCTCATCGATTTCGACATGCTCGTCGGTCGCGCTCTTGCCATCGTAGGCACCCAGGTTCACACCGGTCAGCACCACCTCGGGCACGCCGGCCTCCTGGGCCTCGCGAACTTGCTCGAGCACGGACTCGACGGGCACGGAGCGCTCGGGGCCGCGTGCCTTCCACACAATGCAATAGGTGCAGCGATGGTTGCAGCCGTCCTGGATCTTCACGCCCAGCCGCGAACGACCGAGCGCATCGACCACGTCGCCATCGCTGCAGGCGGGAACGCTATCGGACTCAACGCCCAGCACCTCGCAGACACGTTCGGCGACATCGATCTTGGACGGCTCGGCGATCACGCGATCCGAAAGCTCCAACAGCTCCTCGGGATGCAAATTGACCACGCATCCGGTCACGACCACATAGGGCTCGTTTGGATGGGCCAGCGCATGACGGACGGCCTTACGGGTCTTGGCCTCGGCCTCGCCCGTAACGGCACAAGTGTTAATGACGATCAGATCGGCATCCTGAGGCTCCACAATAGCAAAGCCCAGGCGCATAAGATCGGCAGTGATACGGTCAGACTCAACCCGGTTGACACGGCAGCCGAGGTTGACGACGGAAATATGGGGTGCGAGCACGCGGGCTCCTTAATCGAGGATATCGTCGAGGGCACTCTTGATACGGTCGGTCACCGACTTCTTACCGGAAGCGACGTCATCGCCCATCTCATCGGCAAAAGCACGGAGCAGCTCGCGCTGCTTATTGGAAAGATTGGTGGGAACGACCACGCGCAGTTGCACGATCAGGCGGCCACGCGAACCGCCACCGCCAATGCGCGGCATGCCGTAATTATTGACGCTCACGGTGTCGCCGTACTGGGCGCCGGCGGGAACCGTCACCTTAACGACCTCGTCGGGCATAATGCCCTCGACCTCGATCTCGCAGCCGAGCGCAGCCTGCGCAATCGAGATATCGCTCACCAGGTACAGGTCGTCCCCGTTGCGCTTAAAGCACTCATGGTCGGCAACGCGCACGTTGACAATCAGGTCGCCCGAAGGCTCGCCGCGAAGGCCGGCCTCGCCAAAGCCGCTCACACGCAGCTGGCGACCGGTCGAAACGCCGGCGGGAATATCGATGTCGATCTTTTCGTGCGAAGGCGTGCGGCCCTGACCGTCGCAGGTCTCGCAGGGATGGTCGATGACCGTGCCCTCGCCATGGCAGTCGGGGCAAGGCGAAGAGGACTGAACCTGGCCCAAAAACGATCGCTGAACCGTCGTGACATAGCCCGTACCGTGGCATCGGCCGCACTGCTTTTCCTGTGCGCCCTCTGCCCTACCGGTGCCGTTGCAGTCCTCGCAAGGAGCAAGGCGGTCATAGCTGATCGTCTTTTTGCAGCCGAGCGCCGCCTCCTCGAGCGTCACCGAAAGCGAGATGGCCATATCACGTCCGCGACGACGCTCACGACGGCTGCGGGCGCCACCGCCGGCACCGCCGCCAAAGAACGACGAGAACAAGTCGTCCATGCCCATGCCACCAAAGATATCGTTGATATCGACGTAGCCCGAACCACCAGGGCCGTCGGCAGTGCCGTAACGGTCGTAGTTAGCACGCTTCTGCTCATCGGAAAGAACGGAATAGGCCTCGTTGAGCTCCTTGAACTTGGCCTCGGCCTCGGGGTCGTCCGAAACATCCGGATGTACGGTACGGGCCTTCTTTAGAAACGCACGCTTAATCGTCCGCGCGTCGGCATCCCTGTCGACGCCAAGCACCTCGTAGTAATCCCTATTTTCCGACACGACCGAATCCTTCCGACTTTCATTATTGTCACAGTGCGTCCTATACCCAAGCAGGGCCGACCGCAAACAGAGGGTTTGATGTTATTGCATTTGGTACGGCGAAAGCATGGCCCGTTGCGAACAGCTCGCGAACCAAACCGACACGAGCGCGAACATGAAGCCGTTGGCAAAACCGTTGGCAAACTGCATCGCGCCGCGCTTCCACCACAGCAGGCTGCGATGAAGCACGCCGTCCGAAAGCACCATGAACAGGCCCATGGCAAACGGAATAAAGCACATCATGGCAAAGGCCGAGAACACGCCCGAGATGGCCGAGAGTACCAAAAACGGCGCCACGATGCCCATCAGGTAAAAACCGGTACGAGCTTTGCCTTCCAAGCGCTCGGCCTCAACATGGGCGCGGCCGACCAGATCGCCGCCCGCGGCACCGTTGGTGCCAGCATGACCCATGCCGCCAATGCGGACCTCGTCGCCATCGTGCGTGCCGGCAGGAAACTCAATCGTCTGCTCGGAGGTTACGCGAGTACGACCGCTGCCGCCGCAATCAGGGCAGGGGTCGGCCACGACCTTACCGGAACCGCCGCACTCGGGGCAGACCGACTGGAACGTACCCGCACCAAACAGGAAGGACAGGTCGACGTCGATGTGGCCGCGGCCACCGCAGCTCGGGCAGGTATGGGCATGCTCAGACGAAACGGAGCCCGAACCGCCGCAGTTGTTACAGGTATCGAAGCGCGTGTAGCGGACGGTCTTGCGGGCACCGCCCTTGGCCTCCTTGGCGTCGAGTTTGATATCAACGACCACGTTGGCGCCGTTCTCGGGATTGTAGGCAGCCTGCCCGCGACGCGGCTGGCCCCAGGCGCCACCAAAGGGAAAACCGCCCTCAAAGGGATTGCCATAGCCCGCGCTGCCGGCGTAGCCGCCGCCATAGGGCGAAGCCGTAGGAGCGCCGGCGAAGGGGTTGCCCGAACGCATGGCGTCGTAGCGCGAACGCTTCTGCTCGTCCGAAAGCACGGCGTAGGCCTCGGAAACCTCTTTAAACTTTTCCTCGGCATCCGGCTCTTTGTTGACGTCCGGATGGAGCTTGCGGGCCTTTTGCTGGAAGGCCTTTTGAATATCACGCGAGGTGGCGTCCTTGGAGACACCCAAAATCTCGTAGTAATCTTTTTCGTTCATCGTCGCCATGCGCGGCAACCTCCTGCTCACAGCAGCGTATATATTCCGGTAATTCTACCCGAGCGGCCTAAGCTAGATCCCAAAACAGCTCGAACAGAACATTTCCATCGAGCCAGCCCAGGTGTGTCGGCGCCAGACGAGCTCGGACATGGCCCGCGAGGACGTCTGCCGAAGTGAAGGGTCCCTCATGGACTCCGAGCGTCTCGGGCACCCAAGTGGCAAGACCCAATTCGAGCGCGCGATCGCAGGCAGCTGCCAGCTCGCCCGTTGGGATGACGCAAGCTGCACGAACCAACAGATCGGACGCAATACCGCGCGTCATGCGACAAGCGAGCATCAGGTCTTCAGCCGCAGCCTCACGCTGCGACAGATATTCAGTCTCGAACGCCGTCGCGTCATCGTCACGTTGCACCAGACGCACGCGGTACGCAACGCCTCGAGAAGAAACACCGGGGAACAAACCTGCAAGACGGTCGAAATCCCCGGCGTCGAGCATGCCCGCGGCAGAACGACCCAGGCCCAGGTAGCCCCGTCCGGTCCAGTAGGCAATGTTATGGGCGCACTCATGGCCGTCGAGCGCATAGCTTGCCACCTCATACGGGTGATAGCCGGCCGCACCCAGACGCTCACGCGCCACATCCATGCACGAAGCTTGAAAATCCTCGTCGGGCTCGACCGACTCGTCGCGGCACGCCATGCGATAAAGGGGCGTCCCCTCCTCAAGCGTAAGCGGGTAGACCGACACATGATGCGGAGCCGCCGCCAGCACGCCATCGAGCGTGTGCTTCCAACTCGCTGCGGTCTGCCCGGGAAGTCCGCACATAAGGTCGCACGACACATCGAGCCCAGCGTCCTTAACCGTCGCGATGGCGGCGAGCGCCCGATCGGCATCGTGAATACGGCCGATGGCAGTAAGTTCGGTGTTATCGAGCGTTTGCACGCCCAGAGAGACGCGTGTGACACCAACCTTGGCAAGCGCAGCGGCAAGCTCGGCGGTCAGCGACTCGGGATTGGCCTCGCAGGTAAACTCAACGGGGGCGCACCACGCACGAATACGCCGCGCCAGCTCCACCAGGCGCTCCCCCGCCAGCGACGGCGTACCGCCGCCAACATAGACGGTGCGGATCTGGTCAAGGGCCCCAGCCTTGCCAAAAGCATCGAGACGCGCGAACAACTGCTCAAAATAGAAATCGAGCGCAGCGCTCAGGTCGCACGGAGCAAAACTGCGTGAGTCAAAGTCGCAGTACCGGCACTTTTGGGCGCAAAACGGCACGTGCACGTACAGCGCGGTAACGGCCACCCTTAAGCCCCCAGCGGATGAGGGGGCACCGATTCGCCGGCGGCAAGGGCAGCCTCGCAGGCCACCACATCGCGCTCGATCTCATCGACCAGCGCCATGAACTCCTCGTACGTGGAGCAGCGCACCACATGAGCACGCCAAGCGGCGGCATGGGGCATGCCTTTTAAGTACCAGCTTGCGTACGTACGGGCACGCGACATGAGCGGCAGGAGCTCATGCGTCAGCGTTAGGTGCTCACGCAGGGCGTCTAGGCGCTCAACGGAGCTGCGCGCCGGCACCGGCATGCCATCGAGCGCAAGGGCGCGAGCATCACCGAACACCCACGGATTGCCGTAGATGCCGCGCGCGATAAACACCGCGCTGGCACCAGAACTGCGCAGATGCTCCGCGGCATCCTCGGCGCAGAACACATCGCCCGAACCGATAACGGGAATTTCGACGGCGTCGGCAACCTCATCGACAACCGACCAATCGGCCTGGCCGGTGTAGAGCTGCGTGGCACAACGACCGTGCACGGCAACTGCAGAGGCGCCCGCCCCTTCAAGCATCTGGGCAAACGTTGCGGCGTTGCGGTCCTCGGCATAAAAACCCTTGCGGATCTTCACGGTCACGGGAACATGCGCCGCGCCCACCGCTGCCTCGACAATCTTCTCGGCCAGGTCGGGCGTGCGCATAAGCGCCGAGCCTTCGCCCTTAGTAACGACCTTGCGAGCCGGACAGGCCATGTTGATATCAATCAATGACAGGCGATCGCCCACACGCTCCTCGACGGCGGCGACGGCACTCGCAAACTGCTCGGGCTTGGAGCCAAAGAGCTGCACGCAAATCTGCTGCTCCTCGTCGGCCGGTAGCACCAGGCGCCAGGTCTTGTTGCTGGCATAGGCAAGGCCCGCCACGCTCACCATCTCGCTATAGGCGAGATTGGCACCGCGGCGGCGGCACATGATGCGATAAGCGGGATCGGTTACGCCCGCCATGGGAGCCATAAGGAACGGCTGCTCGGCATAGGCGCCCAGCAGCCGCTTGCTGTATTCGGAAAGCGCCATAGACCTACTCGTCCACCTTGAGGATCGCCATAAAGGCCTCCTGCGGGACCTCGACCGAGCCGATGGCCTTCATGCGCTTCTTGCCCTCTTTCTGCTTCTCGAGCAGCTTGCGCTTACGCGAGATATCGCCGCCGTAGCACTTAGCAAGAACGTCCTTGCGACGCGCTTTGACGGTGGAACGGGCGATGATTTTGTTGCCGATAGCACCCTGGATGGGAACCTCGAACAGCTGACGCGGGATGATCTCCTTAAGTTTGTCGCACAGACCACGGGCCAGGCCATAGGCCTTGTCCTTATGGACGATAAACGACAGCGCGTCCACCTCGTCGCCCGAAAGCAAGATATCGAGCTTCACGAGCTCGGAGGGACGGTACTCGTTGAACTCGTAGTCGAGCGAGGCATAGCCCTTGGTACGACTCTTGAGCTGGTCAAAGAAGTCCAAGATGAGCTCGGCGAGCGGCATATCGAAGCGCATCTCGACCGATTTGCTCGTGAGGTGAATCATGTCGGTCGTTACGCCGCGGTGCTCGATGGCGAGCTGCATAACGGCACCCGTGTACTCAGGCGGGCAGATGATCTTTGCCTTGAGGTAGGGTTCCTCGATACGCTCAATGCGCGTGGCCTCGGGAAGGTCCTGCGGACTGCGGACATCGATCATTTCGCCGTCGGTCTTGTAGACGTGATAGTCCACCGAGGGGCTCGTGGCAATGAGGTCAAGATTGAACTCACGCTCCAGGCGCTCCTTGACGACCTCCATATGCAGCAGGCCCAAGAAGCCCACGCGGAAGCCAAAGCCGAGCGCCACGGACGTTTCGGGCTCCCACACCAACGACGGGTCGTTGACGTGCAGCTTATCGAGCGCGTCGCGCAGGT
>CABRZN010000052.1 GCA_902475445.1 uncultured Collinsella sp.
CGCTCTTGAGGCGTGAGCTGGTTAAACGGCACGTCGGTGCGCACGCCCATCTCACCTGCCACCTGCTTCATCAGATCCCACATGAGCGTACCCCAGGGAAGCACCGCGCCTTCGTTGATGGTCTTTGACTCGTCGGGCACCAGACTCGCCTCGTCCACCTCGCGCATGACACCAGTGCCGCCGCAGGTAGAGCACGCGCCGCCGCTGTTAAAGGCAAGGTCCTCGGCACCCGGCGCGTAGAACTCGCGGCCGCATGCGGGGCACGTGAGCGACAGGCCCGCAGCCACGTTAAGGCTCGGCTCCACACGCGCCCCGCAATGGGGGCACACGTGATGGGCGCAGCGGCTAAAGAGTAGACGCAAGCTATTGTTGAGCTCGGTCATGGTGCCAAAGGTGGAACGCACGCCCGGCACGCTGGGGCGCTGATGCAATGCGAGCGCCGCCGGCACGTGCAGCACCTCGTCCACCTGGGCGTGCTCGGCCTGCGTCAGGCGACGGCGGGTATAGGTGCTGAGCGCCTCCAGGTAACGGCGCGAGCCCTCGGCATAAAGAACCCCCAGCGCCAGCGAACTCTTGCCCGAACCCGACACGCCGGCAATGCCCACAAGCTTTCCCAGCGGAATATCGATATCGATGTCTTTAAGGTTATGAACGCGCGCGCCACGCACCTCGATAGCCTGCGGGCTCATCTTCTGTTCCGTCACCTTTATCACCCTACTCATGCCATAAAACTCGATCGCGAATGTACGCGCCCAGCATGGGCACGGTAAACCGGACGAGGCCGTATCCGGCAGCCTCGATGACGCGCTCGCGAATCAGGCTTGCGCGATATTTACTCGCCCAGCTCTGGGTACGATCACAACGCTCAATGATATCCGCCATGCGCGTCGGTTTGTTCTCGTCAACCGCCATAGCCTCGATAAAAAGGCGCTGTGGACTGCGCAGCCCGTAATACAGGGGCGCGTCAACCGCTTCGTAGAACTCGGAGACGGCATCCGCATGGCCATCCTCGACATCGCGCCTTTCGATGACCTGCGAGCCGCGTCGAACAGCAGACCGCCACATGTAATAGCCCACCAGCTGAACCATATAGGGATGCCCCATGCTCTTGCGTGCCGCAAGGTCCGCCGTCTCCGCGTCAACGTAAAGACCAGCGTCTTTGACCGTCTGGATATATGAATCGCGCACCTTGGGCAAAGATATCGCCCCCAGCGTACGCTGCTGGGCACGCCGCAAAAACGTCACGCTCGGCTCTTCGAGCAGATCGTCAACCATACTGGGTAAGCCGGCGAAGACCAGCGCAAGACCGCGCTGGTCGCTATCGGACAAGCCCGTGGCATCCTGGTCTCCGAGCACCTGCTGATAGAGAACGGCAAGAGCCGCCAGTTCCTCGATAGACGCAGATTGCGCCTCGTCAATCGCAAACAGTATGCCCTTGCCTGGACCGAGCTTCTTGAGGCGCTCGTTGACCAGCCCTCGCAACGTTTCGCCCTTTGCTCGCGCCGCCTCGACTGACATCCGGCCAAACGACGGACCGAACTCCATTGACGTCACAACGGGTTTATTCGAGCGAAGCGCGTCGGCCAGGCGGTCGCACAAGCCAAGCGAAGCGGAATCGGAGACAACCGCCCATCCGCGCTCGCTGGCTAGACGTTGCAGCTCCCGCAGGAGAACCGTCTTGCCACAGCCGCGGTTTCCCGTAATGAGCATGAGCCTACCCGGCGCTCCGGCGCCGTTATCGAGCCCTTCCTCGAAATCTTCGATGACCGACTCGCGACCGATGAGCATCGGAGGCCGCTTGCCTGCCGTTGGCTTAAAGGGATTTGGATTCATGTCGGCCTCCTCGGATTGGCAAACCCTGGTAATAGTTATACCAACTTGTACCGAGTTACACCAATAGCATACGACAAAGGAACTGACCCTCTATCACCTATGGCCGAAAAACTCGGCGTCTGCTGCTCGCCAGGGGCGAAAGGTGGCGGGATCGATCTTTACGTGCGCCGCGGCGGGTACGTCGTACCATTTGACCGTGTAACCGGCACCGTGAGAGCAAAAGACCGAATCGGGCGTGTTGGGCAGATCGGCCTCGGGCTCATAGGTGGCCGCCTCGATGACGCGCTCAGCATCATGGCAAGCCGCATAGCCGGCAAACTCTAGGTACAGATGTCCGCGACCGCTCGTGTAGGCAGTCACCTCCAGGGCATAGTCCTGCACCTCGGATGCCGGTACGCGACCCACAAGCTTCGCCCGGTCTCCCGCCATCGTCGGTGGCTCGTACTCGGCACCCATGCGCGTGGCATCCGAGAGCGCCCGGCCCATGCACTCCCCCGGCACCTCGAGCTCAAAGCGATACCACGGCTCCAACAGCACCGCCGCGCCGGCCTCACGCGCCTGCATCAAACCTTGGCGAATCGCGCGATACGTGGCCTGGCGAAAATCGCCGCCCTCGGTGTGCTTGGCATGCGCACGGCCGCCCGTGAGCGTAATGCGAATATCGGTGATGGGCGAGCCGGTCAGCACGCCCAGGTGATCGCGCTCCATGGCGTTGGTGAGCGCCAGACGTTGCCAGTTAAGATCGAGCTCGTCGGTCGAGGCCACGGTACCAAACTGCACGCCCGAGCCCGCTGGCAACGGCTCCAAGCGTAGATGCACCTCGGCATAGTGGCGCAGCGGCTCAAAGTGGCCCACGCCCTCGGCCGGCTGCGAGATAGTCTCCTTATAGAGGATGCCGCCGGGCTCAAACGCAACCGAAAGGCCAAAGCGATCTGCCAACACCCGCTGCACGACCTCGAGTTGCACGGCGCCCATCAACTGCAAATGAATCTGCTCAAGATGCGTATTCCAGCTTACGCCGAGCATGGGGTCTTCATCCGCCAGCTCAGCCAACGCTTTGAACACCGTATGGACGTCGTGTTCGCCCGGCAGCACCGTATAGGTGAGGACCGGCGCAATGACGGGCGCATCGCCCGCGGGCTCCGCGCCCAGGGCGTCCCCCGGGCGAACGTGCGCAAGACCCGTCACGGCACAAATACCGCCAGCAGCAACTTCTTGGGCAAGCTCATACTTCTCGCCGTTATAGATGCGTACCTGATCGACCTTCTGCTCCCATGCCTCGGCACCGGAACGTCCGTCAATCATCTGCTTGGCATGCAGCGTGCCGCCGGTCACTTTAACCCAAGCCAAACGCTCGCCGCGATCCCCGCGGCTGACACGATAGACGCGCGCGGCAAACTCCGGGAGCCACGCCTGTTCGCGCATCAGCGCGCATATGCCATCCAGCAGCTCGTCCACGCCTTGGTCCTTGAGCGCCGAGCCGGCAAAGCAGGGAAAGAGCTTGCGCTCGGCAACCATGCGCGACAGCGTTGCGACAGAAAGCTCGCCCGCTTCAAGAAACTCCTCGAGCGCCGCCTCGTCCAACGCAGCAGCGTCCTCCTGAACGGCGCCGCCCGCCAGCAGTTCGTTGGCATCCAGGCAGCCTTCGGAAAGACGCTGCCCGAGCTGTGCCAGCAAAATATCGCGACCGGGATTCTCCAAATCAATTTTATTGATAAAGATGAACGTCGGAATGTCATAGCGCGCAAGCAGGCGCCACAGAGTTTCGGTATGCCCCTGCACGCCATCGTTGGCACCCACAACCAAAATCGCGTAGTCCAGCGCGCGCAATGTGCGCTCCGCCTCGGCAGAAAAATCGACATGCCCCGGCGCATCCACGAGCATGACGTGGGTATCGCCATGATCGAGTACGGCCTGCGACGAGAAGATCGTAATGCCGCGCTCGCGCTCGATCGCGTTAGTGTCCAGATGCGAATCGCCATCGTCCACGCGGCCGCGCTTGCGGATGCGACCCGCGTTGAACAGCATGGCCTCGGCCAACGTGGTCTTGCCGGCATCGACATGCGCCAAGATTCCAACGACCGCTTGCTTCGACATGGCTCTCCTCTTATTGCAAGCCCATCGCACGCGGCAACGGGCGTTCACGCTCCACACTGGATGATACAATTTACGGGCCGGCGGGCGAAGCGGGCCCTATCCCCCGACCGAGCTCATCGCCCCGCGTTGCCGCGCGGCGATTTTCGTAGGTTCGCGCCTTGCGAAAGCCGGCTTGCAAATCAGCGCAGCGAACGAAAATGGCCCCACCCGGGACCATTTTCGTTCGTGCGAATTGTTGACACGTGCCCCTACTCTTACGCCTCACGCAGCCAGTCGAACGCAACACGCGGCGTGCCGTCCGACACATACACGACGCCGGCACGCTCGAACCCCGCCTTAATACTCGCGCCCTGCATGGGCAGGTTGTCCTGATGCGTGTCGATGCGCAGGTGATCGGCACGCTCCTTGGCAAAGGCAAACATCGCAGCCGCGATACCGTGCACGGTGCCGTCGGATGCCACACGGTGCAGCACGGCGTACGGAGCGTCGCTACGCCATTGACCGTCCTCAATTGCGTCATAGCACTCGTCCGGACCCGGCAAAAAGGCAAACGTCGCCACCACGCGGCCGTCGGCTTCGCACACATAGCTGCCACCGGCGGCGATATCGGCAGCCAGCTGCTCGGCAGAAGGCGTGCCCTCGGGCCACTGCGTGGCGTTGCCATGCGCGCGCATAAAGGCGCGGGCAGCGTCGTAGATAGCCATGACGGCGGGAATGTCGGTATCGAGGGTTTTTCTGATCATCACGCGGCGGCCTCACGTTTATTGGTATCACTTTGATTGAGCAATGATACCAGCGTTTGAAGAGGGGCGCGAAGCAGATGGGAAGCAAAAAGCGAGCCGCCTGGTCAAAGGCCAAAAGCGAGTTTTTGGGCGCTGCCACCGGCGGCGATATGAGCGACCTGTTTGCGCGCGAGGACGAGCGTCGCGACGCCTTGGACGCCGAGCGCGATGAGGCTTGGCGCTACAAGTCGTGCGAGCGCAAAAACCGTTACGACACGCGCGCCGAGGCCGAGGCAGTTATGGCCGACTGCGAAAACCGCGGGCGGCGTGGTTTGGCCTGCTACAAATGCGAATACTGCGGTGGATGGCACCTGACGTCGCACCCCTGGAAATAGGCCCCGCATCGGCACGGCGCTGACGGAGTGCCAGCCATCGCACGCAAGCTACGGGCGCGGCGGCACCAAAACATCGTAGCGGACGGCCTTGCCCGCAAGCTGATAACTCGGCTTAACGCCGGCAAGCAGCGGCCCCTTCACCGGCCGCTTGATAACCACCTTGCGCGGCCGCACCGCAAGCGCAGCTTCGACCAGCGAATCCTCATCGGCGCACGGCTGTTCCAGATGGTGCAAGAGTTGAAACTTCTTTTTCACCGCCGCGCTCTTGGTGCGCCCGGGAAACATGGGGTCCAGATACACCACGTCAGGAGCGGTGAGCTCGCCCTGCTCGATCAGCTCAGCTGTATGGCGAAGGCCGGCAATGCTGTCCTCGCCCGCATGCAAGCGCATGCGCGCCACGGCTGTCGCAAGCGCCGGATCATCTGCCGCGCGATCCAAGGCATCCTTGAGGAGCGCCGCGATCACGCAATCCTGCTCATACAGATTTACGGTAAAGCCCGCGGCCGCCAGCAGCAGCGAATCCTCGCCAAAGCCTGCCGTGGCGTCAATCGCCCATGGGCTCTCGATGCCTTTTGTGCGCGCGGCCTTTACCAGCAGCTCTTGCTGCAGACGGCCCCGCTTGAGCCGCGGAAGCATGCGGCCAAAATCGGCACGCAGCTCCATCGTGCCGTCGGTGAGCGTGAGGCCCTCGGACTTCCCGGTCAGCTCAAGCCCCGCGGCCCGAGCAACAGAAAAGGGATCGACGACACCCATGGACACTCCTTAACAAGCAAAACGAATACGTGAGCGCCGTTCATGTCGGCACCCAACCGTCCGCTATTGTCCCACATGCGACATGGCCCACAGCATCCCAATGCAAAGCACCGCCATCAATCCCGTGCACACGGCAGCGATCGCAGAATCACTTATGCGCCTTCCCAACGACCGCGGTTCACGCACTTGCCCTGCTCCGTACATCATGGCTCCTCCTTGAGACCAGCTCTTACCATGGACCCATCATCGCAGCGCCGCGCATACGCTGCCATCGATTTGGCTTACGTCCAGCTTTCCTTTTTGAAAGGTTGGGTTGGGTCGCGCGGGCTCAAAGCGCTTTCAGGCGCATGCATCGCCGCGTTGAACTACAATGTGCTTCACCATATGTGCAGTACATTGGGTGCGCCAAGTTGGCGTACTCGTATCGAAAGGACCAGCCATGAGCTTCACTCGCAAGACTCTCAAAATCCTTGCTCTCATCTACTTTGTTTTGGGCATCGCCAGCCTCGTCACCGCCGGCGTCGGTATCGCCACGGGCGGTCTCGATTCCACGTACGGTTCGTACGCCACGCTCGCAGCGGTCGTGCTTATCGCCAAGGGTCTCGTCGACCTTGCCGCAGGCGTCGCCGGTATCAAGGGCGCCAACAAGCCTTCGCAGGTGGACGGCGCGTTTAAGCTCGGTATTGTTGCCGCGGTCGCCACGCTTGCCCAAGCGGTGCTCACGCTTCCCGCGTTTGGCGGCGACGCCATCAACTTTGGCGCCTTTGTCATCGTGGTGTACGACCTGTTCTTTGTTCAGCAGGCACACGCCGTTAAGGCCGAGAACAAGGACCGCCTGTAAGCGCTCGCTTCTCATAACCTCTGCAGCCAAGCAACTAAAAAGGGCCGATCGCGCATCTCCGCGGTCGGCCCTTTACGTTTGCCCAGATAAAACCTACCAAAATAAACCTGTCCCTTTTTGGCAGGTTGTTAGCTGTGGCGGTACTCGGCGATGATGAAGTCGATGTCAGTCTGAAGGGTATCGAGGTTTGCCAGGCGCTCTTTGTCGGCAGGGCGTGTGCGGTAGTAGTACGGCGTCATCTGGAACACTGCCTCGATGTCGGCCTGGGTCTGGAGCGTAATGTTCGCAGACACCCGCTGCGTTCCGATTAACTCAAGCTCGGTAGTCTGCGGCAGCTTCTCGTCGTTAAGGTACGGCGTATCGTAGAGTACCTCCTTTAGCCCAAACAGATGATGGGCACCCGGCACCACGGTATAGAGTGAACCCTCTGGCGCCAGCACGCGGGCAAACTCGCGCTCGTTAAAGGGAGCAAAGAGCTCAGTTACCATATCGAAAGCGCCGTCCGCCACGGGGATGTCCTTCATGTTGGCCACGAAGTAGGTCGCATCGCCGCGCTTGGCGGCAAGGCGCACCATCTCTTTGCCCAGGTCGAAACCGTAAGCATCCACGCCCGGCACCGCGCCCATGGCACTGGTGTAGTAGCCCTCGCCGCAGCAAATATCGAGCAGCGTCATGGAGCCGTTCGCAGACGCTGCACGCCCAGACACCCGCTCGCGCACCAGCTCAACCATCACATCGCGCAACGGCGCATAGTACCCGCGGTTCAGAAAGTCACGACGACTGCGCGCCTGTGACTTGGGATCGCCCATAGAGTCGCCGCTCTTGGACGAGCGCAGTAGGTACAGATAGCCCTCGCGCGCACGGTCAAACCGGTGTCCGCCTGTGCATGCAGCACCGCGCTCGTCGTCCACCAACGGCTCATGGCAAACGGGACACAACAACATGGCAACTCCTTAGCGCGAACAACACAACGCCCACCATTGTCTCACGCCTTCTCAACCTCGTCATAGAAGAGACAAGGAGTGTCCCCAGCTGCCGACAGAAAAGGAACGTCCCTAAGTGCCGACTGGTTGCATTAGGAGTATCATCATCTGCGCAAATTAGCATTGAAGCGCATATTAGAGATTGAGAGCGTATGGCTGACACCGTATCTAAGCACATTGACATGACCACCGGCTCGCTGTGGCGCAATATTCCCCTGTTCGCCTTCCCCGTGGCCGCCACGAGCATCTTGGAGCAACTGTCGAACCTCATCGCCACGGTCATCATCGGTAACTTCTCGGGCGACCAGGGAACCCTCGCCATGGCGGCGGTCGGCTCCAATGTTCCGCTTACCAGTCTTATGCTCAACCTGTTTATTGGCATGTCGCTTGGCTCCAACGTGGTCATCGCCAACGCTATCGGCCGCAACGATCAGAACATGGTCAAACGCGCCGTCCATACCTCGATTTTAATGGCGCTCGTAGGCTTTGTCGTCATCGCCCTGGGCGAGATCTTTGCCGAGCCCATGCTCGCCGCGCTCAACGTTCCTGCCGAGACCATGCCGCTCGCTTCGCTCTACCTACGCGTCTTTTTGCTGAGCATGCCCTCGATCTTGCTTTACAACTTTGAGGCCGCGATCTTCCGCTCCGTCGGCATCACCCGCATGCCGCTGCAGGCGCTTGCCGTGTCCACCGTCCTCAACATTGGCCTGGACCTCATCTTTGTCCCCGTACTCCACTGGGGCGTCGCGGGCGTCGCTATCGCCACCGCCATCGCCTACACCGTCAGCGCCGCTACGCTTTTTATCCGCCTGCTCAAGACCGACTCCGTCGTCCACGTCACCCCACGCGACTTAGGCTTAGACCCCGTCGCCCTCAAGCGCATCGTCAAGATCGGCCTGCCCGCCGGCATCCAAAGCGCTGTCTTTGCCGTCGCCAACATCATCATCCAGTCCGCCATCAACAGCTTGGGCACCGAGGTCATGGCGGCATCGAGCGCTGCCATGAGCCTGGAGTACGTGTGCTACAACCTGCTCAACAGCTTTAGCCAGGCCTGCACCACCTTTGTGGGACAAAACCACGGTGCCCGCCAAATCGACCGCTGCACCAAGACGCTCAAGGTCTGCCTGGTCGAAGGCGGTATCGTCGCGCTCACCACCATCGTCATCATCGTAGGCTTGGGACGCGAAATCCTGGCGCTGTTCAACAGCGACCCCAACATCGTCTCGATCGGCTATATCCGCGTGTGCTCGATCTTCCCTGCCTACGCCTTTAGCATGTTCTACGAAAACATGTCCGGCTACCTGCGCGGCTTTGGCATCTCGCTCATGCCCGCCCTCATCACCATGATCTGCGTCTGCGGTATTCGCTTCTATTGGGTATTCTGCGTGTTCCCGCACTTCCGCACCTTTGCGAACATCATGATGGTCTACCCCATCAGCCTGGGCACCACGGCGTTCTTTATGGTCGTGGCGGTACTACTCTGCCACCCGGCACGCACCTATCGCGCCGCCCAAGCCAAAGCGACAGCCCGCTAAACACCGCACTCAACGCCATGCCAGTCATTAATTGACAATATGTGAGCTCATATAGTCGATAAAGTGCCTCGTGGCGATAGGCATGGTGTCCCAGCTGCGCCAGGCTGCCACTACGTCACGCGAGGGAGCGTGCACGATGGGACGCACGCGAATATCGGCCCTCATGCCCTCGACGGTACGGCGATACAGCATACTCACGCCTAGGCCCTCCTCCACCATCGCCATGATGGTGTAGTCGTCGGTCACCTCGCTCGTCACGTGCGGCGACAGCCCATGCGCCGCGAATGCATCGAGCACCAGGCTCTGTTCGCCCTCATCCAGCAGCACAAACGGCTCGGACGCCAGGTCGGCGAGCGTCACCTTTTCCTTTGCCGTCAGCGGATGCGCGGCCGGCAACAGTGCCACCAACTCATCGTGATAGACCACGCGCTTCTCGAGCCCAGCAGTAAATCCGCGTGCCGTAAAGCAAAAATCAACCACGCCATCGTGCACCCACTGGGCATTGCGCGTGTAATCGCCCTGTTTGAGCGTAAAGCGTACACCCGGATGCAGGGCACCAAAGTCGCGGATCACGCGCGGCAACACGGTGCGGCTCACGTTGGTAAACGTTGCGATACGAATATCAGTCGAGGAGAGTCCCAGCAGCTCCTGGCGCTTGCCCTCGAGCTCGGCCTCGGCGGTCACGATCTGGCGCAGGTACGGCAGATACTGCTTACCGTCGCGCGTAAGCGAAACGCCCTGCTTACCGCGCTCGATAAGCGTGGTGCCCAGCTCGCGCTCGAGCGCCTTGACGGCCTGGCTCACCGCACTTTGCGTATAGCCCAACTCGTCCGCCGCGCCTTTAAGGCTGCCGCGGTCGACCACCATACAAACAATCTGATACCGCGATGCCATCGTGCCTCCACATCAATGCAGCCGTAAATCGTTTTGCCAGCGCTTTTCGCGCCTACTTTAGCGTTTCTTAATCATACTGAAGATACATTCGCTTTACTACATCAACATCTGAGAGCAGAATCCTTTGTGCGAAACCGTTCTGTAACAAAAGGAGTCCCATGGATCGCAAAAAAGCAATCGCGCTCTCATTTTCCGTTCCCGTCGCATGGGGCTTTTCGTATCCCCTCATGAAGATCGGCATGGACAGCATGGACGCCACGAGCATCGTCGCGTTGCGCTGCATCATCGCCTTTGTGGCCTGTCTGCTGCTCTTCCACAAGCGCGCGTTCCGCATCAACCGCGACCTTATGGTTCGTGCCGCTATCATCGGCGCCATTATGGCAACCGAGCTCACCTGCATGTGCTTGGGCTCCAGCCTCACTTCTGCCTCCACTGCCGGCTTTTTGCAGAGCCTGACGGTCGTGATCGTGCCGTTTGCCAACGCCGCCCTGCTGCGCCGCGCCCCCGAGCGCAAGGTGCTCATCGGCACGGCTATCGTCACCTGCGGCATGCTGCTGCTCTCGGGCGCCGACTTTACCAGCCTGAATCCCGGCGCGATCATCATGCTGCTCTCGGCCTTTATCTATGCCAGCCACATTATCGTGGCCAAGCGCTTTGTCGAAGAAGTCGATCCGCTGTCCCTGGGCGTTTGGCAGCTGGGCTTTGGCGGCCTGTTCTCGGGCATTGCCGCATGCGTCTTTGGCGGTTTCGCACTTCCCAGTACGCCCAGCGAGATCGTGGTCGTCGTTGCCCTCGCGCTCATCTGCTCTGCCTACGGCTTTATCACCCAGACGCTCGTGCAGCCCCACGTGCCCGCCGAGACCACCGGTTTCGCCTTCTCGCTCGAGCCGGTCTGCTCCGCCGTCTTTTCGTTCTTCCTGGTCGGCGAGGTCCTGAGCCCCATCGCCTTCTTTGGCGCCGCCCTCATCCTCACCGGCGTCATGGTAGCAACCGTCGAGCTTCCGCGCCTCCGCGCACATGGACAGGCTCGCATGGCAGGAGCGCCCGAGCACGTCTCGTAGACCCCACTCTTCATACAGCCGCGGCATAAAGGCAACCGGTGCGCCTTTACAATAGATGCCAGCAGAGCATCTGACGCAAAGGAGCCCCATGGACGCCGCGACCCGCGACCGCAACATAGCAACTTGGTTGGGCGATGCGCCGCAGCCGGTACGTGACACTACGAACCAGCTGCTCGAGCGTATCGCCCTTTTGCGTGCCGAGCAGACCATCTACCCGGCACAAGACGACATCCTCAATGCCCTCGCCTACACGCCGGCCGACCAGGTCAAAGTTGTCATCTTGGGTCAGGACCCCTATCACGGACCCAACCAGGCAATGGGACTGTCGTTCTCGGTCCCCGCGACGCAAACCAAGTTGCCGCCGAGCCTGCGCAACATCTATAAGGAACTCAAAGCCGATCTGGGCTGCCCCATTCCCGCCACGGGAAATCTAACACCATGGGCACAACAGGGCGTCCTGCTCCTCAACACTACGCTCACCGTGCGCGAGCATGCCGCTAACTCGCACGCCAAGCTTGGCTGGAACACGCTCACCGACTACGTTATCGAGCGCTGCTGTCAGCTGCCCCAACCGGTTGTCTTTTTGGCATGGGGCCGCTTTGCCCAGCAGATGGTCGAAGATAAGCTCGTCGCAACTGGCACGGGCAAAGCAACCGACAAGTCCTGCCTGGCCTCCACGCACCCCTCGCCGCTTTCGGCCAACCGCGCCACGGCAGAACTCCCCGCCTTTATGGGATCGCGTCCCTTCTCGACAGCCAATCGGCTACTCGAACAGCACGGCTCGACCCCCGTCAACTGGACTTGCCTCGGCTAAAAATCGATACATCAAAAACGCGCCCGACGGCTTTCCGCCGGGCGCGTTTCCTATTCGGGCCATATAAATTGTGTGCGGCCGGCCTCGCCGCCATCGATCAACAGACTCTGCCCGGTCATAAACCGGTTGGTCACGCCCACAAAGTAGATCCACTCGGCGATCTCTTGGGCGGTGGCCCAGCGCTTAAGCGGCGTGAGCTCCATAATCTGGTTCCACAGGTGTTCGTCTTCCATCACGCAACGGTTGAGCGGCGTGATAACGCCACCCGGGTCCACACTGTTGGCGATAGCCTGCGGCGCCAGACGGTTTGCAAGGTTCTTGGTGTAGGCGATAACGCCGCCCTTGCTGGCGGCATAGTCGGGAAACTCCGATCCCGTATGCCCGCTCGCCGACCCCACATTGACCACGGATTTGATAGCCGATGCCGGCTTGGCAGCAAGCCCCTCCCCCGCAAAGGCGTAGCGCTCGGTCACGTTGATGGTGCCATACAGGTTGGCGGCGATGTCGTCGGCCGAATCCTGCGTACCGGCAACGTTCACGATCACCTGGGGCTCAAGGTCGCTTGGAAACGAGTCCGGCTCGCGGACATCAACGATCAGATGGCGGTAGCGCTCGTGTTCGATCGCCGGCGACAGCAGATCAAAGC
>CABRZN010000053.1 GCA_902475445.1 uncultured Collinsella sp.
CGTTCCTGGCATCGCTCCGTTTATCGGTGCCGCTCTGGCCGCGCTGTTTGTGCACGGTTTCTTGGGCATGTTCTAGTCCAAAACAATTGATATAACGCCCGGGTCCGGCATAGGTTAACTTTCCGCCGCGTCCTCGGACATGCAAGAAGCTCCCGCTGCGCACTTCGTGCGGCGGGAGCTTCTTGCGTCCTGCGGAGTGCGGCGGAAAGTTAACCTATGCCGGACCCTGCGGGAATCCAGTTGCGTTCGAACAAGCAACCAACATATATATCTGAATTTGGATGTGGTGGGCACTTTGTTGTTAGGCGCTTTGAGGTGCGAGTGACACTTTGGGATGCGTGGCGGCCTGGGTTGGGGCGATGCTTTGGGATGAGTTTCTTACTTAGTTGAAAAGGGGTTTTATGGCTGATAGGTAGTCTTTGGCTACGTCGGCCTTATCTGCTTGGAAGTTGTGCCAGGCCCACCATTGGACCATTCCTACGAAGCTTGAGGCTATGTGGTGTAGTAGGAAGCTTCGGTCCATGGTGGCGGCGGGGCCGTTTGGGTCGACGGGGACGGTTTCGGCTGCTCGTGACATGATGGTCTTGCGTAAGCAGTCGGCGAAGACGCGTGAGCCGGCGCCGGCTACGAGGGCCCTCACGCCCTGTCGGCGCTCCCAGAGGTTGTTGAGGATATGCTCGACCTGTACGAGCGGGTCGTCGAGGGGCGTGCCGTCATCGTCGAGGGCATGGGTACAGATATCGCACACGAGCTCGGCTAGCAGGTCGTTTTTGCTCTTGAAGAGCCCGTAGAACGTCGCGCGACCCACGTGGGCGCGAGCGATGATATCGCCGACGGTGATCTTGCCGTAGTCTTCCTCGCATAGGAGCTCGGAGAATGCCGCAACGATGGCGGCGCGGCTTTTTTCCTTGCGGGCATCCATGGCTATGCGTCCGCGTGAACGAGCAGACAGCGGAGCGTGCCGGAGCAACCCTCGTAGGGACGTTTGCCGGCGCCGTAGCCGACGGCTTCGATGCGGTAGCGGGCCGGAAGATGCTCGGACGTGCGCAGCGCGGCGACGATGGCGGCACCCGTGGGCGTCACGAGCTCGCCGGCGACTGGTGCGGGCGTGAGAGCGATGTTGCCTGCCTGGCACAGGTTGGCAACGGCGGGCACCGGGATGGGCATAAGGCCGTGGGCGCAGTGGATGGTACCGTGACCCTCGGAGAGCGACTCAACCACGATGTCCTCAATACCCAGGTCGTCGAGGCAGATGGCGACCGAGCAGACGTCGACGATGGAGTCGATGGCGCCCACCTCGTGGAACATGACGGTCTCGGGCGTTTTGCCGTGCGCCTTGGCCTCGGCGGTGGCAAGCGCGTCGAAGATGGCGAGGGCGCGACGCTTGGCGCCGTCACTCAGCTGTGAGCCGTCGATGATTGCGGTGACGTCCGCCAAAGAGCGGTGGTGATGGTGGTGGTGGGCATGATGATGGCCATCGTGGTCATGGCCGTGGCCCTCATGATCGTGCTCGTGCGTGTGCTCGTGGCAGTGATCGTGCTCGTGCTCATGGCAGTGATGGTGCTCGTGCTCATCATTGCCATGGCCATGATGGTGGTGCTCATGCTCGTGCGTGTGCTCGGCAGCTGTTTCGTTGCCGTAGAGCCAGGCCATATCGTGGTCGTGGTTCTCGAGTTCCTCGGCAAGCTGAACGTCAAAGTCGCAGGCGTCGATGCCGTGCTTGTTGACGCGCGTGACGGCGATCGAAAAGCCGTCGACCGGCAGCGTGGCGAGCTGCTCGCGCAGGTGCTCCTCGCTGGCGCCCAGGTCGAGCAGGGCTGCAACGGTCATGTCGCCGCTGATGCCCGAGGTGCCGTCGATGATAAGCGTGTGCTGATGGTTGGACATGAGATGCTCCTTAGCGGGCGCAGGGCGTGCCGGCGCTCAGATGATTGATAAGACTTGCCTGGTAGGCGGCGCCAAAGCCGTTGTCGATATTGACGACCGAAACGCCGCTGGCGCAGGAATTGAGCATGGCGAGCAGCGCGGCTACGCCGCCAAAGCTCGCACCGTAACCCACGCTGGTGGGAACGGCGATGACCGGACAGCTCACCAGGCCGCCGATAACGCTCGCCAGGGCGCCCTCCATGCCGGCGATGACGATGACCACCTGCGCCTGGGCAAGTTCTTCGGCATGCGCGAGCAGGCGGTGCAGGCCGGCGACACCTACGTCGTAGAGACGGTCGACCTCGTTGCCGTAGAACTCGGCCGTCAGTGCGGCTTCCTCGGCGACGTGCAAGTCGCTTGTGCCGGCACAGGCGACGACGATGCGTCCGTTGCCGGTGGGGGAGGGCTTGCCGCCCACGAGGGCGAGCTGCGCGTCCGGGACATATCCCAGGTCGATGCCGTTGCCAAGGAGCTCCGAGGTGCGGGCTGCCTTTTCGGTGTCCAGGCGCGTGACCAGGATGCGCTCCTGGCCGGCATCGCGCAGCGCTTCGATAATGGCGGCAATCTGCTCGGCGGTTTTACCGGCGCCGTAGACAACCTCACCGGCTCCTTGGCGCACCCCGCGTGAAAGATCGAGCTGCGCAAAGCCCAAATCGGCGGTCGGAGCCGTCTGGATGCGTGTGAGGGCGTCGGCAGGGGCGACTGCTCCGCCGGCAACATCGCTCAGCAATTGCTCAAGATCTCGCTTATCCATATATGTTCCCTTCGACGGCGCAAAGTCTAGCACTCAAAGGGTATGTTTCCGAACACTAAGACAAAATTGTTCGGAAACTATAGGACAGACTGATTCAATTGTTAGACGGATCGACTAGTCGCGCAGGATGATGTCCATGGCGAGCATCAGGTTGCGCTCGTCGATGGTAAACGGGGCGGCCTCGCGCGTCTTGGGCTTGGCACAAAACGCGATGCCCGTGCCCGCGGCCTGGATCATGGGGATGTCGTTGGCGCCGTCGCCGATCGCGACCGTATGGGCCATGTCGACGCCGCACTCAACTGCCCAGTCCAGCAGCTGGATAAGCTTGGACTCCTTGGTCACGATGTCTGCCGCCAGCTTACCCGTGAGCTTGCCGTCCACGACCTCCAGGCGGTTAGCCAGACAAAAGTCGATGCCCGCGGCGGCCGCGATCTTATCGGCGACCTCGTGAAAGCCGCCGCTTACCACGCCGACCTTCCAGCCCTTGCTGTGCGCCGAGCGCATAAGCTCCAGCGCGCCGGGGGTAAACGTCACGCGCTCAAAGGCGCGCTCGAACACGCTCTCGTCCAAGCCGGCAAGCAGCCCCACGCGCTCCTCGAGCGCCTGCTTAAAGTCGAGCTCGCCGCGCATGGCGCGCTCAGTGATCTGCGCCACTTGCTCGCCTACGCCGGCCTCCTCGCCCAACAGGTCGATGACCTCCTGGTTGATGAGCGTGGAGTCGATATCCATAACGATGAGGCGTGCAGTCATGGCGGGCCTTTCCGAGTGCAGTTGTATTGGGGCACATTGTCGCACGTGGCGCGCCTTGGCGACGGCCACGGCGCGTCAATTGTTTCGTCTCCGTCAAGTCTTTGGGCAGGCGCTACTTTTTCGCGGCACATCGACGCGGGTGCGATAAGATAGAACGCCATGTCCGGCTGCGCGGTTTACGCAGGCCGGGCGAATCTGTACGACGCCGCCCGGAACGACACGGGGCGGCACAGATCCATAAAGGAGGATCACTGGTATGAGCCAGACCCGTCCCATCGACGAGCATTCCATGCACACCCGTACCTGCGGCGAGCTTCGCCGCGAGAACGTGGGCGAAGAGGTCACCCTCACCGGTTGGGTGAGCCGTCGCCGCGACCACGGCGGCCTCATCTTCTGCGACCTTCGCGACCGCGAGGGCATCACGCAGCTTACCTTCGACCCCGAGCACTCCGACGGCGACGCCTTTAAGATCGCCGAGACCATGCGTCCCGAGTGGCCCATCAAGATCCACGGCGTCGTGCGCGCCCGTGGCGACGAGACCACCAACGCTAAGCTCGCGACCGGCGAGATCGAGGTCCTGACCGACCGCGCCGAGGTTCTCAACACGTCCGTCACCCCGCCGTTCCAGATCGAGGACGGCATCGAGACCAGCGAGGATACCCGCCTGCGCTATCGCTATCTGGACCTCCGTCGTCCCGAGATGATGGCCAATCTCAAGCTGCGCTCCGACTTTACCTTTGCCATTCGCGAGGCGCTGCACAACCGTGAGTTCATGGAGGTCGAGACGCCCTCTCTGTTCAAGTCCACGCCCGAGGGTGCCCGCGACTTCATCGTTCCCAGCCGCATCCAGCCGGGCAACTTCTACGCCCTGCCGCAGTCCCCGCAGCTCCTGAAGCAGCTGCTCATGGTCGGTGGCATCGAGCGCTACTACCAGGTTGCCAAGTGCTTCCGCGACGAGGACCTGCGTGCCGATCGTCAGCCCGAGTTCACTCAGGTCGATATCGAGATGTCCTTCGTGGACCAGAACGATGTCATGAGCGCACTCGAAGAGGTCCTGTCCGATGCCTTCGGCCGCATGGGCGTCGAGATGCCCACGCCGCTGCGCCGCATGGACTACTGGGAGGCCATGGACACCTATGGCTCCGACAAGCCCGATACCCGCTACGGTATGCACCTGGTCGACCTGACCGACGTGTTCTCCAACTCCAAGTTCAAGGTCTTCGCGACCGCCGCGAACGAGGAGGGCTCCGTCGTCAAGGCCATCAACGCCAAGGGCGCCGGTGCCTGGGCCCGTGCCAAGATCGATAAGCTCGCCGGTGTGGCCTCCACGTTTGGCGCCAAGGGCCTGGCCTGGATCGCCTTCCGCGAGGACGGCTCCATCAACAGCCCCATCGTCAAGTTCTTCTCGGACGAGGAGATGGCGGCTCTGCGCGAGCGCATGGACGTCGAGCCCGGCGACCTTGTGATGTTCGCCGCCGGCCCGCGCCTGCTCTCCGACGAGATCCTGGGCGGCATGCGTTCCCACATGGCCAACGCGCTCGAGATTAAGCGCGAGGGTCACGACTTCCTGTGGGTCGTCAACTTCCCGCTGTTCCACTGGGACGAGGACCGCAAGGCCTATGCAGCCGAGCACCAGCCCTTTACCCTGCCGACCGAGACCGACATCGCCAAGATCGAGGCCGACCCGCTGGCAGCCGGTTCTTGCACCTACGACTTTGTCATGGACGGCTTTGAGGCCGGTGGCGGCGGTATGCGTATCCACAACGCCGAGATGCAGATGTCCATGCTCAAGCTCCTGGGCTTTACCGAGGAGCGTGCCGAGTCGCAGTTCGGCTTCCTCATGGAGGCCCTCAAGTTTGGTGCGCCCCCGATGGGCGGCTTCGCTCTGGGCCTGGACCGCGTGTGTATGCTACTCACCGGCTCCGACTCCATCCGCGACGTCATGGCGTTCCCCAAGACGGCCAGCGGCTCCGACCTCATGTCGGGCGCCCCGAGTGCTGTTTCTGGCGCCCAGCTCAAGGACGTCAGCCTGCGCCTGATGTAGGCGAGCGGCTACATATTGCCTGTAACGAGGGAAGGACGCGTGCCTTTCCTCGTTTTTTATGCGCCGAGATTGTGAGGGCTTGGGATGACCGGGCGTCGCGGAAAGTGCGTCCCGGAATCTGTGTCCAGAACGGGTCACGCTTTCCCAAAGGGGGTCCTCTGGGAAAGCGCGACCCAGAATTCGGCAAAATAATGGGGCACAGTTTCCGGTTGAGCCGTCTAACGGAAACTGTACCCCAGAATGAGCGCTCAAAACGGGGCAGTCTTTCCGCAACAATTGTCTGGCGGAAAGACTGCCCCAGTTTTTTTATAGCGAGTCTCTCTGGATCAGCTGCATGTGCATCACGGAGGTGGTGGGCTCGGCACCCTTGATCATGTCGAGCGCAATGTTGGCGGCCATGTGGCCTTCTTCGCGCAGGGGCTGACGGACGGTCGTGAGCGCGGGGACACAGCGCGCCGCAATCTCGTGATCGTCGAAGCCGACGACAGAAACGTCCGCAGGAACGGATAGGCCTGCCTCGTTGAGCGCGGTGATGACGCCAGCCGCGATACGGTCCGATCCGCAGAGCACGCCATCGAAAGCAATCTCGCGCGCGAGGATCTGGTGCATGGCCTGATAGCCGTCTCCGTTGTTCCAGCCGGTATAGATAACGTTTGCGTCTGGGAGGTCTTCGCCCAAGACGGCACGGTAGCCGCGCAGGCGGTCGACAACAGCGGGGTTGTCTTGCGGTCCCAACACGATATCTTTGCGCCCGCGTTCCTTCATGGCGAGTGCCGCAAAGTGTCCGCCCTCTTCGTCGTCAGAGTAGACTGTCGAGAACACATCGCGATAGGGGTGGCCCTCGAGCTGGCCGCACAACACGGTGGGTACGCCCAGCTCGCGCAGCACCTCGAGCAGCTCGCTGCCCTTGTAGGGGGAGACGTCGATCACGGCGTCGAACGAGCGGCGCTCAAAGTGCTCGCGTGCGCGGTTGCGCTCATGCGTAGAAGACGCCTGCAAGATAACGGGCAGATAGGACGACTCCGACAGTTCCTCGGTAATGCCGCTCAAAAACTCGCTATAGGTGGGGTCGCTGAAGAGTTCACTTAGGGGCTCGGTCACGAGCACGGCGATGATTTCCGTGCGCCCGACAGCGAGCGCTCGGCCACGAGCGTTGGGGACAAAATTGACTTCCTTGGCCGCCGCGCGGACGCGCTTTTTGGTTTCCTCGCTAATGCGGGGCGAATCGTTGAGAGCGCGCGATGCCGTGGAGCGCGACACGCCGGCAGCTGCGGCAACCTCGGCAAGCGTAGGTGCGGTGCGAACTGGTTGGGTCATGGCGTCTCCTGGAGAATGCGGTCGATGTTGTCGCTGATACGGGTTGGTGCGGATACAGCTTACTATAGTGCGCCTGAACAGCGTTCATGGTATCCGGTGACCGGTGTCGTTTTGCAACCAAGCCACAATCGAATACGTCTCGTGTGGGTGAGATATCAGCGGGCGTGGTGGTTGCCTACGAGCTTAAGAACGATGTCTTGCGCTGAGTGTCGATACTCAGGGTGACATAAGTGTCCCGGTTGTACAACCGGTTGCACCGTTAACCCGACCAAATCGACCGTTCAGCGGACAACCGGTTGCACAGTTTTTTGCATCGACCGTAAGATAAGGACAACCGGTTGCACAAGAATCACTACGATGACGAAGGAGCATCACCATGGACGCCATTAACGATTGGGAAAACCAAGCGCTCACCCACAGGAACCGCCTGGCACCCCATGCGTACTTCATGGGTTACGAGACCGCCGATCTCGCCGCTACGTACAGCCGCGAGCTGTCGCGCGGGTTTGTCCAGCTGTCCGGCTCGTGGCAGTTCCGCCTCTTTGAGGGGCCTGCTGCCGTCTCTAACGAGGAGCTTTCCACGTACGAGCCCGAGTGGGATCACGTGGAGGTTCCGCATCTGTGGCAGGTGGATGGTTATGGCAACCTTGCCTACACCGACGAGGGTTTCCCGTTCCCGGTGGATCAGCCGTTCGTTCCCTCTGACGATCCCACGGGCGTGTACCAGCGCATCGTCAATCTTCCCGCCGTGCCTGCCGGCGCTCGCGAGATCATTCGCTTTGACGGCATCGAGAGCTATGGCGAGCTGTACGTCAACGGCAAGTTTATCGGCATGACCAAGGGCTCGCGCCTGTCTGCCGAGTTCGACGTGACCGACGCGCTTGTCGAGGGCGACAACCTGTTTGCGGTCAAGGTTCTGCAGTACAGCGATGGTAGCTATATCGAGGACCAAGACATGTGGTGGGCATCGGGCATCTTCCGCGATGTGTACCTTATGCAGCGTCCCGCCGCACACCTGGTCGACTTTAGGTTCCGCACGCACCGCGAGGGCGATGCCGCTCTGATTACGCTCGATACGGTGGCCGAGGGCGCTTCCCGCGTCGTGTTTACGCTCAGCGATGGCGAGAACGTGGTGGCTACGGGCGAGTGCGTCGACGGCCATGCCGAGTGCAGCGTGACCGATGCCCACTTCTGGAATCCCGAGGACCCCTTCCTCTATGACCTTACGTTTGAGGTCTACGACGGTGACCAGGTCAGCGAGTACGTCCCGCATCGCCAGGGTCTTGCCGAGGTGACGGTCGAGGGCAATCATATCTACCTCAACGGCACTTACTTTAAGATGCATGGCGTCAACCGCCACGATCACGACGATCACAAGGGCCGCGCCGTGGGCCTCGATCGCATGCGCCGCGACCTGGAGCTCATGAAGCAGCACAACATCAACGCGGTGCGCACGTCCCATTACGCCAACGACCCGCGCTTTTACGAGCTGTGCGACGAGTATGGCATCATGCTGGTCGCCGAGACCGATATGGAGAGCCACGGCTTCGAGAATATCGGCAATATCGCCCTGGTCACTGACGACCCGGCATGGGAGCCGGCCTACGTCGACCGCATCGAGCGCCTGGTGATGCAGGAGCGCAACCACGCCTGCATCATTATGTGGTCGATGGGCAACGAGAGCGGCTATGGCTGCAACATCCGCGCGATGTACGCCAAGGCTCACGAGCTCGATGGTCGCCCGGTCCATTACGAGGAGGACCGCAACGCCGATACCGTCGACGTCATTTCCACCATGTACTCCCGTGTGTCGCAGATGAACGACTTTGGCGAGCATCCGTTCCCCAAGCCGCGCATCAACTGCGAGTACGGTCACTCCATGGGCAATGGCCCCGGAGGCCTGTCCGAGTACCAGGAGGTCTTCGATCGCTGGGATTGCATCCAAGGCCAGTTTATCTGGGAATGGTGCGACCACGGTTTGGCTGCTGTGACCGAGGACGGCGTTGCCTACGATATGTATGGTGGCGACAACGGCGATTACCCCAACAACAGCAACTTCTGCATCGATGGCATGGTGTTCCCCTGGCAGCAGCCGAGTCCGGGCCTCACTGAGTATGGCCAGGTCATCTGCCCGGTTCGCATGGCTTATGACGCCGAGGCAGGCGAGCTGACCGTCACCAACAAGCGTTGGTTTACCACCCTCGAGGATGTCTGCCTGTCGGCCGAGACCCTGGTGGACGGCGACGTTGTGTGCCGCAAGACGCTCATGCCCGGTGCGGTTGCCCCCGGCGAGTCCGTCCAGCTGCCGCTGGTGATTCGCGAGGCCGCAGTGGGGGAGACCCTGCTGACCGTGCACGCCTACACCATGGCCGCTCACGTCTGGTGCGAGCCGATGTTCCAACTGGGTGCAAGCCAGTTTGCCATCGCCAACCATCCGGCGCCAGCCATCGCGGCTCCCACTCGTCCTGAGCTTACGGTCGAGGAGACCGAGCAGGAAATCCGCATTCACTCCCTCAACGGTGAGCTGACCTTCAGCAAGGTCAACGGTACCGTGAGCGAGTGGAAGGCATCCGGCCGCGACGTCATGGCCTCTGGTCCCCAGGTTGGTTTTTGGCATCCGCTCGTCGATAACCATGCGCAGGAGTATGACTCACTGTGGAAGGACAACTTCATCGATGTGATGCAGACGTCTACCCGCAAGGTTTCTTGGAAGCAGGATGGCAATGCGGTCGTCGTGACCGTGAGCCAGCGTATCGCTCCTCCCGTCCGCGCGTTCGGCATGCGCGTCGAGCTCGTCTACACCGTGCTTCCGAGCGGTCGTGTCGACCTCAAGGTTTCCGGCGAGCCCTATGGCGATTACTCGGATATCATCCCGCGCATCGGCATCTCCTTCGAAGTCCCCGGTTGCGATCGTGCCGTCGAGTGGTATGGCCACGGCCCGGGCGAGAACTATCCGGACTCGCTGCGCGCCAACCCGGTCGGTCATTACCGCACCACAGTCGACGACATGTTTACGCCCTACGTTATGCCTCAGGACTGTGCCAACCGCGAGGGTACCCGCTGGGTTGCCCTGCGCTCTAGCCACGGTGACGGTCTGGTCGTGACACGTCCGAGCGACGCCGCTTCCAACCCGTTCTCGTTCTCGGCATGGCCCTATAGCTGCGAGGCCATCGATAACGCCAAGCACGTCTACGACCTTGTTCCGGGCGACACGGTCACGGTCAACATCAACGACCAGTTGCTCGGCCTTGGCTCGAACTCTTGGGGTTCCGAGGTGCTCGATTCCTATCGCACCCGTTTTGAGAGCTTCAGCTTTGAGGTGTCCCTGCGACCGCTGACGTCTGCCGATCTGGCTCAGGCGCTGGCACCCATTAAGGAGGCATAAGCCATGCATGTCTTTAACTCGCGTGCCGACTTCGATGCTCAGATGAAGTCCGTCAAGAAGTGGATGCGCACCGGCCAGGCGCTCGATGGCGTTGCCGACCTACAGCACGACGTGGCTTACTCCATCGGCGACTCGTTGGTGTACTGGTGGGTCTATGCCCGCGAGGCCGCAACCGCCGACCTGGTCGGTCACCGTCGCTACCATGCCGTGCTCGCTCCGCTCGACGGCGACCTGACCGTCGAGGTTGCCCCCAAGGCAGGCCTCACCTGCACCCGCGCTTACAGCGATATCGATGATCGCGAGCGCTTTGAGGGGGCGGGGGAGACCGTGACGATTCCCGCCGGCGGCGTTGCCGTCGTCGAGATCAACGAGGCTTACCGTGTTGTCGCCGAGGCTTCGGATCCCCGCGTCGTGGTACTGCACGTGACGGTCGAAGGTTATTCCTTCCCCAACAAGTAGTATTCGTCCGTTTGGACGTTTGCTTCGCGCCGTTAAGGGGGATGGCTTTGTTGACTCCCTTTTCCCCATTCCCCTTAGCAGGTGCGCCGTCCGTGTTTGCACTTGCAGCTCGGACGGGTTTAGATGACATTTAATAGATGATTGGGAGGGCTTATGAGCTCTGAAAAACGAGGAACGATTGGTTCGTTCGCTCTGCTGGGCATGACGGTCGCCGCCGTGTTCGGTATCAAAAACATCATCAACAACAACGCGGCCATCGGCTTGGCAGCAGCGCCGTCGTTCTTCTTCGCCACGCTTTTGTACTTTGTCCCCTATACCCTGGTTACTGCCGAGTTCGTCGGCCTTAACAAGGACTCCGAGTCGGGCGTGTACGCCTGGGTCAAGACCTCGATGGGCGGCCGCTGGGCGTTTCTGACGGCGTTTAGCTACTGGTTCGTCAACCTGTTCTACTTCGCGTCCGCCCTGCCCAATGTCATCATCTACGCGAGCTACGTGTTCTTTGGTGCCAATGCTGAGCTTTCGCAGCTGTGGATCACCATTATTGAGATCGTCGTCTTTGCTATTGCCACGTGGGTTTCGACCAAGGGCGCTAAGTGGATCGGCTCTATTTCCTCCTTCGGTTCGACCGCGGCTCTCGGCCTGACTGCCGTGTTCATCCTGCTGTCCCTGGCTGCTGCCTTTGGCGGCGTTGAGTTCGCTACGGCTCCCGCGCCCGCCAGCATGGCCCCCGACATGAGCAACTTCGCCACTATGTGGGGCTTCTTCGGTACGCTTGCCTGGATCATCCAGGGCGTTGGCGGCGCTGAGTCCGTCGGCGTGTTCCTTAACGACCTTAAGGGTGGCGTCAAGGCCTTCGTGCGCACCGTCGTTATCGCCGGCCTGACCATCGGCCTTCTGTATGCAGGCGCTTCGCTGCTGGTCAACCTGTTCATTCCCGAGGGCGGCGTTGCCATCTCCACCGGCATCTTCGACGTGTTCGGCGCTGTCTTTGCCCACTTTGGCATTCCCATGGAAGTGTCCACGCGCGTCATCGGCCTGATCCTTCTCGCCGCAACGCTGGGCTCCCTCATGATGTGGACCTCCGCTCCCATCAAGGTCTTCTTCACCGAGATCCCCAAGGGCGTCTTTGGTAGCAAGATCGTCGAGCTCAACGAGCACGGCATTCCTGCCCGCGCTGCCTGGCTGCAGTTCGCCATCGTCGTCCCCATCCTGATCATCCCGGCCCTGGGCTCTGGTAACCTCGACGACCTGCTCATGATTGTCACCAACATGACGGCTGCCACCGCTCTGCTCCCGCCGCTGCTGATTCTGCTTGCCTACTTTATGCTGCGCAAGAACTTCGATGCTGCTCCCCGTGGCTTCCGCATGGGCTCGCGCAGCTTTGGCCTGGTCGTTGCCGCATTCCTGCTTGTGGTCTTCTGCTTCGTGCTTATCTGCGGCACCATTCCGCTCGATCAGCCGCTGTGGCTGACGCTGGTCTACAACGTTGGCGGCGTGGTTGTCTTCCTGGGCCTTGCCGTGATGTGGTACAACCGCTACATCAATCGCCTGCGCGAGACCGATCCCGAGGCCGCCGAGAACGAGCTTCGCCCTTCCGTCCTCGATATGATGGAGTAGCGGCTAGGATTAATCTACGGCTGTGGAATAAATCGATTCCCTTTCCTAGGGAGGGGCCTTACGAGGCCCCTCCTTTTGTGTTTTGGGGCATGGATTTTGGACTCTGTGGGCAAAAAATGCCAAATATGAGTACTGTTGGGTCGCGCGCGCAGACGTGGTGTAAGAGTGTCCTGAGGTCCGTCGCTGCAAGTCC
>CABRZN010000054.1 GCA_902475445.1 uncultured Collinsella sp.
CGACGAAAACTGGCGCGAACGCACGCTTGCCGAAGTTGAAAAACCGCGCAAAGGTATCCAGCGCCGCATGGTCGATGACTGGAACGAACCGCCCGAGTACGAGCGTGCCGAAGACGGCTCCATCAAGACCTGGGATTTTTACGGCGGCTCGCTCAAGGGTATCCAAAATGACCTGCCCCGCATTGCCGAGCTAGGCTTTACGGCCATCTACCTCAACCCCATCTTTGAGGCCGCGAGCAACCACCGCTACGACACGGCCGACTATACCAAGATCGACCCGATTCTGGGCACCGAGCAGGACTTTACGGAGCTGTGCGAGGCGGCCGAGAAGCTCGGCATTTCCATCATCCTGGACGGCGTCTTCAACCACACGGGCGACGATTCGATCTACTTTAACCGCTACGGCAATTATCCCGGCGTCGGTGCTTGGCAGAGCGAGGACTCGCCGTGGCGCGATGCGTTTTACTTCCACGAGGACGGTTCGTATGACTGCTGGTGGGGCGTGGGCAACATGCCCGCCATCAACGAGAGCTCCGAACTGGTGCGCGAGCGGCTCCTGGGCAAGGACGGCGTGATCCGCAAATGGCTGCGCGCCGGTGCCCATGGTTGGCGCCTGGACGTGGCCGACGAGCTTTCCGATGACTTCCTGGCCGAGATCAAAAAGGCCGTGCTCGCCGAGAAACCTGACGCGCTGCTGCTCGGCGAGGTCTGGGAAGACGCCTCCAACAAGATCAGCTACGGCCATCTGCGCCGCTACCTGCAGGGCTCTGAGCTCGACTCTGCCATGGACTACCCCTTCCGCGACATGGTCATCGGCTTTTTGATGGGCTACAAGAACGCCTACCAGGCAGCCGAGGATATCGAGACCCTGCGCGAGAACTACCCGCGCGAGGCACTGGCCTGCGCGCTCAATCTGCTTTCGAGCCACGACCGCCCGCGCATTATCTCGGTGCTCGGCGGCGGCCCCGACGAGTCGCAGCTGCCCGAGAGCGAGCGCAGCAAATGGCGCCTGGACGACAACTCCATGGGCCTGGCCAAGAGCCGCTTTTGGTTGGCGACGCTCATGCAGATGACCTTCCCGGGCGTGCCCTCGATCTATTATGGCGACGAGTACGGCCTGGAGGGCCTCACCGATCCGGGCAACCGCCGCACGCTGCCGACCAAGGACCAGCTCCACGACTTCGATACGTTGGCCATCGTTAAGAACGCGTCTGCTGTGCGCCGCGCGCTGCCCTTTATGGTTGACGGCGAGATCAAGGCCTTCGCGCTCAACGACGAGGTACTCGCCTACACCCGCACGGGCAAAGACGGCGAGGCCGCGACGGTTATCATCAACCGCAGCCTGCGCAATTCGCACTGCGTGACGATTCCGGCGCTCGGCGAATGTGCAAGCGACGTAATCAGCGGCCACGAGTGCGAAATCCATAACGGCACGGTTACGCTCGACCTGTACCCGCTGGGTTCTTCGATCATCTATCACCATGCCGAGAAGCGCCTGCAGGAGCCGCTCGATCATGGCGCGGGCGTCGTGTGCCACATCACCTCGGTGCCGACCGATGACGGTAAGCCTGGCACGATCGGTGCGCCCACGCGTCGTTTTATCGACCACCTGGCTGCCATGGGCATGCGCTACTGGCAGGTCCTGCCCGTCAATCCTACGGACTTCTTCCGCTCCCCCTACGCCGGTCCTTCGGCCTTTGCAGGCAATATCGACCTGCTGCCCGAGAGCCACGAGGAGCTGGCTGCCGAGTTCGTCACCTGGAAGGCCCGCGGCGGCGAGGATGCCGACCCGCTCTACACCGCGTTTAAACATCGCAATGCCGACTGGCTCGAGAAGTACTGCGTCTACATGGCGGTAAAGAAGCACTTTGAGGGACTGTCGCGCCACGATTGGCCGGCGGATGTCGCGCGCTACAACGAGCACCTGATCGATGACAAGCGCTTCCACGACGAGGCCGAGCTTCAGGCGTACATGCAGTACCGCTTTGACCTGGCCTGGTGCGAGCTTATGAACTATGCACACAAGAAGGGCATCGAGGTCATCGGTGACATTCCTATGTATGTTTCGGATGATTCGGCCGACGCATGGAGCGAGCCCGAGAACTTCTGGCTGTCCGATACCGGCAAGGCGATTGAGATTTCTGGCGCGCCGCCCGACAACTTTGCGCCCGAGGGTCAGGTGTGGGGCAACCCGACGTTCCGCTGGGATTACATGAAGGAGAACGGCTACCGTTGGTGGATGGACCGTCTGCGCCGCGCGTTCTCGCTCTACGACCGTGTGCGCCTGGACCACTTCCTGGGATTCCACAGCTACTTTAGCATTCCCGCCGGCAAGGCCTGTGCCGACGGCCGCTGGCTTGCGGGCCCGGGCAAGGATCTGTTCCAGACCGCATATGACGAGCTGGGGCCGCTCAACTTTATCGCCGAGGATCTGGGCTATCTGACGCCCGGCGTTCGCGCCATGGCTTCGACCTGCGGCTTCCCCGGCATGGACGTGCTGGAGTTTAGCGATTACGACGTCCGTTGCGGCGTGCACCCCGCGCCAGGAAAGATCCTGTACACCTAAACGCACCGAGCGGTGTTGAGGTGGCGGCCAAGCTGATGAGCGACGCGCTGGCAAGCGACGCTCCCCTAGTGATGATGCCACTACAGGATATCCTGGGGCTTGGCGACGACGCGCGCATGAACGTTCCGGGCGTTGCCACGGGCAACTGGACCTGGCAGGCTGACGAGGCGGACATTGCAGCCGCCGAGAACAAAACCGCACAGCTCCTGCGCAACAACCATAGATTCTGGGGCGAAGCGTGATAAAACCCCCGATATAGGGTACAGTTACAGACGTTTGAATTTTTGCGGGCAGAGTAATCTGCCCGCTTTGTGCTGAAAAGGAAGTATTATGGCGCGCTACGATTACAAGTGCTCGAGCTGCGGCAACGTGTTTGAGGTTGAGCATCCCATGTCCGAGACTCCCGAGGTCGTGTGCCCCAGCTGCGGTGCCCCGGCGGCCAAGACGTTCTCGGCCAGCGGCATTAAATTTGAGGGTAGCGGTTTCTACAACACCGACCAGCGAAGCGGTGGCGCCAGCACCAGCGCCACCAGCGGCTGCTGCGCCAACTGCCCGCATAACCACTAGGAACCAAACAGCCCCGCGACCGACACCGATCGCGGGGCTGCTTCTTTAGCTACCCAAGTTTCCTAATGAGTTGCGGTGAAATAAGGACTGTTTGGCGGGCAGAAGCCGCTATTCAATCCCTATTTCACCGCAACTTAGTCGTTACTTGCGGACCAGCCTGGCGCAGAAGTGGCCGTCGTAGGAGTCGGCGTTTACCGGCACGCTTTGGAAGAGGCCTCGTTCGTTCTGGCGTACGGATACGAGCTTCTTAGCCTGATCGAACTCCGGGAGTTGCAAAATCTGCGCCTCGGAGAGCAGTGCCACGCTAAAGCAGGCACCCTCGGGAGAGGCTAGGAAGGCATCCACGACCTGCGTGTTCTCTTCATCAAAAACCGAGCAGGTGGCATAGATGAGCTCTCCGCCGGCGGCCACGCGCGCAGAAGCCTCCTTAAGCATCGTCAGCTGAAGCTTGGGTAACTCGGCCGTCACATCATTCTCGGTTAGGCGCCACGGGATCTCGGGATGACGACGCATGGTTCCGGTGCCAGAGCACGGCGCATCGATAAACACGGTATCGAACTTGACCCGCTCACCGCGCATAGCATCAAACGATGTGAGCACCTCATCAAGCTCGCAGGCATCACCCGAAACCGTACGAACGCCCTGAATACCGGCCTTGAGAAGGCGCGCGAGATTCAGATCGCACTTGCGGTCGTGCAAATCGAGTGCAGTATGCTGACGCTCATAGCCGGCACGCTTGGCCTGGCACATCATCACATAGGTCTTGGTGCCACGACCGGCACCAATCTCAAGGCAACTACCAGGGCGCGTGGCAGCTGTGGCGATGAGCTGCGCATTGAGATCAGATGCAACCGCGGCAGCACGCTCAAACACACCAGAAGCAACGGTAACCTGGGCATCAACCGGGGCATGGCAGCCCGGGAAGACAGGCGCGACGAGCTGCGAGATATACGGATCGGGCTTAGTCACAAAGGCGTTCTCATGCAGGGCCAGCGGCGCGGGGGTCAGATTGCCGGCAAAGTTAAGCGCACCCTCTGGCGTGTCAAACGACGCCATAATGCGAGCGCACAGCCAGCGAGGAAGACCCATCAGGCGCGACAGACGAACCAAGCGTCGCTCAGACTCATCCACATCGGACGCCGTGGCAAAGTCCTCAACATTGTCCGCAACCTTATGCAGTACGGCATTGGCCAAGCCAGCGGCGGACTTAGCGCCGCAGCGGACCAGCTCAACACCCTGACTTACGGCAACGCGGCCACGCGTATGCAGATAGAGCATCTCGAAGGCCGAGATACGAAGCGCCATGCGAACACGCGGCGCAACCTTTTTAGGCTTATCGAGAAACTGATCGAGCAGCTCGTCCAAAATACCCTGGGTGGCTGCAACTCCAAGTGCCAAACGAGCGGCAAAAGCGGAATCGCGCTGGTCAATGGCCTTGGCCGAAGCACGGGAAGACAGCACGTCGCGCGCGTACATGCCGCGGCGATCGGCCTCCATCAACACATCGAGCGCAAGCTTGCGCGCGGGAGACAACTTGCTCATGACAAAACACCCCAGATAAGATCGGCGCCCTGCAGGCCAGCAGCCCAAGCAGAAGCGGCCATAGCACGCTTGCCATCAGGCTTAACCTCGAGCAACTCAACCGAACCATCGGAAAGACCCAGGTAAACACGCTTGGCCTTAACGAGAACCTGATCCTCGCCAAGCGACACATCAGCCGGCGCAGCATCGAGCACGCGCACGGTCTTGCCGGCAATCACGCAACGAGCAGGCGCGGTATCGGACGAGGCCAGCACATGACGCACGCAATCAAGCGCCGTCATTTGCGGATCCAGACGCATCTCCTGCTTGGAAATCTTGGCAGCATGGGTAACGAGTGCCTCATCCTGCTCAGTCCACACGGCGGTGCCATCGGCAACAGAAGGAAGCGTATCGGCAAGCAGTTTTCCGCCAAGCTCACCAAGCTCCATGGTCAGCGCCTCAGCATGCTTACCGGCAACCGAGGTCGAGGCCTGTGCGCAATAAGCGCCGGTATCCACGCCGTGACCGATGCGCATGATAGAAACGCCAGCAACCTCATCACCAGCGAGAATCGCACGCTGAATAGGAGCAGCCCCACGCCAACGAGGCAGCAAGGACGCATGAACGTTCACAATGCCGAGCGGCGCCATATGCAGCACGTCATCCGGCAAAATGCAGCCATAAGCAGCCACACAGAAAATATCGGCCTGCGCAGCCTGGAGCGCCTCAACAACCTCAGGCGTCATCCGATTAGCCTCAATAACCGGCAACCCCAGCTCGAGCGCCTTAGCCTTAACAGGAGACGGCTCCAGCTTCTTACCACGCCCACGAACAGCATCAGGACGAGTAATTACAAGCGCAATCTCATTCCCAGCCTCAACAAGCGAAGTCAACGAAGGCACCGCAAAATCCGGCGTACCCATAAACACAATACGCATAAAGAACGTCTCCTCTCAACCAAAGCCGAGACGGCTACAAATAACAGCGGAAAGCCAAGTACCCAGCCCATCCGCAAGAACAATTCAACATGAACAAATATACCCAAAACCAAAGAAAGAGCCGCATAAAAGCAGCCCTCCCAACAAAGCACCTATCAGCGAAGACGCCCCTCCCTGGCCCGACGGCACCCGGGCGAAACGAAGAGCGACAACGTAGTCCCTGGGATGGGGCCCACACATATCGTCCCGCGCGCAGTTTCGCAGCGCAGCGAGAATGTTTGAGCACGGGATGATATGTGTGGGCCCCATCCCAGGGACGGACAATTAACCTATTCGGTCTCGCCCGGTCGAGCGCCGCGGGCCAGGGCGTCCTGGTACTCCTTGACTGCCTTGATCCTCTGCATGGGCTTCAGTCGCTCGAACATGGTGTTGCCGTGCAGGTGATCGATCTCATGCTGCAGGCACACGCAGAACAGGTCGCCCGTTGCCTCATAGCGAATCAGGTTGGCATCCAAGTCGTACGCCTCGACGACAACATGATCGGGACGCTCGATCTCGCAGCTAATGCCAGGAATGGAAAGGCAGCCCTCGCTAAAGGGCACCAGATGGTCACTCTGCTCAACAATGACGGGATTGATAAGCACATACGGGTCGTAGTCGTTCTTGTCGCTGTAGTCGCAGTCGATAGTAACGAGCTGAATAAGCTCGCCGATCTGCGGAGCAGCCAGGCCGCACCCGCCGTTCTCGAACATCATCTTCTTCATCTTCTCGGCAAGTGCCTCGATCGCCCGGGTGATCTCTTCGATGACGGCGCACTCCTGGCGCAGGCGAGGGTCGGGCGACAGTACGATTCCGTTGGCTTCCATGGCCATCCTTTCGGGTTGTTACATCAAATCATAGGCGTCGACGTCAACGCTCACGCTCACGCCGCGCACGGAGCCCACCTCTTTGAGGCAGGCGTCGATATCATCAGAGACATGGTACCCTACCGGCGACTTCACAAGCAGATGGAAGCGGTAACGGTCCTTGGCTCTCTCGATTACACACGAAGCCGGGCCCAGCACCTGCGGCACAGCGCTCCCCGCCCGCAAAAAGTCGGGCGCGGCGGCATGCCAGCGGCGTTTGAGAAGCTTCGCGATGCGCCCGATGTAGTCCTGCGCCTCGTCGCGATTCGCCGACCACACCAGGATGTTTATCAGGCGCACGAACGGCGGATAGAGCGCGTCGCGGCGCTGGTCCAAGTCGTAGTCGGTAAAGATGGAGCGATCGTGCTCGGCGACGGCGCGAATGACCGGATCCCCGGGCAGGTAGGTCTGGATGATGACCTCGCCGGGGCGATCGCCGCGACCGGCGCGGCCCGCCACCTGTTCCAGCAGATCGTAGGCGCGCTCCCCCGCCCTAAAATCGGGCAGCTTAAGGGCAAAGTCGGCATTGACTACGCCCACGAGCGTGACCTCGGGAAAGTCGAGACCCTTGGCGATCATCTGCGTGCCCAGCAGCACGGCGCAATCGGCGGCATCGAACTGCTCGAGCAGCTTTTTATGCGCGTCCTTACCGCGCGTGGAATCGGCATCCATGCGAATGATGGCGACGTCATCGGGCAGCATCTGGTGCAGCGCGTCCTCGATCTGCTGTGTGCCCAGACCCATTTTTGCCAAATAGCGGCTGCCGCACTTGGGACAACGGCTCGTGGGCGCCGGATAGGGCTGCACGCGCCATGACGATCCACAGGTGTGGCACTGCAGCGTGTGCGTGCGTTCGTGGTACGTGAGCGCGGTAGAGCAGTGGTTGCAGGTAGGTACGCAGCCGCACTCTCGGCACATGAGGAACGGCGCAAAGCCGCGGCGGTTATGCAGCAGTACGGCCTTTTCGCGACGCTCGACAACACGCTCGAGGCCTTCCATCAACGGTTTTGAGAACATTGAGCGGCTGCCGTGCGAGAACTCGCGTCGCAGGTCGGCAATGCGAACTGTGGGTAGGACCGCATGTCCCGGGCGCTCGGGCATCTCGACGCGCGTCCAGGTGGCGCCGTTATACGTGCCGCGGCGGCAGCGGTCGAGCGCCTCGGCAGAAGGCGTGGCCGACCCCAGCACGAGCGGGCACCGATAGCGGCGCGCCATCTTGGCCGCCACCTCGCGCGCGTGGTAGCGCGGACTGGACCCCTGCTTGTAGCTCGTCTCATGCTCCTCGTCGATAATGATGAGGCCCAGATCGCTGAGAGGGCAAAAGAGCGCCGAGCGGGCGCCGACGACCACACGAGCTGCGCCGCTGGCGACCATATCCCACTGGTCGAGGCGCTCACCGGCCGAGAGGCGCGAGTGGAAGACCGCGACCGTCTCGCCAAAACGCGAGCGGAAGCGGCCGACAGTCTGGGCCGTCAGCGAGATCTCTGGCACCAGCACGCAGGCCGAACGGCCGGCCGCCAGCACGCGCTCAATCGCCGAAAGGTAAACCTCGGTTTTGCCGGAGCCCGTGACACCGTCCACGAGCACCACGTCTCCGTGGGCGTCAAGACGGGCGCGTTCAATCTGCGCGAGCGCCTGCTGCTGGCCCTTGGTAAGTGCGACCGGCGCCTTGCCGCTTGCCGAGGACAGCGTGGTCTGCTCGCTGCATCCACGCCAGGCGCGGCGCTCCTCCACAACCACGACGCCGCGTTTTTCGAGCGCCTTGATAGTCGCCGACATGCTGTTGTAGAGCAGGTTGAGGTCGCGCGTCGTGACCGGACCGCATTGGAGCGCCTCGATGAGCTGACGCTGACGGACCGCGGTCTTGGGCGGCGTGTAGTCGAAACCCTCGGGCGTGAGCATAACCCAGCGGTTTTGGATGGGTTTGACGGCGGGGCGCTCAACCGACCATGCGCCGTCATCGCCCTTGACCACGCGCGGGCTACCGCCCGGAGGCAAAAACAGGCGCAGGCACTCGGAAAGCGTCGCGACATACTCGCGGCTCATCCAGCGCGCGATGCGGGCAGCCTCGGCGGTAAAGAGCGGTTTGCTGAGGATGGCCTCGATGGGCTTGATGCGCGCGGGGTCGAGGGCATCGTTACCTTGCAGGTCGGCAAGCTCGGGCGCGATGTCGACGATATAGCCAGCGGCCGCGCGGTTGCCAAAATGGACCAGGACCGTGGAGCCGACCTGAGCTTCGTTGGCAAGGGATTGTGGGATGCCGTAGGCAAATGGCTCAGATAAAGCGCGCGTGGGGATGTCGAGGACCACGCTCGCGTAGGCGGTAACGGGCTCAGGCGCAGGATCGGGCTGAGCCGGGGCAGTAGCGGCGGATGCGGCCACCGCCGGAGTCTCCTCCGGTTCCGGCGAACCAAACAGCGAAAGTTGTTGAGCCATACACCACCTCTAACGAACGGACCTGCGATGTGGTGGGACAAAATAATCAGTAGTGTTTGTCCCATGGCCGGTACGAGTGTCGAGTTCGTTGCGTCGCTCGAACATGGGACAAACACTACTGATTATTTTGTCCCACCAACTCACTCGCACGGTACAGAAACAAGAGCCCCGCTCGGGTGAACGGGGCTCGGATACATACGTTTGCGCGACTGTTACAGCGCCATTGTGCGGGCGCGGTCGATGCGCGCCAGGCAGTCGTCGCGGCCGACGAGCGCCATGGTCTCGCCCAGCGGAGGGCTCACCATGTTGCCACAGACGGCGACGCGAACGGCCTGGAACACCACGCGCTTCTTGAGGTCCATCTGCTCGGGCAGCGGCTCAAGCGCGGCGTCGATGTTGGCAGCCGTCCACTCGCCCACACCCTCGAGCGCGGCCTTGGCGGCATCCAGAATGGCGCCCATGCCCTCCTTGGCCAGGCCCTTGTTGACGGACTTCTCGTCATACTCGAGCGTCTCGGCAGTAGCGAAGATGGGAGCGGCGACGGTCACGGCGTCGGCAGGCATCTTGGTGCGCGGCTTGACTATGGCGGCAAGCGCGTCGATCCAGTCCTCGCCGTACTCGACGTTACCCTCGATGAGACCCGCCTCGTGCAGCTCGGGGACCATGATCTCGTCGGCAAACTGAGCATCGGACATGCCGTTGATGTACTCGGCGTTAACCCAATCGAGCTTCTTGGGATCGAAGGTCGCCGGGTTCTTGGAGATGCGGTCGAGCGAGAACTTGCTGGCCAGGACATCGCGCGGGATGATCGTGGTCTCGCCGTCGAGCGACCAGCCGAGCAGCGCGAGGTAGTTGACGAAGGCGTCGGACAGGTAGCCGGCGTCGCGGTACTCCTCCACCGAGGTGGCGCCGTGGCGCTTGGAGAGCTTCTTGCCGTCGGCGCCCAGAATCATGGAGATGTGGGCGAACGTGGGCACGGGCGCGCCGAGGGCCTCGTAGACCATGACCTGGCGCGGGGTGTTGGACAGGTGGTCGTCGCCGCGGATGACATGGGTGATCTTCATCATGGCGTCGTCGACGACGGTCGCGAAGTTGTACGTGGGCGTGCCATCGGAGCGGAAGATGACAAAGTCGTCGAGCTCCTTGGCGTCGAAGGTGACCTCGCCGTGGACGGCGTCGTGGATGAAGACGTCGCCGCGGTCCTCGGGCACCTTGATGCGCAGGACGTAGGACTCGCCGGCCTCGATGCGGCGGCGGGCCTCCTCGGGATCAAGATCGCGGCAACGGCGCTGATAGCCCTGGAAGGGGTCCTTGCGCTCCTGCGCGGCCTTGCGATCGGCGTCGAGCTGCTCCTTGGTGCAGAAGCAGGGATAGGCCTTGCCCTCGTCCCAAAGCTTCTGGGCGGCCTGCTTGTACAGGTCCAGGCGCTCGGTCTGGGCGTAGGGGCCAAAATCGCCGCCCACCTCGGGACCCTCGTCCCAGTCCAGGCCCAGCCAACGCATGGCGCGCAGGATGATCTGCGTGTTCTCGTCGGTGGAGCGGGTGGGGTCGGTGTCGTCGATGCGCAGGATGAACGTGCCGCCGTTAGCACGGGCGAAAGCCCAGTTATAGATAGCGGTGCGGGCGCCGCCGATGTGCAGCTTGCCCGTCGGTGAGGGTGCAAAGCGGACGCGAACGTCTGATGCCATGGATATCTCCTCGATTGCAGGATGGATGTCTAACCGCACCAGTATAAAGCATCAAAGCAACCTCCGCACAAAGGGCACCGACCTACTCATTGGGGACAGACTTAAATGACCAGTCGTTGGAGACGTTCTTAGTTTAAGGCTGGTCATTTAAGTCTGTCCCCAATGAGTAGGTGCGGAAAGGGTGTGAATGTTTGATTTACGCGTTATGATGTGCCCTTGCATAGAGAGCCCGGCGGAATGGTAACGGTCGCCGGGACACGTTTTTGAAAGGACAATCATGTCAGAAGAACTTCGTTCCATCCCACCCCAACACGGGTCCTTTGTTTTTACGTCGGAGTCGGTGACCGAAGGTCATCCCGATAAGATCGCTGACCAGATCAGCGATGCCGTCCTCGACGCAATCCTCGCCAAAGAAATAGAGCTGCAGGAGCAGGGCTACATCGCCCCCAACGGCGTGCCCGCCAACGTGGAGAACGTCCGCTGCGCCTGCGAGACCCTCGTGACCACCGGCACCGTTATCGTCGCCGGCGAGATTCGCACCCAGGCCTACGTCGACGTTCAGGAAATCGCCCGCGGCGTTATCCGCCGCATTGGCTACAACCGTGCCAAATTCGGTTTTGACTGCGATACCTGCGGCGTTATGAGCCTCATCCATGAGCAGTCACCCGATATCGCTCAGGGCGTTGACGAGTCCTTCGAGACCCAGACCGGCGCTACCACCGACCCGATCGACCTGATCGGTGCCGGCGACCAGGGCATGATGTTCGGTTACGCCTCCAACGAGACCAAGACCCTCATGCCCATGCCTCACTACCTGGCAAGCCGCCTGGCCGAGCGCCTGGCTGCCGTGCGCCACGACGGCACCCTGCCCTACCTGCGTCCCGATGGCAAGACCCAGGTCACCGTGCGCTACGAGGACGGCAAGCCCGTCGAGGTCACGACCATCGTCATCTCCACGCAGCACGCCGCCGAGATCGAGGACATGGGCAAGATCAAGGCCGACCTCATCGAGCACGTCATCACCCCGGTCATGGCCGCCGAGAACATGCCGTGGGACAACGCGGACATCTACGTGAACCCCACCGGTCGCTTTGTCGTGGGCGGCCCCATGGGCGACACGGGCCTCACCGGCCGCAAGATCATCGTCGACACCTACGGCGGCTACGGCCGTCACGGCGGCGGTGCCTTTAGCGGCAAGGACTGCACCAAGGTTGACCGCTCCGCCGCGTATGCCGCGCGCTGGGTCGCCAAGAACGTGGTCGCCGCCAGCTTGGCCGACCGCTGCGAAGTCGAGCTTGCTTACGCCATCGGCGTTTCCAAGCCCCTCTCAATCATGGTCGACACCTTCGGTACCGCGCATGTTGCCGAGGACAAGATCGTTGAAGCCGTAGAGAAGACCTTCGACCTGCGCCCGGGCGCAATCATCCGCGACCTAGACCTGCGTCGCCCCATCTACGAGAAAACAGCAGCCTACGGTCACTTCGGCCGCGAAGACGCCGACTTCACCTGGGAGAAAACCGATCGAGTCGAAGAACTCAAAGCAGCCTGCGGACTGTAATTGGGAACCACCAAGGTCACAACACGCACACGCTTTCAAAAGAAGTACCGCCCCCAAGCGGTACTTCTTTTTTATTTATCCGGTAGTGAAGATGTTTCGATATGAGCCTACGCTGCGTCACTAGCTAATGAATTTTGCAGCACGGGCACTCCAACCATGTATCCTTAGTCCCGAGGGGCGGGGCATAAGGTTGATCGCGAGTTCCGCACGAGCC
>CABRZN010000055.1 GCA_902475445.1 uncultured Collinsella sp.
TGTAATCGCAACCAGTCAACGCGGCCTGCCGCTTCTCCTGGAAGCCGGTACCGCGCTCACCCTTCGCGGCGCCGGATACGAAAACGAGGCCGCCGCCGACATGGTCTTTAAACCACGATCGAGCGGCGGCCTCGCAGCAGCCATTGAATATATGTGCAGGCTCGTTGCCTAAAAGGACAAGCTAGAAACCAAGGCCAAAGCCCGTCCCGGTAATCGCCGAGTACATAAAGTAAACGTTGATCACGTTGAGGAACACACCCGTGATGCAACCGTTGCGCAGGTAGCGCTCGCACACGATGCGCGCCATGGCGGCGGAGTCATCATTGTTTTTAGCCTGGCGTCCTGCCGTAAAGTACGTCGCCACGCTCAGCAGCAGGTTGAGCACCGGCAGTGCCAGCAACTCGTAGCTCTTGCCCCAGCGCGTCGCCTCGCCGGCGGCATTAAACTTTGTTGCCACCTCGGGACCAATGTTGGGGATAACGCACGCTGCGACCACCAGCGGAATCACCGCAAGCACGAGCAGTGCAATACCCATGTAGCCAGCTTTTTTGCCATATTTAAACATATGCGTCGTCCTTACACGTTAAAGCGGAAGTGCACGACATCGCCATCGGCCATGACATAGTCCTTGCCCTCAATACGCAGCTTGCCGGCGGCCTTGGCACCCTGCTCGCCGCCGAGCTCGATGTAGTCGTCATAGCCAATGACCTCGGCCTTAATAAAGCCGCGCTCAAAGTCGGTGTGGATGACACCGGCAGCCTGCGGGGCGGTCGCACCCTGACGTACCGTCCAAGCCTTGACCTCCATCTCGCCGGCCGTAAAGAACGACTGCAGGCCGAGCAGCTTGTAAGCGGCCTGCGCGAGCACGTCCAGGCCGGGCCGCTCCAAGCCCAGGCTCTCCAGGTAGTCGGCGGCGTCCTCGGGATCGAGCTCGGAAAGCTCGGCCTCGATCTTGGCGCAGATGGGCAGCGGCTTAACACCATCGATGGGCGCCAGATCGTCGTTGAGCATATCCTCGTCCACGTTTGCCACGTACAGGATGGGCTTCATGGTGAGCAGGAACAGGCCCTTGGCGGCAGCACGCTCCTCGTCGGTCATCTCCATGGATGCGGCGCGCTTGCCCTCGTTGAGCCAGGCAAGCAGACGCTTGGCCACCTCGAACTTGGGCATGAGCTCCTTGTCGCGCTTGGCCTCCTTTTCGAGCTTGGGCAGCTGCTTCTCGAGCGTACCCATGTCGGCCAGGATGAGCTCGGTCATGATGGTGTCGGCATCGCCGGCGGGATCGACGAACTCGCCCGTGCGACCTACCTCACGCATGACGTTGGGGTCCTTAAAGTAGCGCACGACCTCGCAGATGGCGTCGGTCTCGCGAATGTTGGCCAGGAACTGGTTGCCCAGGCCCTCGCCCTCGTTGGCGCCCTTCACCAGACCTGCGATGTCGACGAACTCGACCGTTGCCGGCACGATGCGACCCGGGTTGACGATGTCGGCGAGCTTTTGCAGACGGCTATCGGGCACGTCGACGATACCCACGTTGGGGTCGATCGTGGCGAACGGGTAGTTGGCGGCAAGGCCGGTCTTTTTGGTAAGCGCGGTGAACAGCGTCGACTTGCCTACGTTGGGCAGGCCCACGATACCGATGGAAAGGGACACGACAGCTCCTTTTGGTACAAGCATTTCAAACTGCATAAGTATAGCGCCGCCGCAGCATCTGGGCGAACCCGGACGCCACGGCGGCACGAATGAAGCAGAGATAGAGGTCGCTGACTAGTCCGCGAGCTTTTCCACCTGGTCGAGCATCTTGTCAAGCTTGGCCTTTGCCTCGGCCTTGACCTTCTGGGCTTCTTCGTGGGCCTTAGCCTTCTGGGCAGCCTTTTCCTCGGCCTCGGGATCGACGACGACCAGGTTGGATGCGTCGTGCTCAACCAACTTGAGCGCATGCTCAGGGCACACCTTGACACAGGCACCGCAGCCCAAACAATACGTGGACTCCAACGCAAAGCGGCCGCTTCCCACCAAATCGCAGGCGAACGTGGGACATACATTGACGCACTCGTCGCACGACGTGCACTTGTCAAAATCGCACTCCGGCGTGCTCACCTGCATGTTCTGGGCAAGCTCGGGATGGTTTTGCAGCGTCGAGAGCACCAGCTGTCGCCCGTGCGTAAGCGTACGGCGACGTTTGGCCGTCGTGGTGCCGCACATGGTATTGAGCGTGCGCTCCAGCTGGGTAATCTGATGGCGATGGGCCTTCAACTTCTGCGTCACCGAGGCCAGTGCCGCCGTTGCCGGATTGAGCTTTGTCACGGTAAGGCCCGTGGTGCGGGCGATCTTTTCCATGTACTCCTTGCGCTCGTACTCGCGGCGCTTATGACATTTGAGGCTCTTGGGATCGACCTCCAGACCCATGCCCGTGCCGGCTCGCCCAGAATGTCCTCGCCGCCGGTGTTACGGCACTTATCGCACACGCCCAGTGGCAGGTACACGCTCACGTTGGGATAGTCGGCCAGCACCGAGAACCAGGTCTCGGCCGTAATATCGCCCACGCAGGCAACGACGACCTCGTTCTCGCGCGGCATGCGCTTAAGGGCGCGCGTGCAGGTAACGTAGGCGGTCTCGTGGCTCGTAGCTGCAGAGACAATGTCGTCGTAAAGGTTTTTGGGCGCCAGGCGCGGCGAAATAATCGCCTCGGTCGGACAGGCAGCGGCGCACAGGCCGCACTTGCGACAGGAGTCGAGGATCTCGATAGCGTCTTCCTCGACCTCGATAGCGTTGACCGGGCACACATCCATGCACGCGGTGCAACCGCTCTTTTCGTTTTTGCAGGTCAAGCACGGAATGGTGTTGCCGCGCGGACGCTCCTTGTAGTCGGCAGGATTCCACTGCGGCGCCGACGGATCGAGTGCGTCGGTCACACCGCCAAGCGGGTTTTTAAGAAAGTCGAAACCCTTGCTGATTTCGATAATGTCATCAAACAGATCGTGTTCCTGCGCCATGCGCGGCCCCTCCCTGAGCAGTGCAAACAAGCAAGAGATAATGATACGCCATCGGCCCGTGCCTCGAGCAAATTACACGCGGAGCACCTTTGGGACAAATAGCCTATGGCCTATCGCCGCCTCGATTGCACAAGGTCAATCAAGCGCCAAACTATGCCTCGCACATGAGCTGCACGAGCTTTTGTTTGGTCACCTTGGCCTGCTCGTTGGCCATATTACGCTCGTTTCTAAAGGCCGCATTTGCAACACTCTGCAGGTCGGCATCGGAAATCTCGCCAAGGCCCAGATCCTCGAGCGTCGTCGGCAGACCAACACGCTGGCAAAACTCGAGCACCTGATCAAGCTCGGGCGCACGCTCCAGACGAAGCTGCACCACCAGGCCAAACGCCACGGCCTCGCCGTGCATGGCCTTGCACTCAGGCAGAATCGTTAGACCGTTGGCGATGGCATGCGCCAACGCCAAGCCACCGCTCTCAAAGCCGACGCCCGAGAGCAGAATATTGCACTCGATCAGGCGCTCAACCGCCGGCGATGTACGCCCCTTTTTGAGATCGCGCTTGGCAGCGACGCCGCACTCCATGAGTGTGTCATAGCAGGCACGAGCCGCAACCAAGGCCAAGTGTCCCGGCGCGCCACCGTGCTCGTTGGCGCCGTGCGCCGCGGCGCACGAACGCGCCTCGAAGTACGTTGCCAGCGCATCGCCCATACCAGCGACCATCATACGCAGTGGGGCCGCCGCGACCACGTTGGTATCGACCACGACCAGGTCTGGATTCTTCTCGAGCATCAAGTAGCGGTCGAACGACCCATCCTCGTGATACAGCACCGAAATCGCGCTGCACGGACCGTCCATCGAAGCCGCCGTGGGACATACGCACAACGGCAGCTCGGCATAAAACGCTACTGCCTTGGCGATATCGAGCATTTTGCCGCCGCCAATACCCACCACCATGTCGCAATACTCGGCCCGGGCTTCCTTGGCCATTCCGACAACGGCCTCTTCCGTACACGGACCGTTATAAATCTTAAAGAACGGCTCGCTTAGATCTTCGTCCAGAAATCCATCGACGATCTGCCTGCACAACCGATCCTCGGTGCCCTGGTCAAACAAGACATAGGCAGCGCAGCCCAACCATGACAAATACCTGCCTTGACGCGAAAGTTCGCCCGGCCCCTGAACATACCGGCCGGGACCGCCATAAACCATAGGAAGCGCCATACGAGAATCCGCCCTTCATCAAACACCGATTGGTGCAAAGTAACCTGACCCCTTTGCACCATAGCAAAAGGGGTAAAGCCATCTGTTGGCTTTGCCCCTTCCTTAGCTTGATTTACTCATCCATGAGATAGTAGTGGCCCAGCGCGTCGGCACCCAGGATGGCGTTTGCGACCATCTCGGGCGTCACCTCAAACGGCATGTTGCACATGGTGTCCTCGGGCGCGCAAGCGGCCTCGGCAACGACCATGGCCTGCTCGCGCGTAACCTCGGCAACGCCAAGCTCCTTCATCGTGACCGGCAGGCCCAGCTCAATGCAGAAGCCCAGGACTTCCTCGAGTTTCTCAGTCGGAGCATCCTCGAGTACCAGCTGGACGATGGTGCCAAAGGCGACCTTCTCGCCGTGATACATGCCGTGGCACTCGGGCAGCATCGTCAGGCCATTGTGGATGGCATGAGCAGCAGCAAGGCCCGAGCTCTCAAAGCCAATGCCCGAAAGCAGCGTATTGGCCTCGATGATATGCTCGACTGCAGGCGTGAGCGCACCCTTCTCCAGCGCGACCTTGGCCTTGACGCCATCGGCCATAAGCGTCTCGTAGCAAAGCTTGGCGAGCGCCAGACCGGCCATGCCGCCCTTGCCGCCAGCGCAGGTGCCACCGTCGGCATCATGCGTCGCCTGGGCCTCAAAGTAGGTTGCGAGCGCATCGCCCATACCGGAAACCGTCAGGCGCACCGGGCTCGCCGCGATAACCGTCGTATCCATCAGGACAATGTTGGGGTTTGCCTTAAGGAAGAGATATTTATCGAACTGGCCATCGTCGGTGTAGAGCACCGAAAGCGCCGAGCACGGTGCATCGGTCGAAGCAATGGTGGGGCAAATGATAACCGGGGACTCCAGGTAATAGGCGACGGCCTTCGCGGTGTCGAGGATCTTGCCGCCACCGACGCCGACGATGATGTCGCAACCGTTGTCGCGAGCGAGCGCGACCAGGCGATCGACCTCACCCTTGGAGCACTCGCCGTTAAAGTCCTCAAACAGCAGCTCGGCCTTAGCCTCGGCAAAACCGCCCTCGATCTTGGCACCGACGCGCTTCTTGCCCGAAGGCGTCACGATGACGAGGGCCTTAGCGCCGAGCGGCTCGACATAGGAGCCGAGCTTGGCGAGCTCGTCCGGACCCTGGATGTACTTGCTGGGGCTATTGAAAATTGCAGCCATAACTATCCCATTCTCTAAAAGAAAAAAGAAAGGGGCTCCGTACAGATACGTGCGGAGCCCCTCGTTACGATAACAAGAGTCGATTAGAAATCGATGTCGGTGTCGTAGTAGCAGGCCTTGAGAATCTTCTCGAAGTCGGCAGCCTTGGTCTCACGCGGGTTCTCCGGCGTGCAGGCGTCCTGCTCGGCGTTCGCGGCGATCTCGGGGAGCTTGGCGAGGAACTCCTCCTCGGAAACCATCTGCGGGTTCTCGGCGTCGACCTTCACGCCACCATTCGCGTAATCCTTGATGGACTGCGGAATGTTGAGCTGGTCGTTGAGGTCGCGGATCTTCTGGACGAGCGCAGCGATAAGCTCCTCGTTGGTCTCGCCGGGAAGGTGCAGGATCTCCTTGGCCACGTAAGCGTAACGCTCAGCAGCACGCGGGTCCTTGGAGTTCCACTGGATGACCTTGCCCAGGTACATGGCGTTAGCGGCACCGTGGATGATGTGGCCGTTCTCGAAGGCAGCACCGGTCTTGTGAGCCATGGAGTGAACGATGCCGAGCAGGCCCGAGGAGAAGGCGATACCGGCGATGCACTGAGCCTCGTGCATGTGCTGACGGGCCTCATGGTCGCCAGCATAGGACTTGGGCAGCCACTCGACGATCTCGCGGATGCCGTGCAGAGCGTTGGCGTCGGTGAACATAGAAGCGCAGGTGGAAACGTAGGCCTCCATGCAGTGGGTCAGAGCGTCCATGCCGGTATGAGCGCACAGCTTGGCGGGCATGGTGTAGGTGAGCTCGGGGTCGACGATGGCGACATCAGGGGTGATGTTGAAGTCGGCCAGCGGGTACTTGATGCCCTTGGCGTAGTCGGTGATGACGGAGAAGGCAGTGACCTCGGTAGCGGTACCGGAGGTAGAGGAGATGGCGCAGAAGTGAGCCTTCTGACGCAGCTCAGGGAAGCTGAACGGCTGGATGATGTTATCGAAGGACTCCTCGGGATACTCGTAGAAGACCCACATGGCCTTAGCGGCATCGATGGGCGAGCCGCCGCCGATGGCGATAATCCAGTCGGGCTCGAACTCGCGCATGGCCTCGGCGCCCTTCATGACCGTCTCGATGGACGGATCGGACTCGACGCCCTCGAACAGCTTGACCTCGAAGCCGCCCTCTTTGAGGTCGGCCTCAACGTCCTGCAGGAACCCGCCGCGGCGCATAGAGCTGCCGCCAGAAACGATGATGGCCTTCTTGCCCTTGAGGTTCTTCACCTCGTGGCGAGCGCCCTCACCAAAGTACAGATCGCGAGGATTGGTAAAACGTCCCATACTGTGCCTCCTAAACAAGCCCCTCTTAGACTTGCGTATATAACGGAGCACCCGATTGGCTCCGTTAGGACCGTTTTGCGCGTTGCCGGCGATGACAATGCGCGATGTCTAAACGTCTCAATGCTCAGACAAACACTATTTTACCGTTCTGGTTAGTCAGTTATTCACCTAAAGCCAACAATGATGAAACGTTTTTTCTATCCCTGAAGACCCTTATGGGGCATTCATACTCCCAAGCTGGGCAAACGTTTTATCAAGGTTGATCACATATCCCGGGCAGGACTGTGCCCCTCCAAAATGCGCCCCGTTCGCCGCCAAAAATCGACCGTTTGCGGCACCGTGATACCACTCGGCCGTCCAAGGTGCCGACATTTGTGCGACATCCGTCTTCGTGGTGCAAAGGTGCAAGTCCAAGTGCGGCACCCCCGTTGTGCCACATGCGGGTAAACTAGAACTTTATATAGAAACATTTGAACCCTAACCGCAGCAAAGGAGGCCCCATGGCATTCGATCCCATTCAAGAGGATTGCCATCGCCTCGTTCTTGAGGCCTTGCGCCGCGACAATATCCCGCTCACCGACGCTGCCGCCGTAGAGCATCTGATGGAACAATTCACCCGCAACCCCGCACCGCTCATCGTGCACGACCGCGACCGCGCCGGGCACCTCATTGCCAAGGTGGTCGAGGCTGTCGACTACCGCATTCCCTTTATCCCTGACGATACCCAGGCAGAGCAGGAAGAGGCAGCTGCCGAGAACATGCTCCGCGAGGCAGCCGCGCTCGACCCCACCAACTGGGACGCTCAGCGCATGCTGACCGCCCTCACCGCCGAATCCAACGAGGAATACGTGCAGTATCTGGTGTCCAAGTGCGACGAGGTGGAGCATGACCTGGCGCTCAAAATCGCCTCGGCGCAGGACCCCTACGAGCGTGAGGCCGCAGGCGACCTTACGCGCCGCCCCTATCTGCGCTGGCTTGCCGCCCTTGCGTCACGCGCGCTCATTAGCGGCCGCTATCGCATGTCGCTCGAAGCCGCAAACCGCAGCCTCGACTTTGCGCCCAACGACCCCGCCGGTGTCCGCCACACCGCGATGCTCGCCATGGCAAAGCTCGAATACCCCGCCGAGGAGCTCAAGCGCTTTCGCTCTGCCCACTCCGTCCCCTATCTCGCCAACACGCCGCTGCGCCGTCGTCCCAAGGATGCGGAGCGCGACTTGGACCCGTGGACGCTCATCGCGCTGATGAGCGCTGCCTGGCGCGAGCTGGACTACGAGGGCGCCGAGCACTATTTGCGCATCCTTGCGCGCTCGTGTCCGCACGCAGCCGAGGCACTCTACTTCCAAACCGAGTTTCCCGATGGCGTCTATGCCCGCGTCAACGTGGGTGTGGGCTCGACCGACGAGCTTGTCCTTGCGCTGTCCGAGGCGACGCCGGTACTGCAGGAGGGCCTGGGCGCCCCCGACAACGCCAGTTTTGCCGCCTGGGTCGCCACCAACGATATCGTGCGTTCCCAAATCGATGAGCGCATACTGCGGGCGGCCGAGCAGGGTTTGCCGTTTAAGGGAGGAGACCTCTAATGGATCCGAGCGTCTACATCCCCGCCTACCTGGAGCGCACCTATCTGACGTCGCACCCCGAGCTCACCGATGCAGCACGCGAGCTTGTCCATAACGACATTAGCGCGAATCCCCAAAAGTATGCGCAGTCCGAGCATGCTCAGGCGCTGCTGTCCTATGCCGGTGTTCATCGCCACCTGCTCGACGAGCTCCATCGCATCGAGGACATGGGCAGCGACGAGGAGTTTGAGCAGACGCGCAACCGCCTGTTCGACGATATGCGTGATGAGCTGCTCAAGATCGTCCGCATCGATGCGCATGTCCTCGATGCCCAGCTGCTCGCCATCATTTTGGCGGACACGCCCGTTGACGCCTGCCTGGGCGACCTGATGAAGCTCGAGGCGAGCACGGCCGACTACCTGCAACAGAGCGTGCCCGGGTTTGATATGGAGGCCCCGCACTATTGGGCCAATAATGTTTTGGCCGACGGTGTCACCGCAGCGGACCTTACCGTGAGCGAGCCGGCCCTTATCGGGTGGCTTCACACACTCGAGGCCATCTCGCAGCTGTGCATGGCGAGCGCCCGCTACCGTGCTGCCGCCAACTATGCTCGCCGCGTTCTTAAGGCGGAAGGCTATCCCACCCGGGCCGCCGGCACCGTGCTGCTCGCCCTCGCCCGCCTGGAAGACCAGGACGGCTTTTTTGCCCTGGCCCACCAGCTCGAGGAGCAGATGGGTGCCGATGCCCTCGAGAACTCCCCTTGGTACCTGCTCGCCCGCACGATCTTGCTGTTCAAAACGAACAAGATGCGCCCAGCGACACGCGCGCTGCGCGAGTTTGCCAACCGCTGCGAGGGCGGCGCGTTCTTTTTGCTGAACCCCATGTACCAGACGCCGTATCTTCCCTGCCGGCCCGAGCCGCACGACCCCTGGGACCTTTCGCACCAGGCGGTCTGGGAGGCCGACGGCATCATCTCGGACACCCCCGACTTTGCCCCCTGGGCCAACGCCTGCGAAGATGTATCGCAGCTCGCCCAGGAATTTGCGCGCCGCTACGGCTTTTAGCGACGCGATCGCCCCGACCATGTCATCTATGTTAGGAACGGCTTCATGAACCTCCGCTCATCTCTCGCCTGCACCTCGAGCGATATCGCTCGCTGGGGACTGCGCTCTGTCCTCAAACGCCAGGGCGGCGTACTCCCCGGCCGCATCGCCATGAAGATCGACCCCGAGTTGCTGAGCGACCTCGCTGGCCTTGTCGACCGCAGCGTGGTGATTACGGGTACTAATGGCAAGACCACCACCTCCAACCTCATCGCCGATGCCGTTGCTGCCAGCGGTGCTACCGTGGTGTGCAACCGTGCCGGCAACAATATGGAACCTGGTGTGGTGGGTGCTCTGCTCGAGGCCCGCGGCGGCCTTAGGCACACCAGCAGCGGCAAGCGCGTGGGCGTTTTTGAGTGTGACGAGCTCTACACCGTACGCGTTCTGCCCAAGCTCAAGCCGACGTACTTTGTGCTGCTCAACCTGTTCCGCGACCAGCTAGACCGCTACGGCGAGATCGACCATACCCAAGACGTCATCGCCCATGCGCTGGAGCTCTCTCCGACGACAACGCTCATCTACAACGCCGACGACCCGTTGTGCGCCTCGATTGCCGCGCGCGTTCCCAACGCGAGCATTGCCTTTGGCATCGACGGCGCCACCAACACCGAGTCCGACCGTATTAGCGACTCACGTTTTTGCTCACAGTGCAACGCGCCGCTGGAGTATGACTACGTGCAATACGGCCAGCTCGGCGCCTACCATTGCCCCTCGTGCGGCTGGGCCCGCCCTGCGCTTGTCCGTCGCGTGACGGGCGTGGAGCTCGGCTGCGACGGCTATGGTTTTGACCTGGTGTTTGGATCTGATTCCAGCGCGCCAGCCGCACACATCGTCACGCGTTACAACGGCCTGTACATGGTCTACAACGTTGCCGCTGCATTCTTTGCCGCACATGAGTTAGGCGTGGATACAGCGCACCTGCAGCCCACGCTCGATGCCTACGTCCCCGCCGGCGGACGCATGGGCCGCTGGGATATCGCCGGCCGCACCGTCGAGGCCAACCTGGCTAAGAATCCCGTAGGCTTCGATCGACAAATCCAGTCCATCAAGACGGCAGGCGGCAGACTCTGCGCTTTCTTCCTCAACGATAACGATGCCGACGGCCACGATGTATCGTGGATCTACGACGTCGACTTTGAGCGCATTGCCGACACGCCGGGTCTTGTCGCCTTTGCCGGAGGCACGCGCGCGCACGACATGCAGGTGCGCCTCAAGTACGCCGGCATCGATGCCGCGATTATCTCGGACGTCGCGCAGGCAATTGGCGCCGTGGCAGACGAGGCCGCCGATGACACCTTCTACGCCGTCGCCAACTACACGGCCTTCCCGCCGCTGGTCAAGGAGCTCGACGGACTGAAGGGTGCCGATGCAGCCACGGTTGCTGCCCGCGCCGTAGCCCGTGCCGACGGCAGCGCTCTTCCTGTCGGCATTGCGCCAGTCGAGCTTTCGCGCCCGCTGCGCATCGTCTACCTGTATCCCGATGCCCTCAACCTCTACGGCGACGGCGGCAACGTTATCGCTCTCGAGCGCCGCTGCGCCTGGCGCGGCATCCCCGTTCGCGTGGACGAGGTCCGTATGGGCGAGTCACTCGATCTCACCGATGCCGATATCGTCATGATGGGTGGCGGCTCCGACCGCGACCAGCTAGCCGTGGCACACGAGCTGCTCGCCCAAAAAGACAAGGTCGCGGCCTATGTTGAGGACGGCGGCACACTGCTTGCCATCTGTGGCAGCTATCAGCTGCTCGGCCGTTCGTACTACATGGGCGAGGATCGCATTGAGGGCCTGGGCGTCATTGCCGCCGAAACCGTACGCGGCTCCGACCGCCTGATCGGCAACGTAGCGGTCAAAACCGATCTGGCACCTGAGCCCTTTGTGGGATTCGAGAACCACGGTGGCCGCACCCTGCTCGACACGGAGGCAACGCCGCTCGGAACGTCCGTCGTCGCGGGCACCGGCAACAACGGCGACGATGGCCTTGAGGGTCTTATCTACAAGGGCGTCATCGGCACGTACCTGCACGGGCCGGCGCTGCCCAAGAACCCCGAACTCGCCGACTGGCTGATCGCGCACGCCCTCGAGCGCCGCGGCGATGCGCAGGCCACGGCCCTGCTGCCGCTCAAAACCCTCGACGACACCTACGAGCACGCCGCCCACGACGCCGCCATGAAGCTCCTCCCCTAACGCCCCAACCACCACAAAGGGGACAGGCACCTTTGTGGTGGTTTTGACCCATCCCAGCGGTTTGTCTCAATCTGTAACATCTAGACCGTTAAAAGTCGTCTTACTGTTACAGAATGAGATGTTCGTCCCGACGCCTACCTTTTGTCTCGATCTGTAACAGATAGAGCCAATTTGCCCGCCCAGATGTTACAGATTGAGATATTTGAAAATCGGAATAGAAGCCTACTCCTTTGTGGTGGTTTTCCAGTTTGCCAACGATATACGCGCCGGCAAAAAAGTCTGCTATACTCTTTCTCGCTGTCCCCATCGTCTAGCGGCCAAGGACGCCACCCTTTCAAGGTGGATATCGCGGGTTCGAATCCCGCTGGGGGCACCACAGAATCTGAGAAGCCCGTTACCCCTGCGGTGACGGGCTTTTTTCTTCTCCAACGCCGGGAT
>CABRZN010000056.1 GCA_902475445.1 uncultured Collinsella sp.
CCGTCGTGAGCAGGACTGTAGAGCAGGAAACCTAAGCCGGTGTCCCCGCTCTCCCGGGGCCGGCGGAATTTAGTTGTTCAGCATGCGGTCGAAGCTTCCCGAGTCGCCATCCCGATAGTCGGCGGTCATCAGAATCTCCTGCGGAATGCGCCCGCCTTCACGTAGCACATTGCGGAACTGCACGCGCGTGACCATGGGCAGATCCTTGATCGTCGCCGCCAAGTTCTGCGGCACGCCCTGGTTGGCAGCCGCGCGCTCGCACTCGCCGCCGGCCTTCACGCGACGCTTATGCTCGGCGAGCATGGCGCGGTACATACCGGCATGCAGGCGAATCTCAACCACATTGGCATTGCGAGCCTGCTCGACGATGCGCGCGCCCTCGCGGTCGATATCGCCCACGTAGTAGACGTAGTTAAAGCGATAGCCGATCTCGGCCAGATAATCGTCCAGGGCATGCGAGACGCTCGCCTTGCATCCGCCGCCAAAAATCACGCCGCCCACCTTGATGCCAAAGAGCTTGGCGTGCTTGCGGCCACGCAGCAGCCTGACGATCTCGTCGTAGGTGTCCAGGTTCTCGACCATAATGAACGGCTTATCGGCGCCCAGCGTAAAGAAACCCGTAAAGTGCACGGGGCGGTTGGGGGCGACCTTGATCGCCTGCATGCTGATGCCCTTTTCGGTCATGCGCCTTATCAGGCGCTCACCGTGCTTGCCGTCAAAAGCCTTCTCGTCGTTAAAAATCTGGTAGGCACGCTGGCGGCGCGAGGCAACCGGCGTATCGGCACCTCGGTTTTGCTCGATCCAAGCCTGGATGATTGCGATTTCCTCGGCAATCTTGCGGTTGGACATCTCGTTGTGCTGAGTGCGCTGCGGAGCCTTTTTGCCGTCCTTGCCCTCGACCTTTACAATCTGTGTCTGCTGCTCCTTGATCTTAGAGAGCGCCGTAGGCGTAGGGACAACTTTGAGCAGCTGCCTGCCTAAAACGCGGGCAAGGGCAAACGCCGATACCTCGCCGTGGACGGCCGGCTCGGGCTGCTGGGTAGCACTATCAGCCGCGGCAGGCTCAGCCTGTGCATGAGGCTTACGCTTGGAATCTGCCCGGGTATTACGTTCCTGCTTGGGCGCAGACGAGCGCTTTTGCGGACGATCGGACTTGGCCTCCTTCGCCGGCTGGCGCTTGACCTGATCCACCGGAGTCTCGGCCTTCTCATCTCCGTTTTGTGTCGCTGTCTTCTCGGCCGCGGCCTCGGCATTTGAGCCACGACCGCCGCGGTGACGACGACGGCGGGGCTTGCCTGAGGCGCTCTCCCCCGCCTTCTTATCAGCGGTCTGTTGAGCTTTGACCTCAGTGTCAGCCGCAGGCTGCGACTCGGAAGGTTGCTGCTCGCGAGCCGCCGGCTCAACGGTTTTCTCGGTTTGTTCGGCCTTCTCGGCCTGAGCGGTCGGAGCCGGCTCGCCCTTCTCCTGACGCCTTACGGGATACGCGCGCCTCGCAAAACCACGTCCGGGACGACATGAGCCCGGGGCCTTCTTGGCAGACTCCTCAACATCGTCTGCGGCCTCGGAAAGCTCTTCAACCTCATGCGCGACATCCTGCTGCGCAGCCTTAAAGTGGGCACCACGGCGACGCTGGGGCTCCTGGGCCTCCACGGGCTTTTGCTCCTTCGCGGGCCTCTGCGACTCGGCAGCAACCTCGTTCTCAACAGCCTCGGCATCCGTCTCACCCTTTCGAGCAACGGCGCGACGGAAGCGCTCCTGCTGGGCGCGACGCTGCGCATCGCGCTTGCCACCCCCGCCAAAACCGCCGCGCCCTGCCTTGGCCGTAAAGGCACGCACGACGTTCTCATCGAGCAACTCATCGGTATCAACATGCTCACGCGGAGCAACTTCTTCCACAGCAGGCACGTCAGCGGAATCCTCGACGACAAAAACTTCGACGGACTCGGCAGGCTGCTCCTGGGCATCGCGGATCTCGACATTGATGGTATAGAACGCCGGGCGCCCGTTAATGCCGCTGCCCTCGATCTTGGTCACGATATTTGCCGCGATAAGCTCATCGCGCATCGCCTTGGTATCGCATTCCTTATCGACGGAGCGGAAAATCTGCGCCAGCGCGCTCGACTTAATCTTGAGCGCCTTGCGGCAGAGCAGGTCGTAGGCAACCAGCTTGGCGCGCTCGGCAGAAAGCGACGTCTGGCTGCTCAGACGCTCAGCCAGAGCATCGACATTGTTTTGATTATCGGAATATACCGTCTTGGCCACGGGGCCCCTTTCATATGCACACATATACGTCCATATGGTACAACGCACGAGCCTATCCACGCAAAACATCTGCGAGAACGCCCTTGCACCACCTGTTCTCACAAGAAAAAAGACCGGGTCCGCTTGATTGCGGACCCGGTCTTTCCGAGTCAAATAGATGGGAGATTCAACCCGTCCGACCGACTAGGCCTTGGCGGCCTCGGCGTCGGCAGGAGCTTCAGCGGCAGCGGCGCGACCGTACTCGGCCTTGCCCATCTCGGACCACTCGGGCTCCTCGTCGGGCATGGAGCCAGCCTCCTTGCCGAAGAACTCCTTGAGGCAGTTGACGGCGACGATGAGACCCAGGACCATCAGCAGGACGGCGAAGACGAGCTGCAGGCCCTTGGTGGCGGCGACGGAGACGGCGGCCGTGGTGGCAGTAGCCGGGATGGTACCGAAGAAACCGTAGGCCTGGACGGCGGTCATGCAGCCCATGGCGCTCTGGACCAGCGAGGTGAAGGTGCAGCAGAGCAGGAAGGCGACGGGCACGTAGAGCATCCAGCCCTTGCGGCCGGTGCACTTGCAGAACACGGCGAGGGTGATCATGGTCATGCCGCCGAGCAGCTGGTTGGAAGCACCAAAGAGCGGCCAGATGTTGGCATAGCCACCAAAGGCAAGGGCGAGACCGGGAAGCAGGGTAACGACCGTGGCGAACCAGGGGTTGCCGAGGACCTTCATGTAGCCGGCCTTGGACTCGATGGCCAGGGCATCGTTGGTCTGGGCAAAGAACTCGGAGAACGAGGTGCGGGCGATGCGGGCGACGGCGTCGAGCGAGGTCAGGGCCAGAGCGGAAACGTTCATGGTCATAAAGACGGTAGCGAGCGTGCCGTCAACACCGAAGGCCTGCATACCGCGGGAGATGCCAGCGGCGAAGATCTGGAACGGGGTGGAAGCGACACCGGCGTTGAGGACGCCGGTACCGGCGGTGTTCATATCGGAGAACATGATGCCGGCGACGATGATGGCAAGGATGCCGACGAAGGACTCGACGATCATGGCGCCGTAGCCGACCTTGACGGCGTCCTGCTCCTTCTCGACCTGCTTGGAGGAGGTACCAGAAGAAACGAGGCTGTGGAAGCCGGAGAGGGCACCGCAGGCAACGGAAACAAACAGGACCGGGAACATCATGCCAGAAGCGCTGGAGAAGCCGGTAAAGGCCGGAGCGGTGATGGTGGCCTGGCCGTTAACACCCAGGACGACGATACCGAGGACAGCGCAGGCGATCATGACGATCATCATGATGGAAGTGAGGTAGTCGCGAGGGGTCTTGAGCATCTGGATGGGCATGGCGCCAGCAAAGACCAGGTAGACCATGACAACGGCGAACCACTGGAACTTGTCCAGGTAGACCGGGAACTGCATGCCGACGGCAAACATGAGAACCATGAGCACCACGCCGGTGACGAACTCGGCAGCACCGGTGAGGTTGAACTTCTTCTGGGCCCAACCAAAGGCGATAGCGACGAAGGTGAACAGGATGGAGATGGTACCAGCGCAGCCGGCGGCATAGGACTTGGTGAAGTCGATGGCACCGGTAGCAGCACCAGAAGCGTCAACGGCCGGGGTGAACATGAACGTCTTGCAGACCATGTCGGTGAAGGCGGCGATGACGATGATGCAGAACAGCCAGCAGAACAGCAGGAACAGGCGACGGCCGGTCTTGCCGATGTACTTCTCGATGAGCTGGGCCAGGGACTTGCCGTTGTTCTTCATCGAAGCGTACAGAGCACCAAAGTCGTGGACGGCACCAAAGAAGATACCGCCGACGAGGACCCAGAGCACGACGGGCAGCCAGCCAAAGGCCATGGCGACGATCGTACCCGTGACAGGGCCAGCACCGCAGATCGAGCTGAACTGGTGCGAGAACGCGGTGAAGGCGGAGACGGGCGAGAAGCTCTTGCCGTCCTTCATGCGCTTGGCCGGCGTGAGGGCCTCTTTGTCAACGCCCCACTTGTTGGCCAGCCATCGGCCATAGCCCAGATAGCCGCAGGCGAGCACCGCCGCGGCCACAACCATGAGCAAAACTCCGTTCATTACATTTCCTCCTCTAAAAAGAACTTCCTAGACATAAAAAATGAGGGCCGTCGGTTGCGCTCGACGGCCCTCATCTTCATCAGCCGCCCGTTATCGTACGGGCTAGCTGTATGTGCTAACCCGCATCAGATAATTACTACGCTGATAATGTTTAGCTGATGCGTGAACATGTCTAAAAAATCCTCTTCAATCATGATGCGAACGATCCGTGCGTGTTCACATCCCCCAGTGGTTGAAAAAGGAGTATGAAACTTTAGTTACCTAAAGTCAACGCAAATTTGTAATAAATTTTCAACTTTTTTTGAAATTCTCGGTATAAAACGCCACTGACCTCGGACTTTACCCAACAAAAGTTTTTGCATGAGAGATGCCCCTCGGGAGCAGCGGGAGCTCCCATCCCAAATGCGGAGCAAAGCTCCGCACACCATCTTTTTCTTTCAGCTAAAGCACGCCGGAAATTCGACGCAGCTGGCTAACCTTGCCGGACGTTGTCGACGCCAAACCAGCTCAGAAGCTATATCGATACAGAAAGGTCCCCGGACGGAGGGGCCGGATATAAGGTTTATCGCGAGTTCCGCACGCAAAGAAGGCCACTTAATGTGGCCTTCGTCTTGCGCAGGACTGTAGAGCAGGAAACCTTATATCCGGCCCCTCCGTCCGGGGACCGCGCCGTACCAGCTACAGCGTCATGTTTGGATCGGCGTCGACGTCGAACGGCGAGATTTCTCCTCGGTCGAATTTACGGCGGGCAACCTCTGCGATCATGGCTGCGTTATCGGTGCACGCCGAAAGCGGTGGCACCGTTACGCGGATCCCCTGACGCCCAAGCTTCTTGATCATCATCTCGCGCAGATGCGGATTAGCCGAGACGCCGCCGCCGATGCAGTATTCCTTGCATCCGGTGGCATGCAGCGCGTTCTTGGCCTTCTTGTACTGAACGTCAAAGACGGCTGCCTCAAACGAAGCCGCCAGATCGGGCAGGTGAATCGTGCGCCCGGCCTTGGTCTCCTGCTCGATGTAGAGCGTCACCGCCGTCTTGAGGCCCGAAAGCGAGAAGCGATAGTCCCCCCTGCTGTTAAGCGCGCGAGGAAAATCGATCGCGCGGGGATTGCCCGTCTCGGCCAGCTTGGAGATGATGGGGCCACCGGGATAGCCCAGACCCAACGCCTTGGCTACCTTGTCGAAGGCCTCGCCCACAGCATCGTCGAGCGTCTCACCAAGTACCTCGTAGTCGCCCCATGCCTTCACGTGCACGAGCATGGTGTGCCCGCCCGAGACAAGCGTGAAGATGAACGGCGGTTTGAGGTCGGGTTGCGCCAGCAGGTTGGCAAACAGATGCCCCTCCAGATGATTGACGCACACGAGCGGCTTGCCGGCAGCATACGCAAAGCCCTTGGCAAAGGCGACGCCCACCACCAGGGCGCCCACCAGGCCCGGACCCTGTGTCACGCCCACGGCGGCAAGCTCACTTGGTGTAATGGCTCCGCCCTCAAGACCAAGCGATGCTGCGGCATCCTCGAGCGCCGCATCCACGACACTCACAATCACCTCAACGTGTTTGCGCGAGGCGATCTCGGGCACCACGCCGCCAAAGCGGGCGTGAAAATCAATCTGTGTCGACACCTGGTTGGCCAGCATATTGCCATCCGCATCGATAATCGCCACCGCCGTCTCGTCGCAGGAGCTCTCGATAGCGAGCACTAGGCGGCGACGCTCAATCTCGACACGTTCCTCGGCAGAGCGCCCAGGCGCAGGCAGCGGCCATACGCGCTGCTCTGCCGCCGTCGGCTCGGGCGAGGCATTGTCGACCGGAAGCACCAGGGGCAGCGGAGCCGTCATGACGATGGCATCCTTGCCGGCACCATAGTAGCCGCGGCGCCGTCCTGCCTCGGTAAAGCCCAGAGCGTTATAAAGCGCGATCGCTCCCTCGTTGCCGTCCTCGACCTCGAGCGAAGCCGTGGTGCAGCCGAGCATCTGGGCATCATAGCTCACATGCGACAGCAGCTTGCGGGCAATGCCCTCACGGCGATGTGCCGGGTCGACGGCGACATCCAGAATCTGCACATCACCGTCCACGACCATACCGCCGGCAAGGCCCAGCAGCTTGCCGTCGTCGTGTGCCACCCACCAACTACGCGGCGCAGCGACGTCCTCGCCCAGTTCGGACAGGAACATGCCCGGCGTCCATGCCTTGTGTCCGGCACCTTCAAAGCAGGCAGCCTCTAGCGCGCTCGCGCCCTCGGCATCCGCCGCGCCCATGGGACGGAACTGCAGATGACGACCGGCGAGCTCATCGGCAACGCCCGTAATTTCGCTCTGTGCACTCTCAGCAAGACCAAGACGCTTGCGCTCATTTTCCTCGGCATCCGAAAGGCGCGTGTAAATCGGCAGGACGCGAGCCGGATCGCCGTCACCCGCAGCGTGCGCGAGCAGCAAGCCCTCGCCCGAAGGCCACCACAGGTCGCGCTCCACGCAGCGGGCGGTCTCGTCCTCGTCCAGCAGCCTGCCATAGCGCACCAAACCGTCGCCAGTCAGCTTAACCTGATCCCAATCGGTGGCCTGGCGCCACTCGTCGAGCGCCACGGCGGCCTTAGCCACGCGCTCGCGCTCAAACAGGCGCTCAGGACCCTCATCGTTCAACACATACAGTGCCGGGTACACCTCGCCGCGCATGGCATCGGCAAGAATACCGAGCTTGCCGCGCACGCCAGCCTTCCACGCCGTCCAGGCGCAGGCATCGAGCGTCGATACGCCCAGCAGCGGCACGTTGGCGCCGCGCGCCAGGCCTTTTGCGGTGGAGATGCCAATGCGCACGCCCGTAAACGAGCCCGGACCGCGACCGACCACATAGCAGCCGACATCGCTGCGATCCAAACCGGCCTGTGCCAGCACGCCATCAACGGTATTCACGAGCTCCACGTTAGCGTGGCGGCGGCACAGATGGTCGCCACCCACCAGCTTCGCCTCGCCCGTCTGCGCATCGGTCCAACTTGCCGCGCAGGCAAGCATGTCGGTCGAGGTATCGAGCGCCACCACCAGCGCGTTATCGTTAAGCAAGCTCATCTTGTACAGCCTTATCAATCAAATCGGAAAGCTCCGTTGCGCGCTCGCCGTGCGCCTCGAGCGTTATCGTTCGCACATCGCTATCGTCCTCATCACGTTTGAGCGTTACCGAAAGATACTCATCCGTCAGCTCGTCCTGGAACTGTTCGCCCCATTCCAGCAGACAAGCACCCTCATAGCCCAGCACATCGAAAATGCCCGTATCCTCGAGCTCGTAGGCATGCTCCAGGCGGTACAGGTCAAAGTGGAACAGCGGAATACGACCTTGGTCGTGAACAGCCATGAGCGCAAATGTAGGGCTTGTAACCATATGCCCGTCGCCCAGACCGCGTGAGACGCCCTTGGTAAAGTGGGTTTTGCCCACCCCCAGGCCGCCGGTCAAAATCAAAACATCGCCATCTTCCAGGCACGGTGCAACCAGCTCGCCAAAATGCTCCGTATCGGCGGTGCAAGTCGTTTTGAAAGTACCTACCCCCAGGCGCTCCAGGGACATATGCGCTCCTTATTAGTTCGAGGCGCTCTCTGGCGCGGGATGTCGCTCCAGATAGTCGCCCAGCATCTTAAAGTCTTCTTCCAGCAACTCCTGCCACGCCGGATTGCGCAGCGCCGCTGCGGGATGAAACGTCGGCATCACCACAAAGTGCCCCATCTGATGGAACCTGCCGCGCAGTTTGGTAATGCCGATCTCGGTCTTGAGCACAAAGTGCGTCGCGGGATTGCCGAGCGTCACGATGATATCGGGCCAAATGCTTCGAATCTGCTCACGCAAAAACGGGGAGCAGGCCAGAACTTCCTCGGGACGAGGATTGCGATTTCCCGGCGGGCGACACTTAAGCACGTTGGCGATATAAACGTCTTCGCGCTTAAGGCCCGCCAAAGACAGAATGCCCTTGAGGTCCTCGCCTGCCGCCCCCACAAAAGGTTCGCCCTGCAAATCCTCGTTGCGGCCCGGCACCTCACCGATAAACATCACACGGGCATGGGGATTTCCCACGCCAAAAACGATGTTATGGCGCGATTGATAAAGCTGGCACAGGTGGCAATCGCCTAAAACCGCCTCGATCTCCTCGAGCGCGACCTCGCGCGGCGCCTGATGGCTATGGCCGGGGATGTGCATGACGCCCATGGTGGCTCCTACACGTAGACCTTGTCGAGACGCATGCCAAAGCCGCAGGCGACCTCGTAGTTAATCGTGCCACGCAGGCGCGCCATCTCGTCCATGGTAATCTCGGCATCGCCGTCGCGGCCGACAATAATCATCTCGTCGCCGTACTCGGCCTCGGGAATCTCGTGCGCCGGGTTGGACTGAATGGCAACCATAAATTGGTCCATGCAGATATTGCCCACCTGGCGAACGCGCTCGCCGCGATATAGCACATCCATACGGTTAGAAAGCGTGCGCGAAAGACCGTCGGCGTATCCGATCGGCAACGTGCAAATCTGGACGCGCGTGCGAGGTACGCGATAGGTAAAACCGTAACCCACGCCCTCGCCCATCGCAGGATGCGCCACGCGCGTCACGCGCGCGTGAACGCTCATGACGGGATCGAGCTGCATCACACGACCGCTCAACTCACACGGCTGCAGGCCATATAGACCGATGCCGGCGCGAATCATATCAAAATGCATCGAGGAATCGAGCATCGAAGACGGCGTATTGGCGCAATGCACGATGCCGCACTCAAAGCCAGCGTCCTTTATCGCCTGAACGGCCTCGGTAAAACGCTGACACTGCAGTTTATAGTCCCAACCGCCAGGTTCATCAGCCGTTGCAAAGTGCGTAAAGACGCCATCGCACTGGATGCCGCGATGGAAACTAATACCGCGTACAAAGTCGAGCACCTGCGTGTAGTGAACGCCAATACGATTCATGCCCGTCTCGATAGCCAGATGGTATTTGCCCACCTTGCCGGCCGCAACAGCGCACTCGCCATAGGCTAGGGCAAAATCGGACGTATAGACCGAAGGCATGATGTCGAACTCGAGCAAAACGGGGATAGCCTCGATGGGCGGCTCGCTCAGAATCAGGATAGGTTTGGTGATTCCACCCTGGCGCAGCTCAACGCCCTCGTTGACCGTCGCCACCGCGAACATGTCTGCTCCGGCAGAGTACATGATTTTGGCGCACTCTACAGCACCATGGCCATAGGCATCAGCCTTGACCACACAGCACAGACGCTGGCGCGGGTCGAGCAGGTTCTTGTAAGCCCTCGTGTTACGGCGAAGTGCCCCGCGGTCGATCTCAACCCAGGACCAGCGCGTCAAATCGGCCTTATTCATGATTAGTCATCCGACCCTTCGTCCATGATTCCCAGATCTTCGAGCGCATCCTTTGCCGCCAACTCCATAGCGGGGCCGATCAAGTCAATCAGATCGGTCGCAATAACGCTCTTCTCACCGTACTCCGTCGCTGCGGCAAAACCAGCGTAGCTGTGGAGCGCGACGGCGTACGAATACAGCAGTTCCCAACGATCCATCTCATCGCGCATGGTGGCCAGCGTGCCAGCCAAAATGCCCGCAAGAACATCGCCCGAACCGGCAGTCGCCAGCGAAGCCGGACCCGAGAGCGGGAGCAACACACGCTCGACACCGCAGATAGCCGTCGTCGGCCCCTTAGCGATAACCACGAGATTATCGGAGCCGGCAGCCCAGACAACCTTCTGCGCGGCCGCGATCGCAGTCCCCAGATCGTTGACCTCGTCACCGGCAACCAAGCGCGAAAGCTCGCGATAGTGCGGCGTCATGACGAGCGGCTGCTCACGACGATACATCTCGGGATTGCTATCGATACCGTCAATGGCAATCTTAGAGAGGCAGTTGAGCGCATCGGCATCCAAGATGAGCGGCACATCAAGCTCGAGCAGGCCCGAGACTACCTGCATAGCGCCAGCAGACGTAGTCATACCGGGGCCGCACAGCACGCAGCTGTACTTCTTTGCAATCTCGCACACCGTCATGCGCGCAGCGGCACCAAAGGAACCGCGGGAATCGGACGGAATGGCAAAGACGGGAATCGAAGGAAGTGTCATACGAATAAGGTTGGCGCAAGCATCAGGCGTTGCGACGGCCACATAACCGGCACCAGCGCGGGCAGCAGACTTGGCTGCCATAATGGCAGCACCAGGGTACTGCGCAGAGCCGGCGACAATAAGCACGGAGCCACGAGAATACTTATCGATATTCGTTGGCAGCGGAGCGAAATAATCGGCCAAATCGCCAGGCTCGACAATCTCAGCCGCATGGTCCACATCATCGATAACCTCGTCAAGACGATCGTAAAGATTGCCGCAGACCAAATCGCCAGCGTACTCAGGACCATCGGCGCTATACAAACCGATCTTGGGGGCAATCATCGTTACTGTACGCTCGGCACGAATGCAGTCGTCATCAACCACGCCAGTCTCGGCATTCAGGCCCGAGGGGACATCAATGGATACAACGCAATCGGCGCATTCGTTGACCGTAGGGATCCAAATGGAGAACGGCGCACGCAGATTCCCGTGGAAACCGGTGCCAAAAATAGCATCGACAACGACATCGGTCTTATCAATCAGCACTTCGAGCTCGTCACGCGAGGGGCCGACGCAAACGTGCACGTCACGGCCGGCAGTACGACGAGCAACGTGGCGAGCCAGAGCGGCGGGAATCTCATCGGGCTCAACTGGAGAGACGATATCCACGTCCACACCCTTATGGCTCAAGATATCGGCAGCCACCCAACCGTCGCCGCCGTTATTGCCAAAACCAACCAGAACGAGGACTCGATCGGGATTAAGCTTTAAGATCTCGTTGGCGGCAAATTCGCCTGCCAACTCCATAAGCTCGGCCTTCGAAGTTCCTTCGCGTTCGATAATATCCTCGAGACGAACGACTTCCTCGGTACTTAAAACCGGTTTCATCTATGCTCCTAGCGTATCTTGCGAAGCATCGCCCAGGTGCTCCGACAAAGCTGAATTCTGCAGCTGCTCAAGCTCATCCAAAACAGAACGAGCCTCTTTGAATGTCTGCGCGACGCGCTCCTTGGTGCTCACTTTCTCCTCTTTAGGCTTTGGCCGAGCATCTTCGGTAATCGCAATGGCATTCGCAACGGCCAAGTCTCCAGTAAGCGTAATGGAAAGAGCAACCTCAACAACACCCAGCTCTTGAGCAATCTCGAGCGCACGACCAGAAAGCAATGCTTTCGGTTTTCCGAGCTTATCGCGCGTAACCGAAACATCCTTGCGGCCAACACCTTGACTAAAACCTGTTCCGAGAGCCTTTAGCACTGCCTCGCGCGAAGCAAAGCGGCTGGCATAGTGAGCGGCAGGACGAGAAGAGGCGTCGCAATACGCACGCTCTTCTTCGGTAAACACACGCCGAGCAAACGACGGCGTCTTTTCAAGAATTGATTTCATGCGGGAAATCTCGACGATGTCAACGCCGATACCAGCTTCAGCCATGTTCACCTCCATATTGCACAGACTCAGTTATTGTAGCCCGTTCACAGAAGATGCGACAAACGAGGGTCATAAAACACAGCGACTATGTGAGATAGGAACCTATAAACGCAAAAAAGGGGGAGGCCGCGAGGCCTCCC
>CABRZN010000057.1 GCA_902475445.1 uncultured Collinsella sp.
CAGCTAAACTCCACGGTATCGCCCACATGCGCCGGCACCTTAGTCGTGACGTGGCTCACCACAAGCGGCACGATACCGCACTCGCGGCAACGGGCATCCATCACGCGTTGAACGCTCGCCTCGTGTGTGCCCTCGCCCAAAACAACCAAGCGCCCGGGTTTGATAACCGCAGCCTTCTCCCCCGCAATTGCCTCGAGCGTGTCGCCCAAAATGCGTGTATGGTCGAGTCCGATACCTGTAATGGCAACGGCGACGGGATCGGTCGCACTCGTAGCGTCCCAACGGCCGCCCATGCCGACCTCGAGCACGGCAACATCCACCGCGGCCTCGGCAAACACCACCAGTGCGGCAGCCGTCAGCAGGTCAAACGGCGTGATGGTATAGGCGCGCTCCCCCGCCGCCACACGACGGGCATTCACACGATGTCCCGCCTCAACAGCAGCAGAAACACCACGGGCAAAGGCCTCGTCGCTCACAACGCGCCCATCAACCTCCATGCGCTCGGGATAGCGCACCAGCTGCGGCGACGTATACAGCGCGGTCTTTAACCCCTCACCACGAAGGATGGCAGCCGAAAAACGCGTAGTCGAAGTCTTGCCATTGGTACCGGCAACCTGAATGCAATCGAAATACTCGTCCGGACGCCCCAGCTCATCGAGCATATCGACAACCGTCTCAAGCAGAGGCCCAGCATCCCCAGAAATCCGCCCCGTATCAGCAGCAAGCCCCACAGCCTCATCAAACGAAAGCAAATCAAACTCAAAAGGAACGGTATACAAGCCAGAACGCTTAGGCATTTTTAGAACCGCCATTCATAGAAAAATAAAACAGTATAGGTTGAGGATAGTCAGCGAAAACGCCTCTGATGAGCCAAGGTGCCGTGAAACAAGGGCGCATAGGGCTTATGCCCATGCGCCCGAAGTTGAACGGCAGATTGGCCATCAGAGGCGTTTGCAGCGTCGAGTCAGCCGCCGTTCGTTAGAACGGCGGAATAGGTGTCCGCAGCGGAGAGCAAAGCATCGGGACGCGCCCCCGAGTAAACCTTACGAGAAGTCAGCGACCTGAGCAGTCAGCGCCACCAGGATCTCCTTGAGCTCAGCTGCACGGTCCCTCTTCTTCTGGACCACCGCGGGCGCGGCCTTGGCCACAAAGCCCTCGTTGGCCAGCGTCTTCTCGCAGCCGACGAGCTCCTTCTGCGCCGCGGCGATCTCCTTCTCCAGGCGCGCCTTCTCGGCCGAAAGATCAACCTTGCCCTCGAGCACCACAAAGACCTCGACGCCGCTATCGACCACGGCAATGCTCGCAGCCGGCTTCTCAACGTCGGTACCCATAACCAGCGAAGCGGTGTTGGCCAGCGGCTCGATGGTCGAGCGCAGACTCTCGAGCTTCTCAATATCCTCGGCACCGGCGCGCACGACCACGTCGAGCTCGGCCTTGGGGCTCAAGCGATAACGCGAACGGGTGGCTCGGGCAGCAGACACCACGGTACGGCACAGCTCAAACGCGCGCTCGGCGTCCTCGTCGACATACTTGGCGTAGTCGGCGGGCTCCGGCCACTTGGCGATCATGAGCGCCTCGGCGCGGTTCACGTTGCCCTCGGCGTCCAGGTCAAGCACGCTCGCCGGCATGTTGTCCCAGATCTCCTCGGTGACAAACGGCATAAGCGGGTGCATCAGGCGAATGGAGGTATCGAGCACAAAGATCAGGTTGCGCTGAGCCTGCAGACGGCCCTCGCCCTTCAGGCGGGCCTTGGTGACCTCAACGTACCAGTCGCAGACCTCGTTCCAGAAGAACTGCTGCACGCCGCGGGCCATGTCACCAAAGGTGTAGTTCTCGATGCCCTCGGTGACCATCTTCACGGCCTTGGCCAGGCGGCTGAACATCCAGGCGTCGGCCGGCGTCTCCACGACGGGCTCGCCGGGCGTATAGCCCTCCATGTTCATAAGCAGGAAGCGGCTGGCGTTCCAGATCTTGGTCACAAACGACTTGGCCTGGTCGGTGCGCGGGCTGTCGATGAGCTTCTTGGTCTTCTTATCGATGTTCGCGTCGAACTTAACATCCTGGTTGTTGGTGCACAGCGTGAGCAGGTTGTAACGCATGGCGTCGGCGCCGTACATGCCAATGAGATCCATGGGGTCAACGCCGTTGCCCTTGGACTTGGACATGCGGCTGCCGTCCTTGGCCAGGATCGTCGGGTAGATGACGACGTCCTTAAACGGCACCTCGTCCAAGAAGTACAGCGAGCTCATAACCATGCGGGCGACCCACAGCGCAATGATGTCGCGCGCGGTGACGAGCGCCGTCGTGGGGTGATGCCCCTCGAGCAGCTCCGGCTTTTGCGGCCAGCCCTGCGTGGCGAAGGTCCACAGCTGCGAGCTGAACCAGGTGTCCAGCACGTTCTCGTCCTGATGCACGTGATGGCCGCCGCACTTGGGGCACACGTCGGTGTCCTCGGTCAGGGCGTCCTCCCAGCCGCAGTCCTCGCAGTAGAACACGGGGATGCGGTGGCCCCACCACAGCTGACGCGAGATGCACCAGTCCTTGAGGTTCTCCATCCAGGTGGTGTAGGTCTGCGTCCAGCGCGCGGGGTGGAAGGTGACCTTGCCGGAGTTGACGGCTTCGAGCGCCGGCCCCTTGAGCTTGTCGACGGCCACAAACCACTGCTCGGACAGCCACGGCTCCAGAGCGGAGTCGCAACGGTAGCAGTGCATGACGGAGTGGTCGAGCTCTTCGACATGATCGAGCAGGTCGTGCTCCTCGAACCACTTGATGACGGCCTCACGGCACTCGTCGCGGTTCATGCCGGTAAACTCGCCGTAGCCCTCGACGACCACCGCGTGCTCGTCGAAGATGTTGATCTGCGGCAGGTCGTGGGCCTGACCCATGGCGTAGTCGTTGGGGTCGTGGGCAGGGGTGACCTTGACGAAGCCGGAGCCAAAGTTGGCGTCGACATGCCAATCCTCAAAGATAGGGATCTCGCGGTCGACGATGGGGAGCTTGACGGTCTTACCCACGAAGGCGGCCTTCTCGGGGTCCTTCGGGGAGACGGCGACGCCCGTGTCGCCGAGCATGGTCTCGGGGCGCGTGGTGGCGACGACGATGTAGTCCTGGCCGTTAACCGGCTCGGTCAACGGGTAGCGCAGGTGCCACAGGTGGCCCTTCTCGTCCTTGTATTCGGCCTCGTCGTCCGAGATGGCGGTGGTGCAGTTGGGGCACCAGTTGACGATACGCTTGCCACGGTAGATCAGGCCGTCGTGGTACCAGTCGCAGAAGACCTTACGCACGGCCTGGGCGTAATCCTCGTCCATGGTGAAGCGCTCGTTGTCGAAGTCGACGGAGCAGCCCATGCGCTTGATCTGCTCGACGATGATGCCGCCGTACTCGTGGGTCCAGTCCCAGCAGGCGTCAACAAACTTGTCGCGACCGATCTCCAGGCGGCTGATACCCTCGCTCTTGAGCTTCTTGTCGACCTTGGTCTGCGTGGCGATACCGGCGTGATCGGTGCCCAGCACCCAGCGCGTGGACTTGCCGCGCATGCGGGCCATACGGACGATGGCGTCCTGGATGGAGTCATCGGTGGCATGGCCCATGTGGAGCTTGCCAGTCACGTTGGGAGGCGGAATGGTGACGGTGCAGTCGCCCACGCCCTCACGGCGCTTGTAGTAGCCGCCGTCGAGCCACTTCTGCAGGATCGCCGGCTCGTTGGTCGACGGATCGTAGTTCTTGGGCATCTCTTCCATATATCTCTCCCTGTCCCGCCGGGGAGGAATGTAGGCCCGCCAGGATCTGCATTCCTCCCCTTAGGTATCGATTACTTCAGTCTGATATGACTTCGCTGAGGCTTAAACAAACACACAGAATAACACAGGTAGTTGGGGTTATTGCGTATATATAAAATAGCCTCCGACCGTGGGTGGTCGGAGGCTATTTGCAAACACGTTTTAGGCTGGTCTAGCCGTAGATGCGCTGGGGCTGTTCTTCGCCCTTGACGGCAGCTTCGGTTACGACGACCTTGGCAACGCCCTCCTCGCTGGGGAGATCGAACATCGTCTGCTGCAGCACGTCCTCGCAGATGGCACGCAGGCCGCGGGCGCCGGTCTTGCGGGCAAGTGCCATGCGGGCGATCTCGTGCAGAGCCGCGTCCTCAAACTCAAGCTCAACGTCCTCGAGCTGGAACATCTTGCGGTACTGACGCACCACAGCGTTCTTGGGCTCGGTCAGGATCGACACCAGATCGTCCTCGTCGAGCGCCTGCGTCTGGGTGACGACGGGCGTACGGCCCACGAACTCGGGAATCATGCCAAAGGCGTTGAGGTCCTGCGGAAGCACCTGGCGCAGCAGGTCGTTCTCGTCGACCGAAGTGGGGCCGGCGATTTCGGAGTTAAAGCCCACGCCCTTGTTGCCCACGCGGTCGGCGATGATCTTGTCCAGACCCACAAAGGCACCACCGCAGATAAACAGGATGTTGGTCGTGTCGATCTGCAGCAGCTCCTGCTGGGGATGCTTGCGGCCGCCGGTGGGCGGAACGCTTGCCACCGTGCCCTCAAGAATCTTAAGCAGCGCCTGCTGAACGCCCTCGCCCGAAACATCGCGGGTGATGGAGAGGTTCTCGGCCTTGCGGGCGATCTTGTCGATCTCGTCCACGTAGATAATGCCGACCTGCGCGCGCTCAATATCGCCATCGGCGGCATTGATGAGCTTGAGCAGGATGTTCTCCACATCCTCGCCCACGTAACCGGCCTCGGTAAGCGCGGTAGCATCGGCGATGGCAAACGGCACCTCGAGGATGCGCGCGAGCGTCTGGGCGAGCAGAGTCTTACCGGTACCGGTGGGACCGAGCAGCAAAATGTTGGACTTGGCGAGCTCTACCTCGTCCATATCATCGTCAAGCTGCGAATCCAAGCCGTCGTCAAAGGCCGAAAGCGCGACACCGCCCTCGATGACGCGGCGGTAATGGTTGTACACGGCAACCGACATGGCGCGCTTGGCGTCCTCCTGGCCCATGACATAGGCCGAAAGCTCGTCATAAATCTCGTGCGGCGTCGGCACATGCGTAATGACCTGACGGGCGTCGTCCTCGAGCTCAAAGCCCTCGGCCTCGGGGTCCACGGCGGGCTGAGATGCAGCCTGACCGTGGTCGTTGAGGAAGCCCGGCAGCTTGCCGTTGCGGGCAGCGTCCATAAAGTCCGAAGCCAGCGACTCCTCCAAAATCTCAGAGCAGGCGGCAACGCACTCGTCGCAGATAAAGATGTTGGTCGGACCCTTTACAAGGCGGCGAACCTGCCCCTGCTCTTTTCCGCAGAAGGAGCAGCGGATGGGGTTGCCGTTCTCGTCGAAGTTGTCCTGCATGTTACCGGCCATCCTAGGCGTCCTTCGCGGCGAGGTCGCGCGAGGTGACGATACGGTCGATCAGACCGTAGTCGAGGGCCTCGGCAGCGCTCAGGTAGTTATCGCGCTCGGTATCGGCCTGGACCTTCTCGATGGGCTGGCCCGAGGCGTCGGACAGGATCTGGTTGAGCTCGCGGCGGGTCTTCTTGATCTCCTCGGCCACGATCTCGATCTCGGTCTGCTGGCCCTGGGCACCGCCGCTGGGCTGGTGAATCATGACCTTGGAGTGCGGCAGGCAGAAGCGCTTGCCCTTGGCGCCGGCCGAAAGCAGCACGGCGGCCATAGACGCGGCCATACCGACGCAGATGGTGGAGACCTGCGGCTTAATGAAGTTCATGGTGTCAAGAATCGCCAGACCGGAGTAGACCTCGCCGCCGGGCGAATTGATATAGAGCGAGATATCCTTCTCGGCATCTTGGCTCTCAAGATGCAGCAGCTGGGCAACGACCAGGTTGGCGCTGACGGAGTTGATCTCCTCGCCCAAGAAGATGATGCGGTCGTTGAGCAGGCGCGAATAGATATCGTAGCTGCGCTCGCCGCGCGGCGTCTGCTCGATAACGTATGGCACGAGGGCGGAATCGAACTTAGCGATCATACGCATCTCCATTTCTCTCTTGCGGACCAAATTGGTTCTAGATAAACGTACGGTGCCCGCATGCTATGCATTGGCTGGCACCGTACGAAGCTACCGGATAACCGGTGTATAACTTTACCCCATCACGGGCGCACGCATGCGCTCGCGGGCAAGGTGGCGAGAATTACTCGGCGTCCTTGGCAGTCTCGTCGACCTCGGTCACCTTGGCGTTCTCGACCAGGTGATCGACGGCCTTGGAGCGACGGATGGACTCGCGGACGGCAGGCATGCGGCCATCGGCGATGAACTCGGCCTTGGAAGCCTCGACGTCCTTGACGCCAGCCTTCTCGAACTCGGCGTTGATGTCGTCCTCGGTGACCTCAATCTTGAGCTCACGGGCGAGAGCGTCGAGCGCCAGGGACTCACGGGCAACGTCGTTGGCCTGCTTGTGCAGGTCGCCGATGAACTGCTCCATGGTCAGGCCGGAAGCGGGCAGCCAGGTGTCCAGCGTCATGCCGCGGGCAGCGAGGTTGGACAGGAAGTTCTGGCCAAGCTCCTCAAAGACGGACTGCTCGTAGTCGGCGTCCATCTCGTCGAGCTGCAGGCGCTCGGCGAGAGCAGAGACGCAACGGTTCTCCTTCTCGGCCGGGAGGCGGGAAGCCTTGTCCTGCTCGATCTCGATCTTGATGGCGTCGCGCATAGCGTCGATGCTGTCGAAGCCAAAGTCAGACTTGACGAGCTCGTCGGTGAGCTCGGGGGTGTTGCGGACCTTGATGCCCTTGACGGTGACCTCGACGGTGTGGGTCTCGGCCTCCTCGCCCTCCTCGGCCTCGTCGGTCCAGGTGACGGACTTGACGTCGTCAACGTTGGCGCCGATCAGAGCCTCGTTGAACTCGGCGGGGTTGCTGTCGCTACCGGCGATGAGCATACGGCCCTCGGCGGCAAAGTTGTCGGCGTTCTCGACGGCCTTGAGGTCGACGGTAACGTAGTCCTCGGACTCGACAGAGCGGCCCTCGACGTCCTCGAAGGTGGCACGGTAGTTGAGGAGCATCTCGACCTGGTTGTTGATCTCGGACTCGGTGACCTCCGCAGGGGGCATCTCGATCTCGACAGCGTCGAAGGAGGAGAGCTCAGCGGCGGGACGCAGGGAGAACTCGACGGTGTAGGTGTAGTCCTCGTGATCCTTGGCGAGGTCGAGCTCCTTGTAGTCACCGCTCTTGGTGGGGACGATGTCCAGCTCGTTGAGGACGGCGGGCTCGTTGGCGGCGATCAGGTCGTTGGTGGCCTGAGCGAGGGTAGCCTCGGCGCCAAGAGCGGAATCGATGACCGGACGGGGAGCCTTGCCGGCACGGAAGCCCGGGAAGCGGTACTTCTTGGCGGTGTCCTTGTAGGCCTTCTTGATCGCGGCGTCGACGTCGGCGGCCGGGATGGTGACCGTAGCGGTGAGCTTGGCGTCCTTGACGTCAGAAGCGGTGATGTTCAACACGTTCCTCCTCATACTGCCCAGCTTATCTGAGGTGCTGGTACCTTTATGCAACAAAGAGTCGCGACGGCCGAAGCCGACGCAGATGCGTTGGTGCGGGCGAAAGGACTCGAACCTTCACGGGAATCCCACCAGAACCTAAATCTGGCGCGTCTACCAATTCCGCCACGCCCGCATGAGCGCACAGACTAGGAATGATAGCAGATACGAACGACAAGCGCACGCACACGTTTTACAGGCTCACGACCTCACCACGAGTGCGAAAGGCGGGGCGAGTTGCCCCGCCCCGCCCATTACGACTTGTTCGCCGACCCGCTACTCCCCCAGCAGGGCCTTCTCGGGCGTGATCGGCAGCGAGCGCACCTGGTGGCCGGTGGCGTGCGCCACGGCCGAGGCCACGGCGGCGAGCGGCGTGTTAATGACGACCTCGCCGATCGACTTGGCGCCAAACGGGCCCGTAGGCTCGTAGCTCGGCTCAAAGGCCACGCGAATACTGCCGATGTCCAGGCGCGTGGGCAGCTTGTAGCTCATAAAGTTGCCGGTGCGCAGGCGGCCGCGGTCGTCGTGCTCGACGATCTCGTAGAGCGCGTGGCCGATGCCCTGGGCAATGCCGCCCTCGGCCTGGACGCGCGCGAGCGCCTCGTTAATCACGGTGCCGCAGTCCACAGCCGCCGCGTAGTCCACCACAGTCACCTTGCCGGTGGCCTTGTCGACCTCGACCTCGGCAATGCCGGCCATAAACGGCGGAGGCGAAACGGGCAGGCAGGCAGAAGCATGCGAGGTGAGCGCGTCGCCGCCCGCGATGTTCTTGACGCACAGGTTGGCAAAGTCGCGCAGCGTGAGGTAGCGGTTCTGCTCGCGCGCGGCGCGCTCGTCGGACAGACGCACGTACTGGCCATCGAAGACCACGTCGGCGGCGTCCACATCCCACATCTGGGCGGCCTTGGCACAAATCTTCTCACGCAGCTCGGTCGCGGCGTTCTTGGCGGCAAGGCCCGTCACGTAGGTACCGGAGCTCGCGTACGAACCGGCGTCGAACGGCGACACGTCGGTGTCCACGCCGCGCACCACGATCAGCGAGCTCTCCACGCCCAGCTCCTCGGCGGCAATCTGCGCCAGGATCGTGTCGACGCCCATGCCGTTATCGGTGGCGCCGGTGCCGATGGTAATGAAGCCGTCCTCTTCCAGGCGCATGTCGATGCCGGCGATATCAACGTTGGAAATGCCCGAGCCCTGCATGGTGAGCGCACAGCCCAGAGCACGCACGCGGTCGCCCAGGTCCACAGCCAGCGGCTTGTCGCGCCAGCCGATCATGTCCATCGCGCGCAGCAGGCAGCGGTCGAGCGCGCAGGCGTTGAGCTTCTCGTTGTAGTACTGCGGCATGATCTCGCCCTCGCGCACGATGTTCTTAAGGCGCAGGTCGGCGGGGTCCATGTGCAGCATGTCGGCAAGCTCGTTGACGGCGCTCTCCACGGCAAACTGGCCCTGGGTGGCACCGTAGCCGCGATACGCGCCGCCGCGGTTGGTATTGGTGTAGACGGCGTCCCAGCTAAAGCGGCTCGCCTTCACGTGGTTGTAGATGGGCAGGCTCTTGTGGCCCGACAGGCCGATCGTCGTGGTAGCGTGCTCGCCGTACGCACCGGCGTTGGACAGCGTATGCAGATCGATGGCCGTGATGGTGCCGTCGTTCATGGCGCCCAACTTGACGGTCATCTGCATCTGGTGGCGCGAGTTGCCCGCGGTGATGGTCTCCTCGCGGGTGTAGCAGCAGTAACTCGGACGGCCGGTCTGCTGCGTCACAAACGCAACGAAGATCTCGCAGCAGCCCGTCTGCTTGGAGCCAAAGCCGCCGCCGATGCGCGGCTTAATGACCTGCACCTGCGACTGCGGAATGTCGAGCGACTGCGCGACCATGCGGCGCACGTGGAAGGGCACCTGCGTCGAGGTGGTCACGGAGATGCGCCCAAACGCGTCGGTCGTCGCGAAGGCGCGGAAGGTCTCCATGGGCGCGGTCTGCGTGGCCTGGCTGGTGTAGGTGCGCTCAAAGACGATGTCGCTCTGGGCGAAGGCCTCGTCCAGGTCGCCAAAATCGCTGGTACCGCTGCACACCAGGTTGCGCGGGACATCGCCGCCCTGCGGGAACATAAAGGTCACGTCGCCCTCGGGGTGGACCACGATATCGTTATCGAGTGCCCGGGTAAAGTCGAGCAGGGGCTCGAGCACCTCATAGTCGACCTTGATGAGCTTGAGCGCCTTGTCGGCAGCCTCCTCGGTCTCGGCAGCGACGATCGCCACCTCCTCGTTTTGGTAGCGCACAAGGTTCTCGAGAATCAAACGGTCGTAGGGACTCGGCTGCGGATAGCTCTGACCGGCGATAGTAAAGCGGCGCTTGGGCACGTCCTCGTAAGTGTAGACGCCCACGACGCCGGGCACCTTCAGGGCGCGCGACGTATCGATAGAGCGGATCTTGGCGCGGGCATAGGGGCTGCGCTTGAGTTTGACGATCAGGGCCCCGGCGGGCACCATATCGCCCGTGTAGACGGGACGGCCCTCGAGCAGCGCCTTCGAGTCCTTCTTGGGCTGCTTATGGGTGATCTGCTTGTACGAGACACCGTCGCAGCTGGTGTCGTTGACCGGCAGTTCGGGCATCTCAAAGCCCACCTGCACGCCGGACTCGTTGAGGAAGCGGACAATGGCGCGCAGCTGGCTCTCGTAGCCGCTGCAACGGCAGAGGTTGCCGGCGAGCTGGCGCGACAGCTCCTCGCGCGTGGCGACGAGGCTCGGGTCCTCCTTGGCGGCGCGGGCAAGCGCCAGCACGTTCATGATAAGGCCGGGGGCGCAAAAACCGCACTGCTCGGCGCCTTCGGCAGCCATCGCGCGGGCAAGCGCCTCGGACTCGGCCTTGAGACCCTCGAGCGTGGTGATGGTGTGGCCCTCAACGCGGGCGGCGGGAACCGAGCAGCTCAGCACCGGGTCGCCGTCGAGCCACACCGTGCACAGGCCGCAGTTGGTGGTCTCGCAGGCGCAGCGCACCGACGCACAGCCCTGCTCGCGCAGCAGCGCAAAGAGCATAGTGTCGGGGGCAATCTGAACCTTGACCTTACGGCCGTTGAGCGTAAAGGAAAGATCGATGAGTTTGGTAGCCATTAGCGCACCTCGCTAGAATCGACGCCGGGCACGCGGCGGCAGGAATACTCGTCCGTGGCAAACTTAGGAATCTGCACGGTCTCGAGCTCGCGGGCAAGCGCGGCAGAAAGCTCGATGCCGGCGGCACGACGCACGGCCTGGACGGCGAGCGGTGCCGAGATGCGACGGCGGTACTCGACCGAGCCCCACAGGTTGGTTCCGTAGCTCAGGGCACGCACGGATGCAGCAAGGGCGCGAAGCTCGTCCTCGGAAGGCTGCTCGCTGGAAAGGCCACATGCCTCGCCCTGCAGCAAGGTAGCGCGCAGCGGGCGGGCGCCCACGGTGACGTGCCAGCTGTTGTCCCACCAGGCGGCGGTGACGTTTAAGGAGGGGAAGTCGGTCGCGGCCTTGCGCACGGCCTCGTAGCTCGCGCGGTAATCGTGCTTGACGACCACGACATGCTCGATCACGTCACGTACGTAGCCCATGTCCACGAACTCCGCGAGCGGCACGCGACCGGCGCCCGTCAGCTCAACATAGGAATCGAGCGCCAGGAAAGCCGAGAGCACGTCCGAGAAGCCAAAGCGGCCGTAGATGCTGCCGCCCACCGTAGCGGTATTGCGCAGCTGCACACCCACGATGTCGTGGACGGCGAACTCAAAGACATTGTTGACAAGCGCGTTGAGCCCGGCATGGCGCTCGAGCTGGCGCAGGGTGCACATGGCACCGATGCGAAACTCGGTCTCGGTCTCCTCGATCTGATCGAGTCCGCAGGCCGAAAGGTCAATCGCCGTCGCGACGCGACGCGAACCCAGGCGCATCCAAATGCCACCGCCCACAATCTTGTTATTGCGGTTCTTCTGTAAGAGCTCATAGGCTTCGGCCGCGTTTCCAACACGGACGTAGGTACCGAACTTGAGCACGTTCTCCCCCATCTCTTCACTTGTCCAGTACTTTTAAGTGTACCAAACGAGGGGGCATAGCTCGTGTCGGGACAAAATGAACCGTTTTCCTCCGTCGCATGCGGATCAAAAAAGGCTCCCAGCCAAGATGACTGGGAGCCTTATCAATGCTATGTCAAGCGAAGATTTAGCAGACACCCTGGGCGAGCATGGCATCGGCGACCTTCAGGAAGCCGGCGATGTTGGCGCCCATAACGAAGTTGCCCTCCTGGCCGTACTCCTTGGCGGTGTCGTCCACATTGTGGAACATGCCGCGCATGAGCTG
>CABRZN010000058.1 GCA_902475445.1 uncultured Collinsella sp.
GATCGATCTGTACCGAGAGGGCTCCAGCCAGCCGTTCTCCAGCGCATCCATCGGATTCGGAGCGAACGCACGCATGGCTTCAATCTACGATCCAGAGCTTGCCGAGGATGCTTCGGCCAACGACATGGCACACGTGAAGTACGCGCTCGAGGCGCTGGGCGCACATTTTGCGACGCACCCGCTGGTAGCCGACAACGGCAACGCCGCGCTGGCACCGGGTTGCACGGCACAGTTCCGCATGAGCTTCGCCATCCCCGAGAGTTGGAGCGACGAAGTGGGCAAACGCGTAACGCTGTATGCGAAGGCGCGTAATCTGGTGGCGCTCGATCCCGTAACGCTCGAGGAAATTCGACCGGGCGCAAACTCGGCGCTGGGTGCCGTACTGCACGAGCTTCATGTGCCCGACGCGGCATGCGAACGCTCAGAAGTTCAGGTCGGCGTATGCGACAACGCGGATACGACAGGACTTCACGACGCCCCGATGACGGTCGACGGCGATGGCGGCACGAGTGGCGGCGGTACTGACAAGGGCGGCGACTCCGGCGGAAGCAGCTCCAGCAGTGGCAAGGACCACGGCACTAACAAGCGCTCCGGAAAAGCGGGCGCGCTTGCGGGCACGGGCGATGTCAACGCTCCCCTTACGGCAGCCGCTGCTGCACTCGCCGCGGCAGGCGCCGGCCTCATCGCCTACAGCGCCCGCCGCACGGCGCTCGAAAAAGACACCGCCGATGAGGTCAATTCTGATAAGCCTCACTAGCTCTCAGTTACCTTTGCGAGAGACGCCGACTCGGCTCATCGAACACCAAAAGGGGCTGGCCCCGATAACTCGGAGCCAGCCCATATCGCATTAGATATCGTCAGTGGAGTCGAGTTCTGCCTCGAGCTTGGCACGCCGTCTTTTCGCCAACAATCCGCACGACACGTCTTCGACAACGTATCCAACCGCAAACGCAGCAAGACACATTCGGCCGTCTTCAAACTTACTCGGACAGAGCCGACTCGGTTTTGTCCGAGTAAACGAATCTCCATCGAACTCCGAACGATTGTTCGATGGATTTCGTGTTGGTTGGAACCGTCTGTGGGCTGGGCTATGCTACTTTGACTATCTATATGACTTAAACGCAGCAAAGGAGCACCGAGAGAGCGAGTATGGCAAAAAACACCGCAAACTATGGTAACGACAGTATCCGCCAGCTCAAGGACGAGGAGCGCGTACGCCTGCGCCCTGCCGTTATCTTTGGCTCGGACGGACTCGATGGCTGTGCACACGCTGCCTTCGAGATTCTGTCCAACGCCGTTGACGAGGCGCGCCAGGGCTACGGCAAGCTCATCACCCTTACCGCCTTTCGCGATGGCTCCATTCAAGTAGAGGACAACGGCCGCGGCTGCCCGCTCGACTGGAACCCCTCCGAGAAGCGCTTTAACTGGGAACTTGTCTTTTGCGAGCTCTATGCCGGCGGCAAGTATAACAACAACCAGGGCGGCGACTACGATTTCTCGCTCGGCACCAACGGCCTGGGCTCGTGCGCGACCCAGTACGCTTCCGAATACATGGACGTCACGGTTTGGCGCGACGGCAACAAGTACTCCCTGCACTTTAAGAAAGGCAAGGTCGTCGGTGCCAAAAAGAAGGCACTCGAGATTGAGCCCAGCGACGAGGACCGTACCGGCACCACTATCAAGTGGCGTCCCGATCTTGAGGTCTTTACCTCCATCAACATTCCCCACGATTGGTATCGCGAGACCATGCGCCGCCAGGCCGTGGTCAACGCCAACGTGACCTTCCGCCTGCGCATTGAGGGCGACGATGGCGAGTTTTCCGAAGAGGATTTTTGCTATCCCAAAGGCATCGAGGACTACGTGCTCGAGAAGGTCGGTACCGACTACCTTACCGAGCCTTTCTTTATCGAGGCTGATCGTCGCGGTCGCGATCGCGAGGACCTGCCCGACTACAACGTAAAGATCACCGCGTGCATGTGCTTCTCGCGCACCTTCATGATGCAGGAGTACTACCACAACTCATCGTGGCTCGAAAACGGCGGTTCGCCCGAGAAGGCCGCTCGTAGTGCTCTGACCAGCGCCATCGATGCCTACATTAAGCAACAGGGCAAGTACAACAAAAACGAGAGCGGCATTAAGTGGCAGGACGTCCAGGACTGTCTGGTGCTGGTGACCAACTGCTTCTCCACCCAGACGTCCTACGAGAACCAGACCAAGAAGGCCATCAATAACCGCTTTATCCAGCAGGCCATGACGGCATTCTTTAAGGAGCGCCTCTCGACCTACCTGATCGAGAACAAAGACGCCGCCAACAAGATCATGGAGCAGGTGCTCATCAACAAGCGCTCGCGCGAGAACGCCGAGAAGACGCGCCAGAGCATCAAGACCAACCTGCAGCAGAAGACCGACATGGCCAACCGCGTGCAGAAGTTCATCGACTGCCGCTCCAAGGACAAGAGCCGTCGCGAGATCTACATCGTAGAGGGCGACTCGGCAGCGGGCGCCATTCGCACCTCGCGCGATGCCGAGTTCCAAGGCGTTATGCCCGTCCGCGGCAAGATCCTCAACTGCCTAAAGGAGGACTATCCGCGCATCTTTAAGTCCGACATCATCATGGACCTCATGCGCGTGCTGGGCTGCGGCGTGGAGATCAAAGACAAGCGCATCAAGAACCTTGGCGCCTTCGACCTGGACAACCTCAACTGGAACAAGGTCATCATCTGTACGGACGCCGACGTCGACGGTTACCACATTCGCACGCTCGTGCTCACCATGCTCTACCGCCTGGTGCCCACGCTCATCGACGAGGGCTACGTGTATATCGCCGAGTCTCCGCTCTACGAGATCAACTGCAAGGAAAAGACCTACTTTGCCTACACCGAGCTCGAAAAGAACGGCATCCTCAAGGAGATCGGCGACCAGAAGTGTTCCATCAACCGCTCCAAGGGTCTTGGTGAAAACGATCCGGACATGATGTGGCTCACCACCATGAATCCCGAGACGCGCCGTCTGATCAAGGTGGAGCCCGAGGACGTCACCAAGATGGAGACCATGTTCAACCTTTTGCTGGGCAACGACGAGGCAGGCCGCAAGCGCCATATCTCCGAGCACGGCAAGGAATACCTTGACCAGCTGGACCTGCAGTAGCAGCAAATCGATAACGACGGCCCATAAGAAGTTCAAGAGGAAATCGTGGCAAAGAAGAAGACGAAGAACCAGCCAAAGAAAAAGCAGGTCAACGCCGAGAACGTCATCGGCCTGCACTCCGAGGTCACTGATCAGCCGATTACGCAGACGCTCGAGGTCAACTACATGCCCTACGCCATGAGCGTCAACGTCTCGCGTGCGTTCCCCGAGATCGACGGCTTTAAGCCCTCGCACCGCAAGCTGCTCTACACCATGTACAAGATGGGTCTGCTCAAGGGCGAGCGCCAGAAGAGCGCCAACATTGTGGGTCAGACCATGAAGCTCAACCCGCACGGCGATGCCGCGATCTACGAGACGATGGTGCGCCTGGCGACGGGCAACGAAGCGCTGCTTGCGCCCTTCGTGGAGTCGAAGGGCAACTTTGGCAAGTACTATTCGGGCGACCTGAGCTACGCCGCCTCGCGTTACACCGAGGCCAAGCTCTCCCCCATCAGTGCCGAGATCTTCAAGGACATCGACAAGGACCCGGTCGACTTCGTCGACAGCTACGATGGCGCCATGAAGGAGCCGCGCCTGCTGCCCACCACGTTCCCCAACATCCTTGTCTCGGCTAACAAGGGCATCGGCGTCGCCATGGCGTCCGACATCTGCGGTTTCAACCTCAACGAGGTCTGCACCGCCACCATGCACTACCTGCAGGATCCCGACTGCGACCTGCTTGAGTATATGCCCATGCCCGACTTCTCGACCGGCGGCGAGATCATCTACCGCCGCGAGGAGATGGAGAAGATTATCGAGACCGGCCTTGGCAGCTTCCAGATCCGCTCCCGCTGGCGCTGGATTCCCGAAGAGCGCATCATCGAGGTCTACGAGATCCCCTACACCACCAAAACCGATGTCATCATCGAGCGCATCGTCAAGCTCTCCAAAGAGGGCAAGGTCAAGGAGATCGCTGACATCCGCGACGAAACCGACCTCTCGGGTCTGCGCATCGCCATCGACCTTAAGCGCGGTGTCGACCCCGACAAGCTCATGGCCAAGCTCTATCGCTCGACCACGCTGCAGGATTCGTTCTCGTGCAACTTCAACGTGTTGGTCGACGGATATCCCCGTGTTATGGGCGTGCGCCAGATTCTGCACGAGTGGGTCAAGTGGCGTATTGAGTCCACACGGCGCCGCATTAACTTTGACCTGGGCAAAAAGTCCGAGCGCCTGCACCTGCTGCACGGCCTCGAGGCGATCTTGCTCGACATCGACAAGGCGATCGCCATCATCCGTGGCACCAAGCTCGAGGCCGAGGTCGTGCCCAACCTTATGCGCGGCTTCGACATCGACGAGACCCAGGCCGAGTTTGTTGCCGAGCTTAAGCTCCGCAACATCAACGAGGAGTACATCCTCAACCGCACCAAGGACATCGCCAAGCTTGAGGGCGAGATTGCCGAGCTTGAGGAGATCCTCTCCAGCGAGGAGAACATCAAGAAGGTCATCAGCGACGAGCTGGCCGCAGTCAACAAGAAGTACGTGATGCCGCGCCGCACGGGCAGGATTGAGCCCCACGAGGTCATTGAGGTGAGCCTGGAGCCCGAGGTCGAGGAATATCCGGTTACCATCATGCTCTCGCGCGATGGCTACCTTAAGAAGATGACCGACCGCGTGCTCAAAAAGGCCGCCACACTCAGGTACAAGGACGGCGACAAACCCTTTATCGAGTTCCCATCCTCCAACACCCACGAGCTGCTCGTGTTTACTAACAAGAGTCAGGTGTACAAGTGCAAGGTTGCGGCGTTTGAGGACACCAAGTCGGCCCAGCTGGGTTCGTACCTGCCGACCGATCTTGAGATGGAACCCGACGAGAGTGTCATCTGGGTCATCGACCCCGAGGACTACAAGGCCGACGTGCTGTTCGTCTTTGAGAACGGCCGCGTAGTGCGCGTCGCGCTTTCTGGATACGTCACCAAGACCAACCGCAAGCGCCTCAAGAACGCCATCTACGGCGGCAGCAAGCTGCTGTATGCCCAAGTGCTCAAGGAAGATCGCGACATCGCGCTGGTCTCGAGCGACTATCGTTTGATGAACTTCAACACGTCGTTGCTCAAGACCAAGACGACTACCAACACGCAGGGCGTCCAGGCCTTTACCGCCAAGAAGGGCCGCTCGGTCAACACCGTCGGCACAACCGAAGAGATCCTTGGCGCCGGCGTCTCGGCCGAGAAGTTCACCGCGCAGAGCCTCCCCTCAGCCGGTGCCCTCATGAAAGAAAACGACATGCCGAGTTTGTTTGATTAGGACGACGGCAGAACCGCCATAGTTTTACAAAGCAGCGGGGCCCGGAGCGCAGCAATATCGCGCCCCGGGCCCCGCTCGTTGCGGAGGTCATCCTCGGAAATGTCGACGATACGGGGGCTTCCCGCACCGTCCTAAGCCGTTAGCAAAACTCGCAAAAGTTAGCAAAAGTTGCAAAAATTAGCAAAACTTGCAAAGGAGCTACCATGCAGTGCAGTAAGAGCCCCTTTACCCCGACGTTCCGAAGCGTCCCTCCCTTTCTAGCGAATCGCGAACACATCCTCCGTGATATCAACCGTGGCTTTATCAACGGCCCGGGAGACCCCAACCTGTCGGCCATTTTTACGGGCGCAAGAGGAACGGGTAAGACGGCGCTTCTCTCGCTCCTTTCAAAACGGCGCTTGAACACGGCTGGATCGCAGCAAATGTCTCCCGCCATGCCAGGCATGCTCGAAGATATTATCGAGCGAACCAAAGAAGCGGCAGATAGCTACCTTTCACAGTCTCACGCGCGCATGAACGGCGTTCAAATTGGTCCAGTGGGCATCGATTGGACATATGTTCAAGAAGCCCAGGGCAACTGGCGCACGTGCATGAATGGCATCTTCAGGCAACTCGAGAAGCATGGCATCGGGCTTATCTCGAAACGACCTATCGAGAGCTTTCCGATAAAGACATTGAGTTTTTGCTCGCGATGCTGCCCGATTCTGGCCCCAGCAGGATCTCGGAGATAGCCAAACGCATGGGCGTCGCCAGCAACTACGCGAGCCAGTACAAACGCCGCCTGCTCGAGGACGGCGTCATCGGGGAACGCGGACGTGGCCTCGTCGGATTCGACATCCCCGCATTCAAGGAGTTCCTGAGCGAGAAGGTCTCCTAGCACGCGGAGATCGTCCACAAGGACATCAACGCATGGCAATCAGCAATCCTCTTGGTAAGGGAAGTAGGCTTTCCACCAACACCGATTGCCATGCGCTCTCCTTGTCATTAGGCGAGCTTGCGAGCGAGCTCTCGCACCTCTTCCAACTTGGGCGACGATGCCATGCTGTCGCGCTCGGTCATACCGCTGATGGTGACAATGCCCTGGTCCTCCCACTTGCAGTACGCGCAGGTCGACTTGTACATAGCGATCGCCGCATCATAGACGCCCTCGCTGTGGCTATCGAGCAAAAGGGCCGTCTTGGTGAACGGGAAGCCCGTGGCACCGAAGGCGTACAGGCGGTCGATGGCGGCCTTCTCCTGCGCAGTGATATCAAACCAGTAGATAGGCGAAGCGAAGACAACCATATCGGCGCCTTTCAGCGACTCGATCACGTTGGCCATGTCATCCTTCTGCACGCAAGTGCCCTCATGGGTAAAGCAGTACTGGCACCCCAGGCAACCAGCGATCTTTTTGCCGGCAACGCGGATGACCTCGACCGTATGGCCGGCCTCGCGCGCGGTCTCGGCAAAGGCCTCGACCATGGTGTCGGTATTGGCACCCTTGCGCGGGCTACCACTCAATACAACGATATTCATAGAAATCTCCCTCCTTCATGCCGCAGGCGCGCGGCATATTTTTTGTTTTAACCAAAACGTATGGAGTTATTCAATCGCCTCGTTTCAGCTACTCCCACTCGACAATAGGAGCCACTGGCCAAAAGCCTGTCAACATCAAAACAAGTTTTCAATCTATCGATTCTACGTGAGGCAATGGTCCTCATTTGATACCCGCGCTGTTTGCGCACTAGAGAGCAAAGGAATCTGGCCGCCGCTCAAATATAATCACCGCCATCTTGCATAAACGACGCCATGTTAAGGTGCCTGATGCCATCCCTCTCCTGCAATAGAGGATCAAGCGTGAACAAGTAGCGCGGATAACCATCCCTGATGTGGCCGAACGGCCTGTACTCGCGCTCCTCGACGCCTCTGTCGGCAATCGACATAGAGACCTGGATGTAGGCGTAAGCATTGCGCCTACGAGCGATGAAGTCACACTCGAGCTTCCCAATACGGCCCACAGAAAGCTCATACCCGCGCGATGCAAGATAGAGGTAGATCTTCACGTCGGTATATACGCAAGATGCGCCCCCTTTTTTTCTCAGCGTCCATTTCATCAGTTATGGGGGTGCTTTTTTACATTTTATAAAAAAGCGTACCGATAACTTATTCCCACTCAGTTTCGAAAATCGAATGGTTTTGAAGTTTCGAAAGCGGCAGGGCACCATGCATAAGGGCATGTTGGGATCCGCACCAGTAAAACAGGAATTGACTCACGCGAGAAGGCGCCGCCCCGTCGCCTCGATGCGTGCGACAGGCAGATTAGGTTTGGGGAGTAGAACGGCCCTTGCGCGAGGCGTGAATTGTAATCGATAAAGCCGAGCTTTGAGAACACGCGGTTTATCTCGTCGAACGTTGAGTCAACAGGGGCTTGCGCCCCGTCGGCCGACTTGGCGACGCCCATGTCCATGATGCCGGGCACAAGCGTGAATGCGCCACGTGGAGGCGAAGGGGTCACCCGAAAGGTTGATGGTAAGCGAGCACCAGAGGTCAAGGTGGTCCTCGCCTTCCGGGTTTGTGAGGTCGAGGGCGAGTGCCCCTCCCTCGGTCGCGTACAGCGGCGGCAGGCACTCGGCCAGCTCCTCAGTCATAAGCGCTTGCATGTCCGTCTCCCCTCCAGGCCACGTCGGACCCCTAGAATCTTCGCCCCGCGGGCAAAGCCTCGGCGCGCCCCATGGCATCTCGGCTTTGCCCCCTGCAATGTCGCGCAGCGGAGACACCACCTGAGACGGATGTCGATGCATCGAACCCGAGACCGGGCGCGGCGGCGGGGAGCCTCTCGCGCGAACAATCTGCTCGATCCTGCCGCACCCATCTTAAAAAAGTTCGAAAAACGTTCAATCGTACGACATCCGTCGAACAGTCGGGGGTACACACCACTACAGAAGGCCCACGGAACGGGGGGCGAGATGGTCGGCGACGGGTTCAAGGCACTCTCCGGCCCCACGCTCCGCTAGGGAGGGCGTCGGGAGGGAGGCCGTAATGGGTGAGAAGGACGAGCGGCCGGAGCGGGTGTTCCCCGGCAGGACAGACCCGTGGTTCATAGCGGCCATGGTGATTGTGGCGGGCGGTTTATCCGCGGCGTGTATCGCGTGTTTCCTGAGCTCGAGTCCCGCGCTCCTATGGGGCTGGTTCGCGCTGCTGCCCGTCCCGGCCCTCGTGGCCCTGGCCGCCCTTCCCGTCCGCAGCAACCGCCTCGAGCTCTACGGCGACCGCCTCGTCGTCGTGTACGCTAGGATGCGTTCGGTGATACCCTACGCCCACGTGCGGGGCGTCCGGCGCACCAGGACGCTCTGGGCGGGGACGGCCAACTCGCTCGACCGCGTCTATATCGAGGCACCCTACGACGGCGACGCCATCGTCTCAGTGACCGACAACGATGCCCTCGTGGCAGAGCTCGAGCGTAGGTGCGGCCTGCGGCCCGGCTGCGAACAAGGCAACTAGCTTCGCAGGGCGGCTATCAGCGACTTGCTGCTCATCGTCATATCACGACGGCCAATTCTGGGTCGGGCTGGCGGAGCACGTCGAGGACGGAAGGTACGGCGTCGCCCGCATCGTCTTCGGCGCGGAGCCATCCAATGAGGAAATCCTGCATTTCATTACAGGCAAATGGGCAATGCTCTCGTTCTTCGGCGACGAGCCGACCGAGGCGAGCAAGCCCGCGAAGAACCCCAAGCGGCGCGCTCGCGAGGCGGCGAAAGCCCTCAAGCAGCCAGCGATGAGCACCAAGGCGCAGCAGGCTCTCGCGGCACAGAGAGAAGCGATGAAGCAGGAGTCAGCTCATGCAAGAAGCCAGCGTCGCGCGAATGAGGCGGAGGCGCGCTTCGAGCAGCGAAAGCTGAAGCGCAAGCAGAAGCATCGTGGGCATTGATCGCCATCTGCAGCAAGGCAAACCATATACAGCAGCGGCGCCAGTTCCACTTGAAGCCGACGCCGCGTAGACGCTGATGGTGACGGCTATGCACGGGCGCGGGCGCGCCACTGCACTTCACAGCTTGTTTCTCAAGTATTTGGGACGCACACGCGACGTTCAAAAATGCGGAGCGACTCCACATGGCTCGAGACTGAGCCGAGGTGTCCTACTTCTCGCCCTCCAGCAGCCCCACGATGCGGTCGATGTCGACGGCGAAGCAGGGCCTTCCCTCGCGCTCGTAGCGGTCGAGGTACGCCTGGCACTCGGAGACAATGCGCTTGGTGTTGCCGTCGATGATGCGCTGAAGTGTCTCGTAGTAGGCCGAGCCCTCGGTCCTAAAGCGGCGCTGGTAGACCTTGGTTATGGGGAACATCTTGATGTAGTGGATGCCGTGGCGGCAGCCGGGGCGCGTCGTGGGGCGGGGTGGCAACGCAAAGTACTGGTCTTTGGGCACGTTAGGGGCGATGTTGGAACGCAGCGGCACGGCGAAGTCCCTGCGCTTGCCGCGGAAACGCAGCCTCACCACCACGATGCAGGGGCGATTGTGCTTAAGCATGAGCTCGCGGTCGCCCTCGATGAGGTCGAAGAAGTCCTGGGAGATGGATACGATCTTCATCGGTTACGCCCCCTTCATACGAAGCGGGGCCCGCATCGCTGCAGGCCCCTACAGGTGGGCGATATTCTACGCCTTGCGGCACCCCGTCGCCCACGGAGGTTAAACGTACACGTAAGCCGTACTCTGAAAGCCGCGGCTTCCGGTAAGTAGTTTATACCACGAAAGGTCGCTTTCAATGCGCATAGCTCGCAAAATAACACTCGCTGGGCCGTCACCCCTGGCCGTTACCCTCCAATCTTCATTGGAGTCAGCAGGTCAATTCATATAGTCATGGGGTTTATCCTAAAGGAAATCAAATTTATACCCCCATAACTAAGGAATTTACTATTCCCACTCGATGGCTAGAGCCCTGGTGTAATTGACTGGATCACCGTTCCGGGAACCGGTATCGACCTACCTGTCCGCCAAACTCCTTCTTCAGCTCCAGCCTTGTATCTGACTCGCGCTGTTATAAGCGAAAACCGAAGAGATGCATCTTTGCCAAGAAAATAAGGTTAGCCTTATCTTACTGCATGATTCGTGTGTTATAGTTAGATGTCTCTAACTATTTGGGGGCGATAGCCATGCACGAACGCAAGGGCTTCTGGGACAAGAATGCCAGTCGGTACGACCGTTTCATGCAAAACGACCGGGCGGCGTATGAGAAGATGTATGGGCTGATCCGGCCGGCAGTGAAAGCAAAAACCGTACTGGAGGTTGCCACCGGCACGGGGCTTATCGCAAAGAGCGTCGTGGATGCGGCGGCGCACATCGAGGCTACGGACGCCTCTGCAAAGATGATCCTTGAGGCAAAGCGGGGTAATCAATCCGCAAAGCTGCACTTTTCCGTTCAAGATATGTTCCGCCTGCCCTATGCACAGAAGTCCTTCGAAGTGGTGATCGCGTCCAACGCGCTTCACATAGTGCCGCATCCGGAAAAGGCCCTGCAAGAAATCAGGCGGGTGCTGAAGGACGACGGCGTGCTCATCGCGCCAACCTTCACCCACGCGGGAAACTCGGTTTCCGGCAAGGTAAAAGCCTTTTTCATGAGTTTGGCGGGATTCCCCCTCCACAGCAGGTGGACAAGCGAAGAATACCTGCGTTTCCTGCGTCAAAACGGCTGGGCGGTGCAGAAAAGCGCGGTGCTAAAGGCCTCGTTCCCATTGACCTATGCGGAATGCACGAAATCGGCGGGGCCAGATGTCGTTCTTTGACAACACCCGCAAGCCCGTGGGCCTCGGCGGAAACCTTATGGTTGCCATGATGAATCTGGGCCACAGCCCTGTGGCGCGGTGGGGACTTCGATTTCTACAACTTGCAGCAAACGCCAAGGTGCTGGATTGCGGCTGCGGCGGCGGGGCGAACATAAAACGGCTGCTGGAAAAATGCCCGCATGGCGTCGTCAAGGGCATCGACTATTCGCCCGTCAGCGTGGAGAAGGCTAGAAAGCTCAACCGAGTTGCAATTCAGGAGGGGCGTTGCGCCGTTCTGCAAGGCAGTGTGGCGGATATGGCGTTTGAGGACGCCATGCGGGCATTTTTGCATCTATCCCGCACATGGCGATAGGCATGACGGTCATAGCGGCTGTGCTGGCGGCAATTATGACAGTTTTTATTCACTGAGGAAGAAACCTATGAAATGTAAAATTGAGAAAAACACCGTGCAGGAGACGCTGATCCTCCC
>CABRZN010000059.1 GCA_902475445.1 uncultured Collinsella sp.
GCCAGCAGGCAGCAGCCGCACTTGCCAACCGCTGCGACTGCATGGTCGTCGTGGGCGGAAAGAACTCGGGTAACACCCGCCGTCTGGCGCAGATCTGCGCCGATGCCTGCGAGCACACGCATCACATCGAGGAAGCGTCCGAGATCCATGCCGCATGGTTTTCCAATGCACGCCACATCGGCATCACCGCCGGCGCTTCCACCCCGCAAGAACACATCGAGCGCGCCGTCGAGCGCATCAAGGAGCTTTGCCGCTAATCATGGACCAGACCGTACCCGCATACGCCGCCGAGGTGGCCGATTACGGGCGCAGCCGCGACCCCGAGCCGGGTGAGGGCGCGCTCGTTAAAAACGTGCGCCCCGAATCGCCCGCATGGGATGTGGGTATCGAGCCGGGCATGCGCGTGCTCACGGTCAACGGCGAGCAGCTGACCGATATGATCGTGTGGCTCTGGGAGGCAGATGACGATACTGTCGAGCTGGAGGTATTTGATCCGCGTGACGGCACCGTCACCCCCGTTGAGCTTGACCGCTTTCCCGGCGAGGACTGGGGTCTGGAGTTCGATGGCCCCATCTTCGACGGCATGCGTACCTGCGTCAATGCCTGCGTGTTCTGCTTTATGACCATGCTGCCCAAGGGCGGGCGCTCCACGCTCTACATCCGCGATGATGACTACCGCCTGAGCTTTTTGCAGGGCAACTTTGTCACGCTCACAAACCTCACCGACGAAGATGTTCAAAACGTCATCCAACGCAACATGAGCCCCATGAACGTGTCGGTCCATGCCGTAAGCCCCGACGTCCGCCGCCGCATGATGGGCCGCAATGCCCAGCGCGGCATGGACGTGCTCGAGGCCATCATGGCGGCCGGCATCGAGATTCACGCGCAGATTGTGCTGTGCCCCGGCATGAACGACGGCGAGGAGCTGGAAAAGACCCTGCGCTTCTGTGAGGAACATGAGCAGATCACGAGCCTGGGTATTGTGCCACTCGGCTTTACCAAGCATCAGAACCGTTTTAGCTGGTCCTACAGCGACAAACCCGAGCTGGCGCGCGAGACTATCGCCATGATCCGGCCCTTCCAGGACCGTGCCTTCGAGCGATTTGGCCGCCACACCTTCCAGATGAGCGACGAGTTCTACCTGGATGCCGGCATCGAGCCGCCCGAGGCGGACTTTTACGACGGCTACCCGCAGTACTACGACGGCATCGGCATGATCCGCTCCTATCTGGACGAGACCGACAACGTGCTCGCCGCCGATGCCGAGCGCCTGTGCCGCGTTCGCGAGGCAATCGCCGCCCGTGGCCAGCACCTGCTGTGCCTCTCGGGCGCCAGCGCACGCGACACGGTGGCCCGCTTTGTGGAGTCGCCCCGGGGACTCGCCGGCACTGTCACGGCCATCAAGAACCGCTACTTTGGCGGCAACGTGGACGTGACCGGCCTCATCGTCGCGTGTGACATTCTGGAGCAGCTGCCGCAGGACCTGTCGGGGGTTATGCTCTTTGTGCCTAAGCTCATGTTCAACGCTGACGGCATGACGCTTGACGAGTATCATCGTGACGATTTACTCGCAAGCCTTACCAGTCGCGGCGCCGAGGTTCATGTGGTGTCGACCATGCCGCATGAGCTGCTCGATACCCTGGAGCATATCCTTGGCATAATGCCTGCCGACTCTAACACTTCCACTGAACCTACCCATTAAAGGAGAGCAGATGAAACCTATCGTCGCCGTCGTCGGACGCCCCAACGTGGGCAAGTCCACGCTCGTTAACCGCCTGGCCCAGACCTCGGACGCCATCGTCCACGAGTCCCGCGGCGTCACGCGCGACCGCTCGTATCACACGGCCGATTGGAACGGCCGCGAGTTTACCATCGTCGACACGGGCGGTATCGAGCCGCTCAAGAGCGATGACGTCTTCGCCACGTCCATCCGCGACCAGGCGCTCGCCGCCGCTGAGGAAGCCGCCGTCATCCTGTTTGTGGTCGACGGTCGCACCGGTGTCACCGAGGAGGACGAGTCGGTCGCCCGCATGCTCAAGCGCTCCGACAAACCGGTCTTTTTGCTGGTAAACAAGCTCGACAACCCCGATCGCGAGAACGACAACATCTGGGAGTTCTATTCGCTCGGCATCGGCGAGCCAACGCCGCTTTCGGCCCTGCACGGCCACGGAACGGGCGATCTGCTCGACGACATCGTGGCCCTGCTTCCGGAGGAAGAGGATGAGATCGCCGACGAATTCCCCGACGCGCTGAACGTAGCCATTATCGGCCGCCCCAACGCCGGCAAGTCCTCGCTGTTCAACCGCATCCTGGGCGCCGACCGCTCCATCGTCTCGAACATCGCCGGCACCACGCGCGACGCCATCGACACCGTCGTGGAGCGCAACGGCAAGCATTACCGCATGGTCGACACCGCGGGCATTCGCAAGAAGAGCACCGTGTACGAGAACATCGAGTACTACTCCATGGTCCGCGGCCTGCGCGCCATCGACCGCGCCGACGTGGCGCTGCTCGTCGTCGACGCCTCCGTGGGCGTTACCGAGCAGGACCAGAAGGTCATGGGCTTGGCCATCGAGCGCGGCTGCGCCATCGTCGTGCTGCTCAACAAGTGGGACCTGCTCGACGACGACCGCAAGCGCGAGGCCTGCATGGAGACCGTCGACCGCCGTCTGGGCGTTATGGCTCCCTGGGCCCAGTACCTGCGCATCTCTGCCCTCACTGGCCGCAGCGTCGAGAAGATCTGGGCGATGGTCGACGCCGCCGAAAAGACGCGCTCGCAGAAGATCACCACCTCGCGCCTCAACACGTTCCTCACCGACCTGCGCGAGTTTGGCCACACCGTGGTGGACGGCAAGCGCCGCCTGCGCATGCACTACGTGACCCAGACGGGCGTCAACCCGCCGACGTTCACGTTCTTCGTCAACCACAGCGACCTGGTCAACGACACCTATCAGCGCTATGTCGAGAACCGCATGCGCTCGACCTTCGACTTCGCCGGCACGCCCATTCGACTCTTCTTTAGGAAGAAGGAGCAAAAGGATGCATAATCCGATTCTGCTGACCGCCATCTGCGCCGTGGTCTCGTTCTTTATCGGAGCGATTCCGTTTGGCCTGATCCTGGGCCGCGTGTTCAACCACACGGATATTCGCAAGGCCGGCTCCGGCAACATCGGCACCACCAACGCCCTGCGCGTAGCCGGCCCCAAGGTGGCCGCGCTCACGTTGCTGCTCGACTGCCTTAAGGGCGCCATCTGTGTCATCATCGCGCGCCCGCTCATCGCGAGCGTGGGCTATGGATTTCCGCCGAACATCATGGCGCCCGGAGCCCCCGGCGACTGGATGCTCGGCGTCATCTGCCTGGCAGCCGTGTGGGGCCACATCTTCTCGCCCTACCTCAACTTCCATGGCGGCAAGGGTATCGCAGTTGGTCTGGGCGTTATCCTCGCCTGGTACTGGCCTATTGGCCTGTCGCTGCTCGGCATGTTTATCGTGGCCGTCGCCATCACCAAGTACGTGTCGGTGGGCTCGCTCGCCGCTGCCATCGGTCTTCCCATCGCTGCTTGCGCGGTCTTTCCGTACAGCAGCCTGGGCCTCAAGTTCTGCATGGCGCTGATCGGAATCACCGTGGTGTGGGCACATCGCTCGAATATCCAAAAGCTCATGACCGGTAAGGAGTCCAAGCTCTCGTTTACCAAGCGCGTCACCGAGCCCGACGATAAGTAGGAGAGAGTCATGAATGTTGCGCTGATTGGCTCCGGCTCCTGGGGAACCGCCGTCGCCGGCCTTGCCGCCGCGCGAGCCGAGCGCGTGACCATGTGGGCCCACAGCGAGCAGACGGCCGCCGGCATTAACGCCGAGCACCGTAACCCGCGCTATCTGGTGGGATACGAGCTGCCTGACAACGTGGAAGCAACGACCGAGCTCACTCAGGCGCTCGACGGTGCCGATGCGATCATCTTTGCCGTGCCCTCCACGCACTTGCGCGACGTGTGCCATCAGGCAGCGCCGTATATCGATGCCGAAACTCCGGTCCTGTGCCTCACCAAGGGCATTGAGCCCGAGTCCGGCCTGCTCATGAGCGAGGTCATCGCCAGCGAGATCGGCAACGAGTCGCGCGTGGCGGCGCTCTCGGGCCCCAACCATGCCGAGGAGATCTGCCGCGGCGGACTATCTGCCGCCGTCATCGCCAGCAAAGATCCGCAGATAGGGGAGACCTTTAAGGACCTGCTCCTGTCCACGGCCTTCCGTATCTATCTGTCGCAAGACATGACCGGTGTCGAGGTCTGCGGCGCCATGAAAAATGTTATCGCCATCGTGTGCGGCATCTCCGCCGGCACCGGCGCGGGCGACAACACGCTTGCCCTTATCATGACGCGCGGTCTGGCCGAGATCAGCCGTCTGGTGCACGCCCGCGGCGGTCAAGCTATGACCTGTATGGGACTTGCCGGCATGGGCGACCTCATTGCCACCTGCACCTCGGAGCATTCGCGCAACCGCACCTTTGGCTACGAGTTTGCCCACGGCGTGTCGCTCGACGAGTATCAGGAGCGCACGCATATGGTTGTCGAGGGCGCCGTCGCGGCCCGCAGCGTCAGCGAACTTGCCCGTTCACTGGGCGTAGACATTCCGCTCACCTTTGCCGTGGAGCAAACGCTCTACAACGGTGTTACTTTGGATAGGGCGCTCGAGATTCTTACCGATCGCGTCCCTTCTCAAGAGTTCTACGGACTCACCGACTAGCGCAGAAAGGCTTCTACCATGGGTTCCATCAAAATCGCTCCGTCCGTCCTTTCGGCCGATATGGCCAACCTCAAGGGCGAGCTCGACAAGATCGCCGGTGCCGACTACGTGCACTTCGACGTTATGGACGGTCACTTTACCGGCAACCTCACCTTTGGCGTTGACATCCTTAAGGCCGTCAAGCGCTCCACCGATGTGCCGGTCGACGCGCACCTGATGGTGTCGAACCCCGACGAGACGGTCGATTGGTACACCGATGCCGGTGCCGATATGATCACCGTCCACTACGAGGCTTCCACGCACCTGCACCGCACGCTCACCCATCTGCAGCAGCGCGGCGTCAAGGCAGGCGTGGTGCTCAACCCCGCCACCCCCGTGTGCGTGCTCGAGAGCATCATCGACGTCGTCGATATGGTGCTGCTCATGAGCGTGAACCCGGGCTTTGGCGGCCAGAGCTTTATCCCGGGCACTATCGCCAAACTGCACGAGCTCAAGGCCATGTGCGAGCGCCACGGCGTGTCGCCCATGATCGAGGTCGACGGTGGCATTTCTTCCAAGAACATTGCCGAGGTCGTCAAGGCTGGTGCCAACGTTCTCGTGGCCGGCTCCGCCGTATTTAAGTCCGAAGATCCCGCCGCCGAGGTTGCGCTGCTGCAGAAGCTGGGCAATGAGGCCGCACAGGAGGCATAAACCCTTATGACCGCAGGTCAAAACCGCATACCCGTGAATCTTGACTACGCCGCCTCGACGCCCATGCGCGCCGAGGCGCTCCTTGCGCAGCGCGAATATGACGACAGCGAGCTTGCCGGCGTCAACCCCAACTCGCTGCACTCGCTCGGCCGCAAGGCCGCCGCGCGCCTGGAGGTTGCCCGTCGCGAGATCGCCCGCAGCTTTGGCGAGCGCGTCCGTCCGTCCGAGATCATCTTGACCAACGGCGGTACCGAGGCAAACCAGCTGGCGCTCCTCGGACTTGCCGAGGGCGCCCGTCAGCACGATCGCAAGCGTAACCGCGTGATCGTATCTGCCATCGAGCACGATTCGATTCTGGACAACCTGCCGCTGCTGCGTGCCGCCGGCTTTACCGTCGACCTGGTGCAGCCCTGCCGCGCGGGCTACATTGAGCCCGCCACGCTTGTCGAGCTGCTAGGCGACGACGTGGCGCTCGTGAGCATTATGGTCGCCAACAACGAGACCGGCGTGGTGCAGCCCATCCGCGAGCTAGCCGCTGCCGCACACGCCGCAGGCGCCTTGTTCCACACCGATGCCATCCAGGGCTATCTGCATATTCCGCTCGATGTTACCGAGCTGGGAGTTGACGCCATGACCGTTGCTGCGCACAAGATCGGTGGCCCCGTGGCATCCGGCGCGCTCTACCTTAAGAACCGCACGCCGCTGCGCCCGCGCATCTTTGGCGGCGGACAGGAGGCCGGTCGTCGTGCCGGCACGCAGGACCTGCGCACGCAGCTTGCCTTTGCCGCTGCCGCCCGTACGCTGGCGCCCCATGTGGCCCAGGAGCGCGAGAAGCTGCAAGCCCTTTCCGACAAGCTCTATGCCACGCTTACGGCCCATCCGCGCATTCACGCCACCATGGGCGACTACACGCAGGCCGACCGTCTGCCCGGCATGGTATCGATCTACATTGACGGCATGGACTCCGAGGAGCTCATCATCAAGCTCGACGCTGCCGGCTTTGAGGTATCGGCAGGCTCGGCGTGCTCGAGCGGCAGTATGGACCCCAGCCACGTTTTGAGCGCGATGGGCATCGGTCGCGAGCAAGCTCTCGGCGCTCTTCGCATCTCGTTCGATGACCGCGTGAATCCGGACGATCTGGACGAGCTTGCCCAGACGCTGCTCTCGATCGTAGGCGCCGCATGATCGTCGCCGAGCTTGAGCGCGCGCTGCTGGCACGCTATCCCAAGACTGATGCCGAGAGTTGGGACCATGTTGGGTTATCTGTGGGAGATCCGGCCGCGGAGATTACCGGCGTTGTCTGCGCGCTCGATGCGACCGAAGCCAATGTGCACCGCGCCCAGGAGGCCGGCGCCAACGTGCTGCTGACGCATCATCCCATATACATCAAGGCGCCTGAGGCCTTTTGTCCGGCGGATGCCGCACGCCCCCAATGCAGCGCGGCGCTCTACGAGGCAGCGCGTTGCGGCGTGAGCATCATATCGCTCCACACCAACCTGGACCGCTCGCACGAAGCCCGTGTCTGCCTGAGCAAGCTGCTGGGTGCCGCACCCGTGAGCTCACTGGAGCACGTGGACGACCCCGAGGCCACCGGCCTGGGCGCGCTTGCAACGCTCAACGACCCGTGCACGCTGCGCGATCTTGCTACCCGTGCTGCCACGGCCTTCGGAAGCGACCCGCGTGTGTGGGGCGAAGCCGAGCACGCATGCCGTACCGTCGCTATTTTGGGCGGCTCCGTGGGCGACTTTGGCGAACTTGCCATCGCCGCCGGTGCGGATGTTGTCGTGACGGGCGAGGCAGGCTATCACGTGGCGCAGGACCTTGCCTTGCGTGGGCTACCGGTGATCTTGCTCGGCCACGACCGCTCCGAGGAGCCGTTCGTTGATATATTGATGAACTCTGCAGTTGACGCCGGGGTCGACCCCCGTCATGCGATTAAAATACTGAACCCTTGCCAATGGTGGACTGTGACAAAAGGAGAGAACTTATGAGCGCCGGCGCTACGCTACTCAAGCTGCAACAGATCGATTTGGAGCTCGCCCGCAACAAGAGTGAACTTGCCAATATGCCGGAGCTCAAGGAGCTCGCTTCCAAGCGCAAGACCTATGTGAAGCTCAAGTCCGAGATGGCCAAGCTCTACGCCCAGCGCAAGGATCTGGACATTGAGCTCGACGATCTCAATACCACCGAGATTCAGACCAACAACGCCATCGAGGCTGCCAAGAAGCGCCACGTCGACGGCTCCGACTACCGCGAGGTTCAGGACCTGGAAAACGAGCTCGCCACCCTGGCCAAGCGTCTGGACAAGATTGAACACACCCGCAAGGACGTCGTTGTCGCCCATAAGGAGGCGCTCGACCGCGAGGCCCGCGCGCAGGCAATCATCGCCAAGTTCGAGGAGGGCGTGAAGGCCGATACCAAGGCCGCCCGCGCCAAGGCTGCCGACCTGCAGGCTCAGATTGACGCCGCCGCTAAGGAGCGCACCGCGCTTGCTGCCACGCTGCCGGCCGACGTTCTCACCGACTACGAGCGTCTGCTCAAGCAGTTCCGTGGCCTGGCCGTCGAAACCATTCAGGGCAACATCCCCACGGTCTGCCACACCGCGCTGCAGGCGTCGTCCATGAGCGACCTCAACCATGACGGCAGTGAGATTACGCACTGCCCGTACTGCCACCGCCTGCTCGTGCTCCCTAGCAAGGAAGCCTAACGATGACGGCGGCACCCAACAATTCAATGCTACTTGAGGGAAAAACGATCCTGCTGGGCATTACCGGCGGGATCGCCGCCTATAAGTCGTGCAATATCGTGCGTCTGCTGCAAAAGCGCGGCGCACGCGTCAAGGTCGTTATGAGCGAGCATGCCACCGAGTTTGTGGGCCCGCTCACCTTCCGCGCGCTCACCAATGAGCCGGTCGCAGTGGGTCTGTTCGACGACCCCTCCGACCCCATCCACCACATTTCGCTCGCGCAGGAGCCCGACCTGGTGGTCGTAGCACCCGCGACGGCCAATATCATCGCCAAGATGGCCAACGGCATTGCCGATGACCTCATCTCCACGACGCTGCTCGCCACGCCGCGACCCATTGTGATCGCGCCGGCCATGAACAATGGCATGTGGAAGGCGCCGGCGACGCAGGCCAACATGGCCACGCTGCGCGAACGCGGTGTCCATGTTGTGGGTCCGGGTAGCGGCTACCTCGCCTGCGGCGATGTGGACACGGGGCGCATGAGCGAGCCCGAGGACGTCGTCGAGGCCGTCTGCGAGATGCTCAATCCCGTGCCTCAGGACCTAGTAGGTAAGCACATCGTGATTACCGCCGGCCCCACGCACGAACCGATAGACCCCGTGCGCTTCATCGGTAACCGGTCGTCGGGCAAGATGGGCATCGCCCTGGCGGGGGAGGCCGCTCGCCGCGGTGCCGAGGTCACGCTTGTGTTGGGCCCGACATCGCTCGATGTTCCCCGCGGCGTAGAGTGCGTACGCGTGCAGACCGCCGCAGAGATGCTGGAGGCGGCACTGAGCTCCTTCCAGACGGCCGACGCGGCCATTTGTGCGGCCGCCGTCGCTGACTACACCCCCGCAGCCCCTGCCGACCATAAGCTCAAAAAGGCCAACGAGCGCCTGGATCGCATCGAACTGGTCGAGACGGTCGATATTTTGGCTGAGCTCTCGCGCCAGAAGGGCGAGCGCCGTGTGATCGGATTTGCAGCCGAGACCGATAACGTCGTGGAGTACGCTGAGCGCAAACTTGCCCGCAAGGGCTGCGATGCAATCATCGCCAACGATGTCTCGCGCGCCGATTCGGGCTTTGGAACCGATACCAACAAGGCCTGGATTGTGAGCACAGCGGGTACACAGGAACTTCCCGTACTAACAAAACCCCAGCTCGCGGATACAATTTTGGACTTGCTCAAAAATATTTAAAAAAGTTCTTGCGCAAGGCCAAAGTTTCGGGTTAATATACTCCCTGTTGCGAGCGAGAGCAGAGCAACAAACAAAAGCTTCGGGACGTGGCGCAGCTTGGTAGCGCACTTGACTGGGGGTCAAGGGGTCGCTGGTTCGAATCCAGTCGTCCCGACCAGAAGTTTGCAGGTCAGGTACTTAGTGCCTGACCTTTTTTGTTTTAAGCAATTGCTAAATTTTGATTAATCAACAGGGTGCCAAAAATCACCCTGCGCGATAATCGCCTTTTGCGGCTACTTGCGCGTTTTGCACACGCTTGGGCCGATTTATTAACGCGATATGAATCTACATACGCGTAGCTGGTATACAGTCGAGTACAGACTGTATTTATCGCGGCGATTTACACAGATATAGCGACTGTAACGAACAAGCGTGTCGCTGTATTTATTCCAGTAGCTCACTTGACCGGTGGACAAGTGAGCGATTGCAACGATATGCCAACCAGGATGGGCTCCATACGAGGACGCCGCAGGGGTAATGGCGGGGGAGTGCAGCAGGCGCTCTGAGAGCCTCCATATGACCCCATTTCTCCTCAACCCGAATACCTGTGCCGCGAACCTAAACCGTTCGTACACTTGCCAAAAGATAGGCCCGCGCGGAGTCGCGCGGGCCTTGCACTAGAAAATCTAGAAGCACCAAGCGGGAAACACGTTGCCGGCACTGTTGGCACTACCGCTGCTCCAGCGACCGAAAGGGTCAACATAGATAAAGTCCGTTGAGTCACTCGGAGACACGGAACGAGTGCTGAAATAGCACACAATCTCAGGTCCAGAATACCTCGACGTCGCATAGTACTCGTACTGGGCGCCGTCAGACTGGAGGTCTCCGTAAATCTCGGTCGTCGAGAGGATGAAGACCTTGTCATTCGTTGCCGTCGGAGTGCCGGCGCTACCGCCGCCCTCGTTGTCCGTCATCTTCGTGACGGCCTTCGCCTTGGACTGGAGCTCGGCCGGCAGGAGCGCCCAGAGGTCACCGGAGTTCAGGCGGGCGCGGAGCTTAGAGGACCTCCAACCGCCGACATTGGTCTTTGTGTCGTTCCAGATGTGTTTGTATAGGACATCGTTGGTCGTCTCAAACGTCAGCCCCGCCTTGCCGCTACCGTCGGCGAGGTCGTCATGGTTGATACCGATGATGCGGTATCCGGGCATCGTGGTGTCCGCACTGCGAATCTCTCATAGAGGATATGCCACAACTTGATAATTTCGCAGCCATAAGGAAGAACCTTTTCAATGTTTCTGAGGACAGCACGATTGAAGAAGCCTCGGTCCATGAAGGAGACTTTCCCATATACATAGATTAAGATAAGGCCGTGTATGACCAATATGAACTTGAGCATATTCCGTCCGTATTCATACTGGATGATCAAGGAAACATCATCGGCTTATCCGAAGGAGAGGAAGAACCTCTTGCCTTATTAAAGAAATACGCCGAATACAACGGATATAAAGCGGAAGGAGGCGACATCGAGTAACTATCAAAGGCCAGATTAAGGAGCCGGCCATGAAGAAATGCCTGCCCTCCATCGTCTCGGCAGCTCTTTGCCTCTCCCTTGTCATGACACCATTTGTGCCCGTTGCGGCAGCCTATGCCGACGAGGGATCTCCCGCCGAGAGCAGCGAGATCTACTTCGGAGACAACTACGACTAAAATTACGATATATCCCTTTTTTGAGCGCGGGCGCTGCACGGATTCATATTCCAAGGCGTGGTGCGATTCTCACGGATCTGCAAATAACCGCCCCGTCCCTCACAAGGTCAAGCTGAACGCGAAGGAGGAGGCTTGCCTGCGCGATCCCTACCTTGCTGGCACCGCTGAAGTTATCGCCGGTCTCGTGACAACCGGTCCTAGCGGCGGCTTTTTTGCAACCGCAATGACATCGTACCGACTTTTCATTTGCATATTCTGAAAGGAAGTTGCCATGTTGTCGCAAAATCAATCGAGATACTTGAACACAATCGGCTTTGCCCTGCTTGCATTACTCTTTGCTAGCGACCTTTTGCTGAAA
>CABRZN010000060.1 GCA_902475445.1 uncultured Collinsella sp.
GTCGTGCCGAAATGTCGCGAAGCGCGCGGTTGACAAAACTATAGAGACACGTCCCAGATAAATCATGCTAGGCGGTATACGCAATCGTAGATTGTACGGCGTGGCGCCAGCCGGCGATCTTTTTGGCCCGCTCATCGGCTGGCATCGAAGGCTCCACGATGCCGCGGGCACCGTAGACGTCGACCACGTCGCGCGCGTACATGCCGAGCGCAATGCCGCAGGCCCAGGCCGCACCCAGACCGCTCATCTCGTCGTTGCTCGCGATGCGGATGGGCGAACCCACCAGGTCGCTCTCAAACTGCATCAGGTACGCATCGCGCGTGGGGCCGCCGTCAACGCGAAGCTCGGCCAGCGCCGCGCCCGAATCCTCGACCATCGCATCGATCACGTCGAAGATCTGATAGGCGATCGACTCGTCGGCGGCCTTCACGAACTCCGCGCGGCCCGTGGTGCGCGTCATGCCAAAGACGCAGCCCTCGGCGTCGCTTGCCCAGTGCGGCGCGCCCAGACCGGTAAATGCCGGCACAAAGTAGACGCGACTCGCCGGGTTGGCGGCATAGCACAGGTCGGTGACTTCCTCGGGATTGTTGATGAGCTCCAGGTCGTCACGCAGCCACGTCTTGACGGCGCCGGCATAGCTCACGTTGCCCTCGAGCACGTACTCGGTCACGCCGTCCATGCGCCACGCAAGCGAGCTCGAAAGCCCATGCGAGCTGGCGACAAACTCGTCGCCGACGTTCATCATGACCGAACTGCCGGTGCCATACGTGGCCTTGGCCATGCCGCGGTTATGGCAGCCCTGCGCAAACAGGGCGGCGTGGCTATCGCCCAGCACGCCGTGAACGGGCACGGGCGCCGGCAAAAAGCCGCCCAGGTCCGTTGTACCAAACAGGCCGTCGGAGTCGGTCACCTGCGGCAGGCAGGCAGCATCGATGCCAAAGGCCTCGCACACCGGCTCGCTCCAGCAGCCGTGGCGCAGGTCGAACAGCTGCGTACGGCTGGCGTTGGACCAGTCGCAGCGGAACTCGGTGCCGCCCGTGAGCGTCCAGACCACCCAGGCATCGATGGTGCCCAGGCACAGCTCGCCCGCCGCAGCGGCCTCGGCAGCCGCCGGAACGTTTGCGAGAATCCAGGCCATCTTGCCCGCCGGATAGTAGGGCGAGAGCACCAGGCCCGTCGTGTCGCGCACCAGCTCGGCCACGCCTTCGCGCGCGGCCAGCTCGTCGCACAGCTCGCGGGCACGGGCGCACTGCCACACCACGGCGTCGCACAGCGGCTCGCCCGTTTTGCGGTTCCAGGCAACGGTGGTCTCGCGCTGGTTGGAAATACCGATGCCGGCGACATCGGCCGGGTCGACCCCAGTCTCCTCCACCACGGCACGCGCCACGGCCAACACGTTGGCGGCGATCTCGACCGGATCATGGCTCACCCAGCCGGCATCATTGACAATCTGGCGATGCGAGCGGTCGGCACGATGAATCAGATGGCCGCCCTCGTCCACCAGCAGCGCCTTCGTGCCCTGCGTGGATTGATCGATTCCGATGATGTATTTGCTCATGTACTCTCCCATTCCTTCCGCCAAAGCAAAGACAGCCTGGCGGACAAGGAGCGAGCGGCCGCCAAGTGCCGCAGATTGCCGTGAAAGAGGAGCGCCGCGTACTTTGTGTACGCAAGCGACGGTTTGAACGGCAAGGTGCGGTGCTTGGCGGCCGCGCAGCGTCTGTTTCTACTAGTTGCCGAGGAACTCGGCGACCGTCTTGGCAATGCCTTCGCCGGTGAGGCCGTAGTGTGCGAAGACCTCGGGCGAGGTGCCGGTGATGACCGGCGCGTCGGGCAGGCTCAGGCACTTGACCGGACGCGGACAATGCTCGCCCACGACCTGCGCGACCATGGAACCCAGACCGCCGAAGGGGCTGTGCTCCTCGACTGTCACGACGGCGCGCGTGGCACTGGCGGCCTCGATCACGGCCTCGGCGTCGAGCGGCTTGACGCAGTACATGTCGAGCACGGTGGCGGAGATGCCCTGCTCGGCGAGCAGATCGGCGGCGTCCACGGCATGGCGGACCATCTCACCGGTGGCGACAATCGTCACATCGGTGCCGCGACGCACCCAGGTGGCACGATCCATCTGGAACGGGCACTCGTCCTCGGTATACACGTCCTCGACCGGGTTGCGGCCCACGCGGATATAGGCCGGCTTGTTGTCGGCAACCAGGGCGCGCACAAGCTCGGCAGTCTGAAAACGATCGCTCGGCAGATACACGCGCATGTTGGGGATCGCGCTCATGGCGGCGATATCCTGAGCGGAATGGTGGCTCATACCCAGGGCGCCGTAGGACACGCCGCCCGAGATGCCGATGAGCTTGACGTTGGTGTTGGAGTACGAAACGTCGACCTTGCACTGCTCATACGAACGCGTGGTCACAAAGGACGCCGGCGAGGCGGCCCAGGCCTTCTTGCCGCACGAAGCCATGCCGGCGGCGATGCTCACCAGGTCCTGCTCGGCGATGCCGACCTCAACGGACTGCTGGGGATACTGATCGAAGAACGGCGTGAGCGATGCGGAGCCGCGGGAGTCGGAGCACAGGACGACGATGTCCTTATCGGTCTCGGCGGCCTCGAGCAGCGTGTCGCAGATAACCTTGCGGTTGGCGATCTTGTTAGCCATTGATGGCCTCCTTATGGGCAGCGAAATCGGCGATGATCTGGGCATATTCCTCGTCGTTGGGCAGGTGGTGATGCCAGCCGGCCTTGTCCTCCATGACGGGCGAGCCGTAGCCCTTCACCGTGTTGAGGATGATGACCGTGGGCTTACCCTTGGTCTCGGCCGCAAGCGTCAGCGCGGCGTCGATGGCCTGGACGTCGTTGCCCGGAATGGACAGCACGTTCCAACCGAAGGCGGCCCAGCGCTCCTCCTGCGAGTCCTGCTTCATGACGTCCTCGGTGCTGCCGCTGATCTGCAGACGGTTGCGGTCCACGAGCGCGCACAGGTTATCGAGCTGGTAGTTGCCGCCACTCATGGCGCCCTCCCAGACCGAGCCCTCGGCAAGCTCGCCGTCGCCCATGATGGTGTAGACGCGGTAGTCGCGACCGTCCATCTTGCCGGCAAGTGCCATGCCCACCGCCACGGGCAGGCCGTGGCCGAGCGAACCGGAGTTCATCTCGATGCCCTTGAGCTTGTTGTTGGGATGGCCGATGTAGGGGCTGCCGAACTTGGAGAAGCGGGCCTTGACGTCGTCGAGGTCCAGGTAGCCCTCGTGACACAGCACCGCGTAGTAGGCCTCCATGGCGTGGCCCTTGGAGAGCACGAAGCGATCGCGGTTGGGATCGTCGACGGTCTCGGGCGAAATGTTCAGATGGTTGGCGTAGAGGGTCATGAGGGCGTCGATCACCGACATGTCGCCGCCGATGTGGCCGCCGGCGCCGGCCATGATGATGTCGACGCAATCGCGGCGGAGGTCCCAGCGCAGGGACTCAAGCTCTTCGATAGTTGCCATTTCTACTCTCCTCGCAGGTAGGCTTTGACGTCTTCTTCGATGGGGTCGTACAGGTCGGGCTGGATGCCGATGTACTTGCATGCCTCGTAGAGCACCGGCACCACGTTGGCGTGGATGGCCACGCAGTGGTGGATGTAGGGGCCCTCGACGATCTTTGCCTCGAGGCGCTTGAGGTTCTCGACCTCGACCCACAGGTAGGTGCCCATACCGGCCGGGCCGTCGATGCCGCGGGCATTGCCCAGCAGCAGCGAGTACTCGCCGTTGTCGCCGTCAAAGCGGGCAAGGGTGAGGTCGCCGTGCTTGGCCTCGGCCGTCAGCGCGCCGGGGTGATCGAAGGCCAGCGGATAGGTGAGCTTGGGCTTGACGGCCGCGCAGCTGCAGGGCCAGGGGCCGCAGTGCTGCAACAGCTCGCCGTTCTCGTTGTCGGGATGGCGGACGGTCCAGTCGGCGAACATGCCGCGGTGACGGCCAAGATCGGCGGCCTCGACCATGAGCGCGGTGATGGCGCCGTGGATGTCGGTCTCGCATACGACGGGAATGCCCATCTCGTTGAGGATGGCGTTGGCGGCGCAGGGCATAATGCCCAGCTCGTCCTGCAGGGCGTTCCAGCACTGGATGGCGCCGGCGTTGCAGCCGTACTTCTCGACCAGACGCTTCATGGCGATGGCGAGTCCTGCGACCGCGGGGACCTTGTCCTCGGGGATGCAGATCTCAAAGCTGTCGGCGATGTGGGCGAGCATGGCGGCCATGGCTTGCTCGTCGGCCTGGGCGTCGCGCACGGCCTGAACAAGCTCGGTCATGGGGATGGGCGAAAGCTGGATGTTGAACTTCTCGAGCAGCTCGCCCTCGTTGCACATGGTCGACCAGAAGTCGAACGGGCGGGTGGCCATCTGCAGGATGCGGGTGTGCTTGAAGGTCTTAACGACGTTGCACACGGCCAGGAAGTCCCAGACGCCGCGCTCGAACTCGGGATCAGTCAGGCGGCAGTTGGTCATGTAGGTGAAGGGGACCTGGAAGCGGCGCAGGACCTTGCCGGTGGCGAACAGGCCGCACTGGCTGTCGCGCAGGCGGGTGCCGTCGGGCTCGGGGCGCTCGTCGCGCGGGCCCCACAGCAGCACGGGCAGACCGAGCTCGCGGGCAAGGCGGGCGCAGACGTACTCGGTACCAAAGTTGGCGTGGCACAGCATGATGCCGTCGACGCCCTCGGCGCGGAACTTCTTGACGATAGGCTCGATATGGCTGTCGTCGAACAGCAGGCCCTCGTCGTTGATGTCGTCGATATCAACGATGTCGACGCCGATCTCGCGCAGACGGTCAGCCGTCAGACCACGATACTTGATCGCGTCCGGCGCGCTAAAGATGCTGCGGCGCGTAGGCACAAAACCGAGCTTGATCTTATCCATGTACGTCCTCCCCTAGTCACATGTTCAGTAAACAGACGCATGTTTCGTTTTGTTCTGTTTACTAAATGTTTTACTCTTTTGTTTATTAGTTTAGCGCGAAATACCTGTAAACGGTAGAGAAATCAGCCTAAACGGTATGTAAACAAACTGAACATACAAGGGCATCAAAAAGAGGGCCCCGAAGGACCCTCTCTTAGTAGCGTTATGTATGGCTGCCTTAGCGAGCTTTGCCTCCCTACGGCCTAGCGTTGCCTATGCCTAGATTTCGCGCACGCTTTGGCGCTCGACAAAATAGGTCGACACGGCCGTCTTGCAGGTATAGCTCTTGGGATTGCGGATGTTACCCACCAGGCGGCGCACCGCGATCTCGCCCACCTCGTGCTTGGGAACGTGCACCGTGGTGAGCGGCGGATTGGAGAAGGCGCCCAAAGACAGATCGTCAAAGCCGATGATTGAGACATCCTCGGGGACACGTATGCCGTGCTCGTTCAGCGCGCGCATGGCGCCTACGGCGAGCACGTCGTTTTCGGCAAAGAAAGCCGTCGGCAGGTCGTCGCGCGAGACGCTGTCGAGCCATGCGCCCATGTCGCGATAAGCACCTTCGAGCGTGGTGCCCAGTGTGACGCGCCATGTCGGGTTGGCCTCAAGGTCCGCATCCTCAAGCGCTTGGCGATAGCCGCGCTCGCGGTCCTTAAAGTTGCGGATCCGAAGGTCGCCCGCCAGATAGCCGATTTGCCTGTGGCCTTTCTCGATAAGGTAATCCACGGCACGCAGCACCGAATCGGTGTTGGCGATGACTACGGCATCGAAGTACTGGCGATCGCTCCAGCCGTCGAGCACAATCAGGTAGGCGGCAGCGTCGGCGAACAGGGCGTAGTCCTCCTCGCCCAGCTCGGTACCCATCAGCACGATGGCGGCCGACGGGTCGGCGATCAGGCCCTCGACCTGCGGGCGCACGGCGTCCAGGTCGCTAAAGTCGAGCGAGGCAAAGCTCGTGCTCATGCCGTGGCGACGCGCCTGGCGCTCCACGCCCTCGATGACCGCGGGATGGAAGGTGCTCTCGTCCAGGATGGCGCCCGTCTTGCGCGCAAGCACAAACTGGATGCTCTCGAGCTGCGTCGACTGCTGATAGCCAAGCGACTGCGCGCACTCCAGGATGACCTTGGCGGTCTCCTCGCTCACGCTGCGCTTGCGGTTGAGCGCGTTGGACACGGTTGCGGGCGAAAAGCCGGTAATGCGGCTGATCTCGCGGACGCTTGCTTTAGCCATCGTTCCCCCTAGCATCGGTCGCGGCCGAGCATCGTGGCTTGACCGCCCCGTGGCTCGGCAACTAAACGACCGCAAATTCAATCTAAACAGAATAGTAAATGTTTATTAGCTAGTTTAGCCTGTTGTCAAGCGAAGTGGCACGACTATTCCCCCAACGGGCGCATTTGTCCATCTTAACGTTATTACGCAAGGTCTTCGCCATTGCTTGCTATTACGCGTCGGTACCATTCGAAGCTTTTCTTTTTACGTCTCTCAAACGAGCCCGCACCGCTATCGTCTCGATCGACATAGATAAACCCGTAGCGCTTACGCATCTGTCCTGTGGCGACCGAAACCAAATCGATCGGGCCCCAACAGGTATATCCCATGAGTTCCACCCCGTCGAGCTCGACGGTCTCCCTCATCGCCTCGATGTGGGCCCGCAGGTATTCAACTCGATAGTCGTCTTCTATTTCACCCGAATCTTCCGGCACATCAGGAGCACCCAAACCGTTTTCGACGATGAACAGCGGCTTTTGATAGCGATCCCAGATTTCATTCATGGTGACGCGCAGCCCTTTTGGGTCGATAAACCTCCCCCAAGGCTCCTGTTTTAGATACGGATTAGGCGCCGAGCGAAGAAGGTTCGAATCGAACTGACCTTCCGCATGCGCTTTTGCGACGCGCGTCGAGTAATACGAAAACGAGACGAAATCGACCAGGTTTGCAGCCAGTACTTCGCGGTCATCATCCCGATAGGGCACCTCAAAACCATGGCGGGCGTATTCCTTGAGAACATAGCTCGGGTACGCACCGCGCACCTGGACGTCGGTAAACATGTAATGGCTGCGATTCTCAGCCTGCGCAGCCAGCACATCGTCCGGATCACATGTAGCCGGATAGAAGACACCTGCGTTGAGCATGCAACCGATCTTCGCCCCGGGGCACAGTTCATGACACGCCCCGACCGCACGGGCACTCGCAACCAATACATGGTGCACGGCCGTGTGAACCGTTGCATAGCGATTCTCCCCTTGCTCGAAGATGATCCCCGCCGCCATAAAGCACGCCTGCGTCATGATGTTGATCTCGTTAAAGGTCAGCCAATAATTGACCAATCCCCGATAGCGCTCGAACACGGTACGCGAATATCGATCGAACAGGTCGACCAACCTGCGATCGCGCCATCCGCCATACGCATCGACGAGATGCATGGGGACATCATAGTGGTTGAGCGTCACCAAAGGCTCAATGCCATGCGCGCGGCACGTCCTAAAAACATCCTCGTAAAAGGCAAGGCCTTCTTCATTGGGCTCGGCTTCGTCTCCTTTGGGAAAAATGCGGCTCCAGGCGATCGATAAGCGCAGGCATTTAAAACCCATCTGGGCAAACAGTTCAATATCCTGCTTGTACCTATGGTAAAAATCAATGCCTTTGCGAGCGGGATAGAAGCTGTCGGGTGCCAACGCACGCGGATCAAGGTCTCCCCGCATGACGCCCATGCGCTGATCGCCAAACGGCAGCATGTCGGAATTGGCTAAACCGCGACCGCCTTCGTTCCATCCTCCCTCGCACTGGTTTGCAGCCAGAGCCCCGCCCCATAAAAAATCTTCTCTAAACATTATGGTGTCGTCCTTTCTATCAAATTCCCGGCCCACGCTGTCGAACGCAACGGACTCGGCAAGTGCCGCGCAACAGCACAGTACCGTTGCGCGGCCAAGGGGTCGGACCGCGCAACGGCTGGGGAGCATATTTGTGCAGTAGCCTCTTATGCCTCGACGGATTCAACAGCCTCAGAATCGCCGCTCTTGGACTTCAACGGCATCTTCTCCTGTCCTTCAAATCCAAAAACCATCGCCAACGCAAACGTCACGGCACCGCCAGCAAGACACCCGATGGTGCCGGGGATGATATCCTGAGCAAACATGAGCACGTTCATCCATGGGAAACCAACGCCAGTGAAGATATAGACGTTGGCATGAAGAAGGCTTACCAGCAGACCACCGACAGCACCACCAATCATGTTCCAGGCAAGAGCTTTCTTGTCGCGAAACAGGATGCCGTAGATGATGGGCTCACTCACGCGACCGAAGGCATAGGTGATGAACAAGTTCCAGCCCGTGGCTCGATTCTCCTTGTCCTTAGCGCGCAGGCCATAGGCGAGCGCGATGGCAAGCGTGGTGTAGGCTACAACCGCGGCGCCGGGGTATAAGATGGCGTCGTAACCGTTCTGGAGCGCGGCGGGCAATATGGCGGTATAGATCGGCACGTGCATGCCGGTGGCGATGATCAGATTCCAGAATGCGCCGATAACCGCGGTCGCAGCGGGACCGGCAACAGAGGCGAGCCAAATGATGAAATCGGCCACAAGGCCCATGACAAATTGGACGGCAGGGCCGCAGAGGCACAGCGCGACCGGCAACATCACGAGCACCGTACCCACGGGTACGATCAGAACGCGCAACATATCAGGCGAGATCTTCTTAAAGAAGCGCTCAACATAGGACTGGGCCCAGGTGATCAAGATGACCGGAAGAACAGCCTGGGTGTAGTTGACGAGCTGCATGGGGATGCCGAAGACGCTGAAAGGCTTTCCGTCCTCAACAATAGCGAGCATGTCGGGGTAAATCATCACAACGGCGATGAGCAGTGCCAGCACAGGGCTCGTTTTGAACTTCTTAGCCGAACTGTAGGCAGCAAATACCGGGAAGTAATAGTACGCCGCATCGCCCACCAGGGAAAGGATCCGATACAGGTCGCTCGTTTCGGACATAAAACCGGCGCCTTCGGGCCCAAACAGAATGACGAGCATCTTGAAGATACCGGCGACACAAAAGATCGGAAGGATCGGGGTGATAGCGCCGCTCACGGCATCGAGCAGCTGATTGAAGAGGTGCTTGGGTGCCAAGCGCTCCTTCCAGCTAAGCTGAGGGCCATCGAGTTCCTCGTCAATCGATACCGTGACCTCGAATCCGCCCTGCTTACAAACCTCGTCGTAGACCTTGTCGACCGTGGGCCCGATCACCAGCTGCACCTGCCCTCCGGCGTGCACGACGCTGATGATAGACGAGATGTCCTCAAGCTTCTCATCATTCGAGAGGCTTTCATCCTTGAGGCTGAAGCGCAGGCGCGTCATGCAATGCGTAACCGAAGCCACGTTTTCCGCCCCGCCCACAGTGGAGAGAATCTGTTCTGCCACCTTTTTGTAATTTGCCATCATTGGCTCCTTTGCACAATCTTGGCTTACTGTTCGAATCGGCAAAGGTCATGCCCCGAATGGCTACGGGTTACAATCCTTTTTTGGAGATGATCCGGTTGAGATGGATCGTCAGATAGAGTTCCTCCTCCTCGGAGAGCGTGGCGTCCCACGTTTCACGACAATAGGAACCGATATGCTTCACGCACTCTGCCAACTGCGGAAACTCCTCACGAAAGTTCTTGTACATCTGCATGTTGGCGCTGTTCAGCGACTCGCCGGCTTGAATGCGCTTGAACAGGTACCGCAGATGCGTGGCATAGCGAGTGAAATCGTAGGAATCGCGGTCAACGATGATGCGAAAATCACTCTCGACGATCTCAGTGACATCTTCTAGCATATCGTCAAACTGCTTGGTGGGTTTGCTCGCGGTCTCGATGGCCTGAACAACCCGCGCATTGACGAGATTCATGGCAATGCTGGCAATCTCTTCTTTGGGAAGTCGTTCACCAAGCTCCTTTTCGAGCCTCATAACGATAAACTGCGCCGCTTTGTATTCCTTAGGATATGTCTCGCGCACTTCATAGGCGAGAGGCATCGCAATACGAAAACCCTTTTGCGCGCGCTCCACCGCAAATGACAGGTGATCGGCCATGAACAATGTCGCCTTGGTCGACAGATCATAGGGCAGCTCGTTGGCGACGATGTCCATCACCTTGGCCGTGAACATCACGATCTCAGAAGGAAGGTCGCGCATGACGTCCTGCCCTTTGGGGTCGATGTCATAAAACGTATGCTCAATCTTAGAGAGCGGCAGCTCGCGGGGAAATTCTCCCCCAAACCCGACGCCCCTGCCCATGGCGATCACGTCGCGCCCCTGCCCGTCGCGGCAAAGAACGGCATTGTTGTTGAGCTTTTTAATCGCAAGCATTATTGAACCTCCTTTCGGAATTATCAAAAAGAAAAGGCATGACTGCAAATAGCCGAGCTATCGCGGTCATGCCTTACCAGTAACAATCCGTTGTATCGAGGCGCGGGCATGCCTCCCTAGAAGTAACAATCCGCGCAGCAAAGAATGATAGCCCATATCTTCGCGGGGAGCACCGTCCACAGCCGACCAACGGTAGCATATCGTCCGTGAACGGTTTTGGAAGCGTTGAAACGATTGGGAGGCCGTCTCAATCTTGCGGATCAGCCCAGGACGAGGGCCATGCGTGTCTTGAACTCGGACAGGAAGCGCGGGGCATCCACGGTCAGTGCCACAAGCGCGCTCTTGTCCGGATCGGATAGGCGGCGCTCGTCGCAAATGGTGCGGCCGCGATACTCGCCCAGCAGATCAACACGCAGATTGCAGCCGAGCGCACCCACGAGCGTGGGGTCAATCGCCACAGCGACGGCAAGCGGATCGTGCAGCGCGCAGCCACCCAGGTAGGGGGCGTTCATCTCGTACGAGCCAATGTAGTGCTCCACCATGCTCGCAAACGCGCAACCGGCCATGGTGCCCGAACCCGTCCAGCCGGCAATGTCGCGACGCGTGAGCACCACGCGATGCGTCACGTCCAGACCCACCATGGTGAGCTTGCGGCCCGAACGCAGCACGGCATCGGCCGCCTCGGGATCACTTGCCATGTTGGCCTCGGCGCCCGCACTCACGTTTCCGGGCACGGTCAGGGCGCCGCCCATCACGACCACGCGACCGATAGACATCATCGCCGCCACATCGCGCTCCAAGGCAAGTGCCAGGTTGGAGAGCGGACCGGTCGCCACGTAGATCAGATCGGGGCCATAGGTGCGCGCGGCATCGATCAGATAATCGACCGCCGCGTTACCGTCGGCCGACGTCGCCCCCACCGGCTCGTACTGCGACGCGGGCA
>CABRZN010000061.1 GCA_902475445.1 uncultured Collinsella sp.
ATGTCATGCAAGAGCGATGCGGGCCTAGCCCGTATGATTCAAAAGGGGGCAGTGATGGAGAGGATACTCGGCGTTAATCTCTCTGGCTGGTTTATTCCCGAGCCTTGGGTGACCCCGTCGCTGTACGCGGCGACCGGTGCATCCAACGCGGCCGAGCTACAGGAGGCCATGGGTACCGCCGCCTATAACGAGCGCATGCGCCGCCATTACGAGACGTTTGTGAGCGAGGACGATTTTCGTCGCATGGCGCAGATCGGTCTCAATGCCGTGCGTCTGCCGGTGCCCTGGTATGCCTTTGGCTCGCAGGAGTCCGATGCGTCCTACATCTCGGTTGTCGACTACATCGACCGTGCGATTGAGTGGGCTGCCAAGTACGACATCCGCGTGCTGCTCGATCTGGCGACGGTGCCCGGTGGCCAGGGCGATTCCAATGATTCTCCCACCACGCCGGAGGCTGTTGCCGAGTGGCATTCGTCCACCAACGGCCGCCATGTCGCGCTCGACGTGCTCGAGCGCTTGGCCGATCGCTATGGCGAGGCCGAGAGCCTGCTGGGCATTGAGCTGCTGGACACGCCGCAGATGAGCGTCCGCAAGGGCCTCTTTACCATGACGGACGGTATTCCGGCCCACTACCTGCGCAACTTCTATCGCGATGCCTATGAGCTCGTCCGTTCGTATATGCCCGAGGACAAGATCGTCGTCTTTTCGTCGTCGGGGCATCCCAGCGAGTGGAAGCATTTTATGCGCGGCGCCAAGTACAAGAACGTCTACATGGACCTTCACCTGTACCATTACCGCGACGAGCATGCGCTCGACATCACGAGCCCCCGCGGGCTGACGACGGCGATTTCGCGCAACAAGCGCGAGCTTAAAGAAGCGATTTCGACAGGGTTCCCCGTGCTGGTGGGCGAATGGTCGGGCGCGGCGATCTTTGCCAACTCGTCGGTTACGCCCGAGGGCCGCAATGCCTACGAGCGCGTGTTTATCGCTAACCAGCTGGCTTCGTTTGCGCCGGCCGCCGGTTGGTTCTTCCAAACGTGGAAGACCGAGAAGCGCATTGCAGCATGGGACGCCCGCGCGGCGCTCGGTACGCTCGAGCGCGGCATGATTGAATAGGTTGATATGACGCAAAACAGCGCCCATACGGGCAAACTCTATGTGGTCGGAACGCCCATCGGCAACCTGGGCGACCTGTCCCCGCGCGTTGGCGAGGCGTTTGCCGTCGCCGATGCCATCTGCTGCGAAGACACGCGCGTGACGTCAAAGCTACTGATGCACCTGGGCATTTCCAAGCCGCTTGTCCGTTGTGACGAGAATGTGATTGCCAGCCGCGCCGCCGGCCTGGTCGACCGTCTGCTGGCGGGGGAGACCCTCGCCTTTGCCTCGGACGCCGGCATGCCGAGTGTGTCCGATCCCGGCCAGGCGCTGGTCAAGGCGGCGCGTGAGGCCGATGTGCCCGTAGAGGTTATCCCCGGGCCCTCCGCTTGCGTCACGGCGCTCGTTTCGTCCGGCATTCCCTGCGAGCATTTTTTCTTCGAGGGCTTTTTGGGCCGGAAGCACGGCGACCGTGTGCGCCGTTTGCAGCGCCTTGCCGTGGTGCCCGGTGCGCTCATCTTCTACGAGTCTCCACATCGCATCGTGGCGACGCTCGAGGCCGTGGCGGAGGTCTTTTCCCAGCGTGAGGTTGCCGTCTGCCGCGAACTCACCAAGCTGCACGAGGAGGTCTTGCGCGGGCCCGCCGCCCAGCTCGCCGAAGAGCTGCGTGCTCGCGGCGAGGTAAAGGGCGAGATTGCGCTGGTCATCGCGCCGCCGAGCGAGGACGAGGATGCCGGCATCGTGCCGGTTGGCGCCTCGGTAGCGGATTCCGACGAGGCCCTGCGCGAGGATATCCGCGCCGCGCTCGAGGAGGGGGAGCCCGCCTCTGCGGTGGCCAAGCGCCTGTCTCAGAAGTATTCGCGCCGCAAGCGCGATGTCTATGCCATAGTGCTCGATATGCAATAGATGGAGGATATCCAGCCCTTGCGCTAGAATCATCCCCTGTATGCAACGTTTTTCTGGAGGACAAACCCCATGGATCAAAGCAAGCCTTCGTTCTTTATCACGACGCCCATCTACTACGTCAACGCCGATCCGCACCTGGGCACGGCTTATTCCACCATCATCGCCGACGTTCAGGCTCGCTATCGCCGCTCCGCCGGCTATAACGTCAAGTTCCTGACCGGCATGGACGAGCACGGTGAGAAGGTCGCCGAGGCCGCGGCCAAGCACGGCATGACGCCGCAGGAGTGGACCGACAGCCAAGCTCCGCACTTCAAGGAGCTTTGGAGCAAGCTCGAGATTTCCAACGACGACTTCATCCGCACCACCGAGCCGCGCCAGCATCATGCCGTGCAGTACCTGTGGGAGCGCATGAAGGAGTCCGGCTACCTGTATAAGGGCAGCTACGACGGCTGGTATTGCGTGCCTGACGAGACCTACTTCACCGATACGCAGGTCCAGAAGGGCGACGAGGAGTACGGCAACGTCGGCCAGCACCTGTGCCCCGACTGCCACCGTCCGCTTGAGCGCGTGCAGGAGGAGTCCTACTTCTTTAAGCTTTCCGCTTTCCAGGACAAGCTACTCAAGCTCTATGACGAGCACCCCGACTTTGTCGAGCCTGCGTTCCGCATGAACGAGGTGCGTAGCTTTGTCGAGGGCGGCCTTAACGACCTTTCCGTGAGCCGCACGAGCTTTGACTGGGGCATTCAGGTCCCGTTTGACGAGGGCCACGTGACCTACGTGTGGTTCGATGCGCTGCTCAACTATATGACGGCCGTCGGCTACGGTGTCGACACCGACGAGGCACGTGCCGAGCTGGCCTATCGCTGGCCCGCGCAGTTCCACATCGTGGGTAAGGACATCATCCGCTTCCACTGCGTCATTTGGCCCGCCATGCTCATGGCCATCGGCGAGGCCCTGCCCGAACACGTCTTTGCCCACGGCTTCCTGACCGTGCGCAATGCCGAGACCGGCAAGGCCGAGAAGATGTCCAAGAGCCGCGGCAACGCCATCGCTCCGCAGGACGTTATCGACATGCTGGGCGTCGAGGGTTATCGCTACTACTTTATGACCGACGTCGTCCCCGGCACCGACGGCGCCATCAGCTTCGATCGCATGGAGCAGGTCTACAACGCCGATCTGGCCAACAGCTGGGGCAACCTCATCTCGCGTTCGCTCAACATGAGCGGCAAGTACTTTGACGGTTGCGCGCCCGCTAAGCCCGCATCGTTCGATGCGTTTGACAATCCGCTGGCAAAGATCGCCGACGGCCTGGTCGAGCGCTACATGGCCAAGATGGACGTGCTCGATTACGGCGGAGCTAAGGACGAGGTCATGGAGCTCATCCACGCCGCCAACCACTATATCGAGGACTCTGAGCCCTGGGCGCTTGCCAAGGACGAGGCCAAGGCTGACGAGCTGGCATTTGTGATCTACAACCTGCTCGAGGCTATCCGCATTGCCGCTCACCTGCTGATGCCGCTCATGCCCCAGACCTCTGCCGAGGCCCTGCGCCGCCTGTCCTGCGAGGACGAGGCCGCGAGCGACGACCTCAAGGGCATTTGCGCTTGGGGTCTGCTTGCTGGTGGCCAGCCCGTCGAGAAGGGCGAGCCGCTGTTCCCGCGCCTGGGCTAAGACGCCGCGCGCCATATCGGCAATTTGCTGTTTAGATGTAAGGGCATGGCCGCAACGGTCCATGCCCTTTTGTTTCAAGACGCCGCCACCATGCTAAGGAGGCAACTATGACAACTTCGCCTTTGGCAAATCCCACGGCAACAAGGGAGCTGCTGGAGGAGTTTGGCCTTGCGACCAAGCATCGCCTGGGCCAGAACTTCCTGATCGACAACCATGTAATTGAGCGCATTTGCGAGTTTTCCGAGCTCACGGGCGATGAGCGCGTGCTCGAGGTTGGCCCGGGCGTTGGTACGCTCACGCTTGCGCTGCTGCAGGAGGCGGCGTGCGTCACGTCGATCGAGGCCGATCCCGAGCTCGAGCCGGTGCTAGATGCCCACGCCGCCGACTACGCCAACTTCCGCTTTATCATGGGCGACGCGCTCAGAGTGACGCCGGGGCAGATTGAGCAGACTGCGGGCGGTGAGCCGACGGTATTTGTCGCGAACCTGCCCTATAACGTCGCGGCGACGATCATCCTGCAGTTCTTCCAGACGATGCCCGCGCTCAAGCGCGCCGTCGTCATGGTTCAAAAGGAGGTTGCCGATCGCATTGCCGCAGTGCCGGGTAGCAAGACCTATGGCGGCTATACGGCAAAGCTCGGCCTGTATGCGCAGGTTACGGGTCGCTTTGAGGTGCCGCCGCGTTGCTTTATGCCGGCACCGCATGTGGACTCGGCCGTCGTGCGTATCGACCGTGTTGACGGCGTGGTGCCCGAAGGACTCGATCGCGAGTTTGTGGCCCGCGTGATTGATGCCGCATTTGCTCAGCGTCGCAAGACCATCCGCAATTCCATGAGCGCCAACGGTTTTGCCAAGGACGTGCTCGATACCGCCTTTGAGGCTTGCGGTATCGCACCCACCACGCGCGCGGAGACGCTTGATGTTGCCGACTTTGTCCGTCTGGCCCAGGAGCTAATCCATGTTGCCTAATGCCGAACGCGTGACGTTTACCAAGAAAAAGAAGACGGTTGCTTGTCCCGTGCCCTTGGCACCGCTTGCCGACACGCATGCGCATCTGCTTTCGTTTTGGGGCAAAGAAGTGCCCGAGACGCTCGTGCGCGCCAAAGCCGCGGGCGTCGACCTGTTGGCGACGATGTTCGACCCTATCGCCGACAAGCGCAGCGTGACGGACTATAGTGACTGGCTGGTGCGCGAAATTCTGCCGATGCGGGATATTCCGCAGATCAAGTATCTCGCTGGCGTTCACCCCTATGGCGCGCCGGATTATACCGACGACATTCACGCACAGGTCGTTGCCGCGCTCGATGACCCTTTGTGCGCTGGTATCGGCGAGATCGGTCTGGACTACCACATGGATTACGATGACGACATCGCGCCGGCGCCCCATAGCGTGCAGATTGATTGCATGGCACGTCAGCTCGAAGTTGCCGTGCGCCGCAATGTGCCGGTGGAGCTGCACCTGCGGCACGAGGACTCGGATGGGGAGCGCACCTCGCATATGGATGCGTACAACGTGCTGCGCGAGGTGGGTGTGCCTCAGGCAGGTTGCGTACTGCACTGCTTTGGCGAGAATCGAGCCACGATGGAGCGCTTTGTGGATTTGGGCTGCTATATCGCCTATGGCGGCGCGGCAACCTTTAAGCGCAACGATGACGTGCGCGAGGCATTTGCGGCGACCCCGCTCGATCGCATTTTGTTCGAGACGGATTGCCCATATATGGCGCCGGAGCCCATTCGTGGTCTTGAGTGCGAGCCGGCAATGATTTCTATCACGGCAAACACGCTGGTCAATGATCGTGTCGATCGCACCGGCGAGGATGCTGAGGCGATTGCGCAGGCCGCTTGGGAAAATGCCTGCAAACTTTTTCAAAAATAGTTCTTGCGTTCGCGATGGCGCTCCGTTATTCTAATTCCTGCACGCGGGCGTGGCGGAATTGGCAGACGCGTACGGTTCAGGTCCGTATGGGGGCAACCCCATGAAGGTTCAAGTCCTTTCGCCCGCACCATTGAATGAAAGAGCTCCCAGCAATGGGAGCTTTTTTGTTACGGGCCCACCGCAGGAACTTGAACCTGCGAAGGAGCGAGCGTAAAGAAAACGCGGAGCGTTTTTAGCGAGCTGGCGAGTCCGCCGGCAGGCGGGCGAAGCCGGTACGGATCCGCGAAGCGGATACGCGGACGTCCTTTCGCCCGCACCATTAAATGAAAGAGCTCCCAGCAATGGGAGCTTTTTTGTTATGCACGATCTCCTTGGACGGGTATCCTAATGCCAACGTGTGCCTATCAGAGGAGAGACCATGCTGTTTTCCGGTATCATCGCCGCCCTTACCAGCCTTTTGATTCCCATCATCATCCTGTTGCTGCTGCTCCCCAACGCCTGTTATGTCGTTGAACAGCAGCACGCCGTAATCATCGAGCGCTTGGGTAAGTTCAACCGTATCGTCAACGCGGGCTTCCACGTGAAGGTGCCCGTGATCGACCGCAAGGCCGCCACGGTGAGCCTGCGCACCATGAAAAACGGTTTTGGCATCGACGTTAAGACCCAGGACAACGTGACCATCGGTCTTGAGGTCTCCGCTCAGTACCACGTGAGCTACGACATGGGCGCCGGCCCGGCAGATTCGGGCATCTACAAGAGCTACTACATGCTGCAGGAGCCCGTCGACCAGATGCGCGACTTCATCACCGACGCCCTGCGCTCCTCCATTCCCGTCTACACACTCGATGAGGTCTTTGCCAAGAAGGATGACATCGCCAAGGATGTCAACGCTACCGTTTCCGAGCAGATGGCCGCCTATGGCTTCACCCTCGTGTCGACGCTCATCACCAAGATCGCGCTGCCGACCGAGGTCGAGAACTCCATGAACGACATCAACGCCGCCCAGCGCAAGCGCGCTGCTGCGCAGGAGCTCGCCGAGGCCGACCGCATCAAGCGCGTTACCGAGGCGACCGCCGAGGCCGAGGCAATGGAAAAGGCGGGCGAGGGCATCGCCAACCAGCGCAAGGCCATCGCACTGGGCATCAAGGACTCGCTCGAGATCATCCAGGAGACGGGTGTCGGCAATGACGAGGCCAACCAACTGTTCATGTTTACGCAGTGGTCTGAGATGATGACGGAGTTCGCTCGCACGGGTAAAACCTCGACGGTCGTGCTGCCGAGCGACTTTTCGCAGTCGGCCTCGATGTTCGAGCAGATGCTGGCCGCCGGCAAAGTTCAAAACGATTCGAAGGAGTAGGCGCGCGTGAAATACACCGTCGTTTGCGTCGGTAAGCTCAAGGAGCACTTTTGGAAGGACGCGTGCGCTGAGTACACCAAGCGCCTAGGTGCCTATGCCAAGGTGGATATCCGCGAGGTGGCCGATATCGACCCGGCTAAGGCGGGCGGCGTGGATGTCGCGCGCGACAAGGAGGGGGCGGCGATTCTTACAGCCCTGCCGCCTCGAGCACATGTGATCTTGCTGGCCATTGAGGGCAAAGAGCGCTCGAGCGAGGAACTTTCGGCGCGGCTCGACGATCTTATGCTGCGAGGCAACAGCGACATTGCCTTTGTGATCGGCGGATCGGACGGCGTGAGCGATGACGTGCGCGCACGAGCCGACGAGATGCTCAGCTTTGGACGTATTACCTTGCCGCATAACTTGGCGCGCGTGGTGCTGCTGGAGCAGATCTACCGCGCCTGCAAGATTAGCCGCGGCGAGCCGTATCACAAATAGGTCAGCAATACGAAACAATGGCGTGGGACAATAGCTTTCGTTTTGAGGAATGTGTCTGAAAGGACTATGTGATATGAAGATTGGATTTGTCGGTTTTGGCAATATGGCGAGCGCTATGGCCGATGGCTGGATCGCTGCCGGTGTAGCTGCGAGCGACATGTGCGCCTGTGCGGGTCGCTACGACGCACTGGTTGAGCGCTGTGAGGCGCGCGGGATGGCCGCTTGCCACGATGCCGCCGAGGTTGTCGCCGCATCCGATATCGTGGTCGCTGCGGTCAAGCCGTACATGATCGAGAAGGTATTCGCCCCGCTCAAGGATGCTCTTGCCAAAAAGGTCGTTCTGTCGGTTGCCTGGACCTGGGACAGTGCCAAGTGGGAGCAGGTCCTGCCGGGCGTCGCGCATATCTCGACGGTGCCCAACACGCCGGTTTCGGTGGGCGAGGGTGTCATCGCCTGCGAGAAGGCTTCCACGCTTAGTGATGAACAGCGTGCCACGGTGCTCGGTCTGCTCGGAAAGCTTGGCGCTGTCGTCGAGCTCGATACGAGCCTGCTGTTTGTGGGCGGCACGGTGGGTGGTTGCGCTCCGGCATTTGTCGCTATGGCAATCGAGGCCCTGGGCGATGCGGCGGTCAAGCACGGTATCCCGCGTGCGGATGCTTATCGCATTGTGAGCCAGATGGTGCTGGGTACGGCAAAGCTGCAGCTTGCAACTGGCCAGCATCCTGCGGCGATGAAGGATGCCGTATGCTCGCCCGGTGGTGCCACCATCAAGGGCGTCGTTGCGCTCGAGGACGCCGGCATGCGCAGCGCCCTGGTCAAGGCAATCGACGCAACCCTCCAGTAAAACCGACCAAAAAAGGGACAGTTTATTTTGGCAGGTTTTTCCTGCGGTTTTGTCCTTTTAGCGAAAAGTGCCCCGCAACTGGTTCAATTCCAGTTGCGGGGCGCTTGCGTTTGCCCAGATAAAACCAACCAAAATAAACCTGTCCCTATTGGCAGGCTAGTCCCAGAAGCTGTCTTCTTCGTCCTCGGACTTGGGGCCGCGGTCGACATACATCTTATGGGTGCGCTTCTCCATCACAAAGGCAAGAATCGCAAATAGCAGGATGCCGCCGGCGAAAAGGATGGCAAAACCAGTGCGGGTGCCAAACAAAAAGGAAAAAACTGCGTCCATTGGGTGCCTTCTTGCGTAGTTGAGTTGGGTCGTAAACGCTCATAAGTATATACTTGCCCATACATGTACAAGGTTGCAACCTAAATGGAATGTATATCGCCGGAGGATCTAATGCTTGATATCAAGTTTGTTCGCGAGAACCCCGATGCCATCGATACCGCCATGGCTAACCGCCAGACGTCTTGGGATCGCGAGAAGTTCTTTGAGCTCGACGATGAGCGTCGTGCCGTCATCACCGAGGTCGAGGAGCTCCAGGCCACGCGTAATGCCGAGTCCAAGAAGATCGGCGCCCTGATGAAGGAGGGCAAGAAGGACGAGGCCGAGGCCGCCAAGGAGGCCGTGCGCGCCGTTAACGAGAAGATCGACGGTCTGGCCGAGCGCCGAGGCGCTCTTGAGCAGGAGCTGTACGACTTTATGGCTCACTTGCCCAACATTCCCTGCGAGGCCACCCCGTACGGCAAGGACGAGGACGAGAACATCGAGCGTCGTCGTTGGGGCACCCCGCGCGAGTTCGATTTCGACTTTAAGCCGCATTGGGACCTGGGCACCGACCTCGACATCCTCGACTTCGAGCGCGGCAACAAGCTCTCCGGCAGCCGCTTCACCGTTCTCGGTGGCGCCGGCGCCCGCCTGGAGCGCGCCCTCATCAACTTCTTCCTGGATACGCACACCAGCCGTGGTTTTAAGGAGTGGTGGCCGCCCATCGTCGTCAAGCGTCAGACCATGTTTGGCACGGGCCAGCTGCCCAAGTTCGAGGATGACGCCTATCATGTTTCGGGCGATAACTTCCTGATTCCCACCGCCGAGGTCGTGCTTACCAACTTGCACGCCGGCGAGGTTCTCGATGCCGACACCCTGCCGCGTCGCTACACCGCCTTTACCCCCTGCTTCCGCGAGGAGGCCGGCTCCGCTGGTCGCGACACCCGTGGCATCATTCGTCAGCACGAGTTCGATAAGGTCGAGATGGTCAAGTTCGCCAAGCCGGAGGAGTCCGACGAGGAGCTCGAGAGCATGACCGCCGAGGCCGAGTACCTGCTACAGCAGCTGGGCCTTCCGTATCGCGTGATTAGCCTGTGCACCGGCGACTTGGGCTTTTCTGCCCGTCAGACCTACGACATCGAGGTCTGGCTGCCGAGCTACAACGCCTACAAGGAGATTAGCTCCTGCTCCAACTGCGGCGATTTCCAGGCCCGTCGTGCCAACATCAAGTATCGCGACCCCGAGAACTTCAAGGGTTCGCGCTACCTACACACCCTCAACGGCTCCGGTCTGCCGGCTGGCCGTACCATGGCCGCCATTCTGGAGAACTACCAGAATGCCGACGGCACCATCACGATCCCCGAGGTCCTGCGCCCCTACATGGGCGGCCTCGAGAAAATCGAGCCGGTCGCGTAGGTTGCCTACATAAGCGATTTGCAAGGGCGCTCCTTTCTGGGGCGCCCTTTTTGTGCGAGGAGCTTTACCATATCGCGCGGACAGCTCAATAGAAAACACACGAACAAACGTTCTGTATACAGCCATCTACCTGCTATTATTTTGTTAAATAGAAGCGAGAGGAAGGGGATGCGATGGAGCTGTTTGATGAGCGGGTAGTTTTGTTTGAGAGCGATGAAGGTGGGGAGCACCTACTAGTTACGTGTGAGCTATCGGGTATGGGTGGTTTGGTGGTGCGGCAGACGAGCGAGGGCCCGTTGACGCAATGGTGTTTCGAGGAGTCGCCGCATGCGGTCGAGACATTTGTGTCGCACGAGGGACTTGCGGCGCTTGAGCGGTTCTATGGAGTCGGGACTTCTGGCCAGGTGGCACACATGCTGAGTGTTTCGTTTGCCGATTATGATTGTGCCCAGCGGGTGCGCTCGCTTTTGAGGGAGCTCGGCGCTGGGTTCGATGTAGTTGAAAACCCGATTGATCGCATCGGGGACGTTGGCGCATGCGGAGCTGCGTGAGGAACATATTCTCAAAAAGTTTGAGATTGTGCTTGACTCCAATTAGCTAAAGTGGTTTTATATATTTTGCGCTGCGGCGTTACCTCAGCTGGATAGAGGGTCTGACTACGAATCAGAACGTCATAGGTTCGAATCCTATACGCCGCACCAATTGAATTTGAAGCCTCCGGCAACGGGGGCTTTTCTTTTATTGAAGCCATGCATGGATTCGAACCTCGGTCGAGGCGCGAGCAACTTAATCAGCGCTCCGTAAAATTTTTCCAAATTGTCGCTTGACCCATCGGGGTCTCGCGTGCATAATAATCCGTGCGTTGCGGCGTTACCTCAGCTGGATAGAGGGTCTGACTACGAATCAGAACGTCATAGG
>CABRZN010000062.1 GCA_902475445.1 uncultured Collinsella sp.
GAGACCGGCCAGACCATCATTTCGGCGGTGGGCGAGGCGCAGGTTTCGGTCCTGCTCAATCGTCTTGAGGATCGCACCAAGGTCGCGGCCAAGAGCGTGCCGATCCGCATTCCGTATCGCGAGACCATCCGCCGCACGGCGAGCGCCCAGGGTCGCCACAAGAAGCAGACCGGCGGCGCCGGTCAGTACGGCGACTGCTGGCTGCGCGTGGAGCCGCTCATTGGGCCCGACGGCACGAGCGACGGCTATGAGTTCGTGGACGAGGTCGTGGGCGGCCGCATCCCGCGCTCGCTGATTCCCGCCGTGGACAAGGGCGTCCAGGAGACCATGAAGGACGGTATTATTGCCGGCTATCCGCTCACGGGCATTCGCGTGGCTGTGTACGACGGTTCGTATCACAGCGTCGACTCCAACGAGATGGCGTTCCGCGCGGCGGCTCGCATCGGTCTGCGCAAGGCATGCGCCGACGCCGACCCGGTGGTGCTGGAGCCCATCGAGGAAATCACGGTGACTATCCCCGAGAGCTACGCCGGCGCCGTGATGGGCGACATCTCGGCCTCGCGCGGTCGCGTGACGGGTATGGAGACCGATGAGCGCGGCGACACCGTAGTCATTGCCCAGGCGCCGCTCGCCGAGCTGACGGATTACTCGACGCGCCTGCGCTCTATCACGCGCGGCACGGGCGACTTTACCATGAAGCCCGCTGGCTATGAGCAGGTTCCCTATGACGTTCAGGCCAAGCTGGTCGAGCGCTATGAGGAGGGTCGCGCCAAGTAGCGTGTGGCGTTGCCTGCAACATACATGCCGATGCAAGGGCCGCTCTGGGTAACCCAGGGCGGCCCTTTTTGATCCCTGGGGGACGGAGGAAAACAGATCATCTTTGGGTTACGGGTGGCGCGGTCGGCACTAGTCTCCGGATGTCTGGTTGCGGCCGGTGACGTAGTCGATTTGCACGTGCGGCTGTAGGTTATAGCAGTACACGTGGAAGCAGAGGGTCTTGCCGTGGTCCTCGACCGATTGCGCCTCAAGGCGCATGCCACGGCAGACAAGTTCCTCTTCGTTATACATAGGCGTGACGCGGTAGAGCACATGGTTGCCCGTATCGCGAATATAGTTGAGAATCTGCTCTTCAAACGGCAGCATGCCCGTCTCGTTGAGATAGCGCGTGCCGGTGAGGAGATTCTTGCGGTTGGCGTTTTCGCCGCAGAGCGACCAGGCGATAAGGTGGCAGCGGTTGTAGAGGCTCTGGCCCGGAATAAAGTCGTAGCGCTGCTGGTGCCAACCGGCAGGATGGATGCGCGAGATATCGCCGCGCTTTCCCTGTCCGAGCGACTCGGGGCCTACACAGGCGAGCGCCTTGCGAGTGCGACCCAGGCTGTCGAGCTTGGAGAATTTCTTAAAGCAGCCCTCTTCGGTGGCGCGATCGTATTCATCGAGTGTGAATGACGGCGTGCCGAGCGGGTGCGTGCTGTCGGCGCGAAGGGCAACGTAGGGGTTGCCGGCGTAGTCGGGAATGCTGCTGAGATAAACACCGCGGGCGCGGTTGAGGTCGGGGTTTTCGACCTCGTCGATGGGGGTGGCGGCACTGCCCGCGGAGACGTCGTCATCGGTGTCGGTCGCGGCGGAATCGGAGCCATCGCCAGAGTCCTGGCTGTTTTGAGGGTCCGCCGCGCTCGCCGTTCCCGATTCGAGCCGAGCGACCAGGTCTGCCTCGTCGTCGGTGCGGCTGGGACTCTCGTTTTGTTTTTCGGCCAGAGCCGCCGCCTGCTCATCGCCTTGCGGCGACAGCAACTTGGGCGCTCCGTCGAGCGATCCCGTAAACAGCGCAAACCCCAGCACCACGGCGGTGCCGATGGAAAGTGCTTGCTTGTAGGCGGGCTTGCGCGACATTGAGGCTCCTGGATGGACGGTTGGGAATCTACCAGTCTAGCAGGAGCCGGCAAGGGCCGTTCTGTCGAACAAATACTTAAGATTTGAGACAAACGCTACTGATTCATTTGTCCCGCGGTCTAGATCGAGGTGGAGTCGAGCCAGTTGAGCTTGCACTCGAGAATGCGCTGCTCGCCGGGTTCGCTGCTTCCGTCAAGTAGGGCGAGCAGCATCTCGGCTGCTTCGCGACCTTCTTGGTCGACGGGCTCGATGATGGTGGAGACGGTCGGTGTGGTGAGATTAGTCCAGTCTTCGCAGTTGAGTCCCAAAAGGCCGATTTGCTGCGGAAGCAGATGGGCCATGGGCTGAAGCGCCTTATAGACGCGCGGAAGCGCCCATTGGTTTTGCACGAAGATGAGCGTGCGCTTGGCGGGATTGAACTTGAATTTAAAGTATTCAGTGAGCTCGTTGATTGACGGCTTGTTGTGATCGATGGGAATCGCTTTGTAGAGCTGCCCGTTCGCTGCCAGCGCCTCGGCATACCCCTGAAAACGCTCCATGCGGGTGCGCATTTCGGTCATGTTGGCGGCAATGGAAAAGAAATCTTCGTAGCCGGCGTCGAGGAGTGCCTGTGTGGCGTTGTACACGCCGTCGTAAAGGTTGGTTTTGATCCAGCTGGTACCTGGGCTATAGATGGCCGCATCGAAAAAGACGACCGGCTTGCCGGCGCGTCTAATGCGGTCATGCACGGCTTTGAAGTTTGCCGTGGGCTGGATGATAAAGCCATCGACGCCCAGCGAGAGCATCTTGTCGACGTACATGAGCTCGGTCTCGGGGTTAAAGTTGCTCGTGCAAACGACCGTCTGGTAGCCCGCGGGGAGCATGACCTGCTCCATGCCATTGAGAACGAGCCCCGCCCATTTGTTGGTGTTATCCAAAATGATGATGGCAATGACGTGGGTTTGCTTGCCGGTGAGCGTCTGCGCTTGGGCGTTGGGAACGTATCCGAGTTCCTTAATGACGCGCGCGATTTTGTTCTGCGTCTTCTCGCTAAGCTTTTCTCGTTTGTCGTTGAGGTAATACGAGACGCTTGCCGTCGAGGTTCCCGCCTCTCGAGCGACGTCTGCGATCGTAACGCGCTGTTTTGCCACAGCGACTCCTTCCGACAGATGAGCATTTTCCAACATGATGACTTTGAGTCTTGGTGAAGGATACGCTTCGGTGAGCGGCTTTTTCCTTTCATATGAGTATGCAACAAATGCGGCATACGGGTGGGGTCGAAATTTGTGACCGGCATGCGCATCTGCCGTCTACCGAGAAAATCAAATACTTCTTGACTTTTGAAATCGAGGGCAAAATCGCAGGATTCATTTTTGGTTAAACGCATAACTAAATCGCATAACCAACGCTCTGACCTGCGCGTTTACCGAAATAAGCTGGCATTAAGAAAAACGAGCACCTATATTGTTCTTGTCGAAAAGACGCAAGTCCAAACGGCAGGGGATGCTCCGGAGGCCTCCGCAAACGGTGTCTTGCGCACGCAACTCTATGAAAAGAGGGAAGCAATGAAGATCGTAGGCGTTGCCGCCTGTACTGTGGGTATCGCCCACACGTATATGGCCCAGAAGGCGATTCAGGATGAATGCGCCGCCCGTGGCATCGAGTGCAAGGTCGAGGCTCAGGGTGGCCTGGGTATCGAGAATGAGCTCACGCAGGAAGACGTGGACTCCGCCGACCTGGTCCTGGAGTCCGTCGACGTGGGTGTCGAGAACGAGGACCGTTTTGAGCAGAAGATGGCCGAGGGCAAGTTCCTGAAGGTCGGCACCTCTGATGTAATCGCCGATCCGGTAAAGATCATCGACCAGGCCATTGAGATCATCAAGGCGACGGGTGGCGCCGTTGACGCGCCCAAGGCCGAGGCCAAGGCAGAGAAGAAGGCCGTCTCCGCTGCCCCGCAGGCCCCGACACCGGCGTCCAAGCAGTCTATCTTTGCCGATCCTGGCAAGACGCTGCTCAATGCATTCAATACCGGCGTTTCCTATTTTATCCCCATCGTCGTTATCGGCGGCGTGTTTCTTGCCTTCTCGCTGGCATCCGGTACCGCCGGCGCCAACGGCATGGAGGTTACGAACCCGCTGATGGTGAGCCTTAACACCATCGGCATGGCCGGCATCTCCATGATGATCCCGGTGCTTGCGGCATACATCTCCTACTCGATGGCCGGCAAGCCCGCGCTCGCCCCCGGTTTTGTCCTGGGCTACCTGGTCAATAACGCAGTCGTTACCCCTAACGGCAACAGCGTTTCGACCGGCTTCTTGGGCGCCATGATCATGGCGGTCATCTGCGGCTACTTTGTCCGCTGGATGAAGACCTGGAAGGTCAACAACACCATCCAGACCATCATGCCCATCCTGATCATCCCGATTCTGACCTCGCTTGTCCTGGGCATGGCCTATATCTACATCCTGGCCACGCCGCTTGGCTTTGTGATGGACTGGCTCACCGGCGTGCTCGGCAGCCTGCAGGGCGGTTCCGCAGTTGTCCTGGGTCTGGTCATTGGCGTTATGACCGCTTTCGATATGGGTGGCCCCATCAACAAGACCGCCTCGACCTTCACCATGGCCATCATGGCCTCCGGTATCTACGGTCCTAACGGTATGTTCCGCGTCGCCGTCGCCGTTCCCCCGATCGCCTGTGGCCTCGCTGCGCTCATCGCCAAGAACAAGTTCGATGACGCTGACCGCCAGATGGGCATCTCCGCGCTGTTCATGGGCTGCATCGGTATTACCGAGGGCGCTATCCCCTTCGCGGTCAAGGACCTCGGTCACACCCTGCCCGGCATTTGCATCGGCTCTGCCGTGGGTGCGGCACTTGCCGCCTTCCAGGGCATCGACTGCTACGTCCCGCACGGTGGCTTTATCGTCGCCCTTGCCACCAACAACGTCGCGCTGTTCTGCCTGGACATCGTGATTGGCGCCGTGGTCGCCGCTGCAATCCTGATTGCCATGAAGCCCACGCTCGATAAGCAGGCCAAGTAAACCTTTAAGGACTCCGGTTGTGCGGAGGGATGGATTTGACTCCGCACAACCGCCCCTACACAACAAAATCCATCCGTACTGATAGGGCCCACATCTGGGTCCCAGGGAACTTTTGTCAAAAATCCTCTGGAGAAGGAGAACAAAATGTCCAACCTCACCATCCGTCAGGCCGTTCAGGGCATGCTCAAGCTGCAGGATAGCGGCGATCACGCAACCATGGTCGGCATTGGCCCCATGAGCCCCAACCTGATTCAGGCCGTGTTCGAGCTTGCCAAGGACGAGGATTTCCCGCCCATGTTTATCGCCAGCCGCAACCAGGTCGATATGGACGAGATGGGCGCCGGCTACGTCAACGGTTGGGACCAGACGCGCTTTGCCGCCGACATCAAGAAGGTTGCCGACGAGGTGGGTTACACCGGTCCGTACTACCTGTGCCGCGATCACGGCGGTCCGTGGCAGCGCGACGAGGAGCGTAACGCCCATCTGCCCGAGGACGAGGCCATGGAGCTCGCCCGCAAGTCCTTCGTCGCCGACATGGAGGCGGGCTTTGACCTGCTGATGGTCGACCCCACCAAGGACCCCTATCAGATCGGCAAGGTTATTCCGCTCGACGTGGTGCTTCGCCGCACGATCGATCTTATCGACTACCTTGAGCAGTACCGTCGCGAGCATAACCTGCCCGAGGTCGCCTATGAGGTCGGTACCGAGGAGACCAATGGCGGCTTGACCTCTACCGATAAGTACGAGGAGTTCATTTCTCAGCTGCAGCCCGAGCTCGAGAAGCGCGGCTGCCCCATGCCCACCTTTATCGTCGGCCAGACCGGCACCCTTACCCGCTGGACGGAGCAGGTCGGTCACTACAACTTCAAGAACGCCCGCGAGCTTGCCGATATGGCCAAGCGCTATGGCGTGGGCCTGAAGGAGCACAACGCCGACTATCTGGACGACGCGACGCTGCTCGAGCACATCCCGGCACACGTGACCGCCTCCAACGTCGCTCCGCAGTATGGCACCGAGGAGACCCGCGCCTACCTCAAGCTCTGCGCCACCGAGCAGATCCTGGTCGACAACGGTCTGTGCGATGACCCCTCCGACCTGTATCACACGCTGCTGGTCAAGGCTATCAAGACCGAGCGCTGGCGCAAGTGGATGACTGGCGACGACGTCAACCTGCAGGTCGACGACATTCTTGCCGACGACGAGCTCAGCCTGAAGATCCTGGATGTCTCCGGCCACTACGCCTTTAACGATTCCGAGGTCAAGGAGCAGGTCGAGAAACTCTATCGCAACCTCGCTGCCCAGGACATCGACGGCAAGCGCTTTGTGATCGAGCACATCAAGCGCCCGATCAAGCAGTACGTCGTCGGCCTTAACCTCAAGGGCGTCACGAGCCGCATCGAGAAGGCTCTCGAGGACTAAGTAGCTTTTCCTACACGACGCCGGGCCTGGGGCATGTCCCAGCTGCAGGCCCGGCACATAGGACAAAGGGACATCCCCTTTGTCCTATTTTTTGAGTTTTGGATTCCTTCGAAGGAGTTTGTACCATGAAGTTCTTTATCGATACCGCCAACCTTGACGAGATCGCCGAGGCCAAGAGCTGGGGCTGCCTTGCCGGCGTCACCACCAATCCGTCCCTGTACGCCAAGACCGGCGGTAAGCTCGCCGACTTTGAGCCCCATATGCTCAAGATTGCCGAGCTCTGCGAGGGTCTGCCCGTGTCCGCCGAGTCCACCGCGACTACTGCCGAGGGCATGATCGAGGAGGGCAAGCGTCTTGCCGCCCTCGCTCCCAACATCGTGGTTAAGCTTCCCGTGTGCGAGGCCGGCCTCGCCGCCTGCCGCGCCCTGGCCGACGCAGGCGTGCGCGTCAACATGACGCTCGTCTTCTCGCCGACCCAGGCTTTGATGGCCGCCAACGCCGGCGCTCGCTACATCAGTCCGTTTGTGGGACGCTTCGATGACATCGCCGAGGACGGTATCTCGCAGCTCGACAACGTTGTGACCTGCATCAAGAACTATGACTGGACTGGTAAGAACGTCGATGACACCGTCGAGATCATCACTGCATCCGTCCGCACGCCTAATCACGTGACCCAGGCGGCACTGCTCGGTGCCGATATTGCGACCGTCCCCATGGCTGCTCTTAAGAAATGCCTGCATCATCCGCTGACCGACCAGGGCCTTGCCTCGTTCGAGGCTGACTGGCAGAAGGTCGTCGCTCAGGCTTAACGAGTGGATTGCCCCGGCATCGCGTCATCCGGTGCCGGGGTTGTTCTCAAGAGAGGAATTCGTATGACCAACCAGGAGCTGGCGAAGGTCGCCAATGAGGTCAGGAAGGGTGTCGTGACTGCGGTTCACGCGGCCAAGTCGGGACACCCGGGTGGATCGCTCGGTGCTGCCGACATCATGACGTATCTGTACTTTGAGGAAATGAATATCGATCCTGCCGACCCTCACAAGGCCGATCGCGATCGCTTTGTGCTCTCCAAGGGTCACGCGGCGCCGGGCCTGTATTCGGTGTTGGCAAATCGCGGCTATTTTCCCGTCGAAGAGCTCGAGACGCTCCGTCATATTGGCAGCCGACTGCAGGGCCATCCCAACATGAACGATGCCCCGGGTGTTGATATGTCCACCGGATCGCTCGGTCAGGGCATCTCTGCTGCGGTTGGAATGGCGCTCGCCGCAAAGCACTGGGGTGACAGCTACCGCGTCTACACGCTGTTGGGCGACGGCGAGTGCGAGGAGGGCCAGGTGTGGGAGGCGGCCATGTTCGCCGGCAACCACGACCTGGATAACCTCGTCGCTATCGTCGATCATAATGGCCTGCAAATTGACGGCAGTATCGACGAAGTTAACTCGGCTATGCCACTTGCCGACAAGTTCCGCGCTTTTAAGTGGCATGTGATCGAGCTCGCCGACGGTAACGACATGGCGCAGATTGCCGCCGCCTTTGCCGAGGCTCGCAAAGTGAGCGCCTCGCCTGTGGCCATTATCGCCGAGACGGTGAAGGGCAAAGGCGTCTCCTTTATGGAAAACCAGGTGGGCTGGCACGGCAAGGCGCCCAACGATGAACAGTTTGAGCAGGCCATGGCCGAGCTCGCGGCAGCAGGAGAGGAGCTCTAATGGCAGACGTCAAAAAAGTCGCCACGCGCGTTAGCTATGGCGAGGCACTCGTCGAGCTGGGCATTGAGCGCGATGACTTTGTGGTTCTCGATGCCGACCTGGCCGCTGCCACGCAGACCGGTAAGTTTAAGGCCGCGCACCCTGAGAGCTTCTACGACGCCGGCATCGCCGAGAGCAACCTGATGGGTCTTGCCGCCGGCATCGCGACCACGGGCCACGTCGCCTTTGCGAGCACCTTTGCCATGTTCGCCGCCGGCCGCGCGTACGAACAAGTCCGCAATTCCATTGGCTACCCGCACCTCAACGTCAAGATTGGCGCTACTCATGCCGGCATTTCGGTGGGCGAGGACGGCGCCACGCACCAGTGCTGCGAGGATATCGCACTCATGCGCACGATTCCGGGTATGACGGTGGTCGTTCCCGCCGACGACGTCGAGGCTCGTGCCTGTGTGCGCGCCGCTTATGAGTTTGAGGGCCCGGTTTACATGCGCTTCGGCCGCCTGGCAACACCGGTCATCAACGATCACGAGGACTATGAGTTCAAGATTGGTCGCGGTGTGGTCGTGCGCGAGGGGTCCGATGTGACCATCATCGCTTGTGGTCTTATGGTCGCCGAGGCGCTTGAGGCTGCCGAGGCGCTCGCTGTCGATGGCATCGACGCCGAGGTCATCAACATGCACACGATCAAGCCGCTCGATGAGCGCCTGGTGGTTGCCAGCGCCAAGAAGACTGGTCGCGTGGTCACTGCCGAGGAGCATTCGATTATCGGCGGTCTTGGCGAGGCCGTTGCCTCGGTGCTCGCGGAGCAGCATCCAGTGCCGATGCGTCGCGTCGGCGTGCACGATGTGTACGGCGAGTCCGGCCCTGCGGTCGATTTGCTGCACAAGTACGGTTTGGACGCCGACGGTATCGAAGCTGCGGTCAGGTCTGTGTTGTAAGGAAGGTTTCCATGGGATTTGTATCTGCCAACCAAGTGACGATCGGGTATACCGCCGCCTCGCGCGAGGATGCCCTGCATTATTTGTCCGAGCAGGCCATCGAGCTCGGCTTTGCCGATGACGCATCTGCCGTAGAGGCTGCCTTTATTGCTCGCGAAAACGAGGCCGAGACTGGCCTCGTCGCCGGGTTTGCCGTTCCGCATGCCAAGAGCGATGCGATTCATACGCCGGGTGTGGCCGTGCTCAAACTGGCCGAGCCCGTTGAATGGCCGAGCTTTGATGGCGTACCCGTCGATGTTGCGCTCGCGCTGTACGTGCCCGCCGGCGAGGCTGGAACCACGCACCTGCGTCTGCTCTCCAAGGCTGCCGTGATGCTGATGGACGCCGGCTTCCGTGACAAGGTGCGCGCGAGCACCGATCCCGTTGAAATTGCGGAGCTCATCAATAGCGGACTCGAAGACTAGAACGGTCGTCCCGTTCAATCAATCGATCCTTCTCCAAGGAAAAGGGCCATGACGCCATATGGGTGTCGCGGCCCTGTTTGCGTTTCCCCAGATAAAACCTACCAAAATAAACCTGTCCCTTATTGACAGGTCAGTTAACGCAGTCCAGGTTGAGCATATGCGAGCGAGCGGGCTCCGGGTGCGGTAAGGTGACGTGAAACAAGCGGGCGCTGACCTTTTGGTCGCGCCCGTGAAGTTGAACGTCAGATTGTCGTGCCCGGGGCCTGCGCAGCGCCGAGCAGTTACGCCGTTTGTAAAACGGCGTAACCTAAAGGTTCATGTTGCCGTGGATGTAGGGGGTGACCTCGGGGGAGATATGGTCGCAGCCCAGCTCGCGCAGCGCGGACTCGATAACGGCGGGCAGCGGGGTCTTGCCCTTGTCGTCGACGGCGGCACCGCCGAGGGTGGCAATCTTGGCAACATCTGCGGGTGCGGCCTCGATATGCATGCAGCCGCCGACCAGGCGTGCGCGTACCTGTGCCAGATCAAGATCGTGCAGGTAATCCTCGCAGGCGCGGATTAAATCGACCTTCTCACGCGTAAGCTCCTCGCCCGTGGGGACGCGCGTGGCGAGGCAGGCGCCGGCGGGCAGGTTCCAGACGGGGTAGCCCCATGAGCGCAGCAGCTCGCGCTCTTCGTCCTTGGTAAAGCCGACCTCCATGAGAGGGGATCGTACGCCGAGCTCTTCTGCCGCGCGCATGCCGGGACGGTAGTCACCGCGATCGCTTGCATTGCTGCCATCGATGACGGTGGGAAAGCCGAGCGACTTGGCGTGGTTGACGATGGCGGTAAAGCCGGCGTGCTTGCAGTGGTAGCAGCGATTAGCATCGTTGCAGGCTACTTGGGGGAGCTGCAGCTGATCCACCGAAAGATTGAGCACGGGGAGCTTAAAATGCGGCCCCTCATTGGCCTGCCCATCAACGGACTGCTCAAACGAAGCCTGCTCAGGTGTGCCGATGAGCGGTGTGGTGAGGTGAACGAGAAGCGTGCTGGCGGGCATGATACGGGCGCAGACCGCGGCCAAAAAGCTGCTGTCGACGCCGCCGGAAAAGCCGATGGCGACGCGTCCGTATGCCAAAAGCAGCTGCTCGAGTGCTGCGAGTTTGTCCTGAAGCTCCTCTGCGGGTGCGGCGGTGTCTGAAAGCATGAAAGTTCCTTACAGTTATTAAAGCTCGGATGAAACTATAATCCCACCGAGCTGCTTGTCATAAGACTTCCAGCTATGTAACGAAAGTGCAATATGCTATATACGTTATATACAAGCTTGTAAAGTGCGGTAGAGTGGCAGCAATGCAATCCGGCGAGGGGGACCGATATGATCAAGGCTGTTATTTTTG
>CABRZN010000063.1 GCA_902475445.1 uncultured Collinsella sp.
TTACACCACGTCTGCGCGCGCCACCCTCCTGGATGCTGAATACTCCGGAATTTGCACGCCGCCCCCTGGGGTACCTGTGGGCAAAAAGCAACTGCCCCGTCTAAGTATGCATTTGGCGGGGCGGTTCATGCAAAAATGCCGTTGCGGACGCGTCGGCAGCTCGCTAGAACTTGAATCCCAGGACAGGTTACTCGGCGCTCTTGAGGGCGCCGACCATGTCGATCCTATTGAGGGTGCGATTGGTAGTGAGGTTGACGATAAACGTAAAGACAAAGGAAAGCACCACGGCGAGCACGTAGCTTAGCGGCTCGACCTCAACGTCAAAGTACAGCGACGGCATCTGCAAAATGTACGTAAAACTCTCGGCCAGCAAGCCGCCCAGCGGCACGCCCAGCGCAGCGCCGATCGCCGTGAGAATCAGCGTCTCCTTGTTGACGTAGTGGTGCACCTCGCCACGGCGGAAGCCCAGCACCTTAATGGTCGCCAGTTCGCGCTCGCGTTCCGAAATGTTGGTGTTGGACAGCGTAAACACCACCACAAACGATAGGCACGCCGCCATAAAGGTCACAAGCACCACGACCGAATTGATAATCGTAAAGTTCGCCTCATAGTTTTCCCAATGCTCGGCCGTACTCGAAATCGTAAGCCAACCGTCACTCTTAAGATTCTTGCTAAACGCAATCTGGTCGGCCGACGAGCCCTTAAGCAGCACAAAGACGCCGTTAAGGCGTGCGCTTCGACCGAACGCGCGCTCATAGGTGCCCTGCGTCATGTAAAGCGTGTTGCCCAGATAGTTAAGCGAAATGTCACTGACTTTGACCTTGGCGACATTGAGCGACGAATCCTGGACGTGAGCCGTATCGCCCGGCTGAATCCCCAGCACCAGCTGTGAACTTTTGCTCAGATACACGTCTCCGTCACGCAAAGACAGCGGTTCTTTGGACTCATCCTCCAGGCGCACGTAATCGCCCAAGTCACTCGTGCGGTCATCGGGCACCACGATCAGCTGCACGGTCTCACTTTTGCCGCCAAATGTAAAGGTGACGTTGTCGGTCATAATCGGCAGCGTCGAAGTCACGGTCACGTTGGAATCATTGGACGCGCTGCGCCCATCCAATGCCGCGCACGTCTGTGAAAAATCGTCGGGATTGGCGACCGCCAGCAGGTCGTAGCGCGTGATATGCCCGTACTGCTTGGGCGAAAGCGCCACCGACGTATCGCGGATGCCCATACCGCAGATCACAAGCGCCGTACAGCCCGCGATACCGAAGATGGTCATAAAGGCGCGCTTTTTGTAGCGGAATAGGTTGCGTGCAGCGACCTTGTTTAAGAAGCCCATGCGGCGCCAGATAAAGCCGATATGCTCGAGCAGAATGCGCGAGCCGGCGCGCGGGGCCTTGGGACGCATGAGCGAGGCTGGGGTCTCGGCCATCTCGTGGCGGCAGGCGATAATCGTAGCGCCCACCACGCCCACGGCAAACAGCGCCACCGACACGAGTGAAGACACGATATCGTACGAAAGCAGCATCTGGGGCAGCGAGTACATGTCGTCGAACACCGTAAACAAGAACAGTGGCAGGCCCACAAAGCCGATGATGTTGCCGAGCACGCCGCCGATCAGACATGCCCACAGCGCATAGTCCACGTATTTGGACAGGATGCGCTCGCGTGAATAGCCAAGCGCCTTGTACAGGCCAATAAGCGTGCGCTCCTCCTCGACCATGCGCGTGGCGGTGGTGAGGCTGATGAGCACGGCGACGATAAAGAAGATAAACGGGAACACCGTGGCGATGGCCTCGATCGAAGAACTGTCGCTCTCGACGCTCGAGTAGCTTGCGATGTTACCGCGGTCCTGAATGTACCAAGTGCATTCACCCAGATTGGAAAGCTCGGCGCGGACATCGGCGAATTGCTGATCGGCGGCGGCGCGGCGCTGGTCCAACTCGGCCTGAGCTTGGACGCGCTCCTCGCTGCCCTCGGCCATGCGGTTGATGCTATCCTGCTCAATCCCAAAGAGCATGGCGGCCTGGCGCTCAGCCGCATCCAAGCTTGCCGGCGTGTCAACCGTCAGCTCCTGGACGCGCGCCTTTTCACGCTCCTCGCGGATCTTCTCGATATTGCCCTTGACCTCATTGATCTTTGCCGTGTAGGCATCCGAGTAGGAGTTGAGGCTCTTGGCTCCCTCGACGATCACGTGGACCGCGGAGTAGGACGATGATGTCGCGGCATCCTCGCTCACATAGAACTTATAGTCCGCAGCCGAAGCGGCACGGAAGGCGTTGACTGTCGAGTCGGAGCTCACATCAGTGGGGTCGAGGACCTCGGCCGTAATGGTGTAATCGCCCGCGGCAAACTGATCCTTGGCACTTTGGTTGGACGAGCTCGCGTCATTGGCGGCAAAACTCACGGTATCGCCGAGCTTTTTGCCCGAAGCCTTCAGGAACTTCGAAGTTACCGCCACCTCATCGGCGCTCTCGGGCAAATCGCCGTTCACGAGCACTGGCTGATCGATGTTCTCCTTGGAGAGACTTTGCACGACCACGCGCTCGCGCGTTGTGCCCACGGCGGTGTAGGCGGTCTCGGTGTAGATACCCTCGGCCGTCTCGACGCCGTCGATCTCTTGGATAGCCGCGAGATCGTCGCGCGTAAGGCCACAGGTCGACTGCACGTTAATGTCATAGACATTCTGCTGGTCAAAATAGGCGTCGACCGAATCGCACAAATCCTCGCAGCCCGCCTTAAGGCCGCACATCACACTCACGCCGAGCGCGGTGATGACCACGATGGACAAGAAGCGCTTAAGACTGCCGCGGATTGTGCGGTAGATGCCACGGCGAAATACCGTCGGCACCATATCGTTTGAGCTTTGGGCGGTACGGTAGGTCGCGAGCTCCCGGTCGCGACTCACGTGATCCGTATCGTGATTTTGGCTGTTATGGCGATCTTGGTCCATGGGCGCTACCACTCGATCGTCTCGATCGGCACGGGATTTTGCTGGACCGTCTCGCTCTCCACGCGGCCGTTCTTAAAGCGGATTAGGCGGTCGGCCATGGGCGCCAACGCGGAGTTGTGGGTGATGATAATGACCGTAATGCCCTGATTGCGACAGGTGTCCTGTAGCAGCTGCAAGATCTGCTTGCCGGTTTTGTAGTCGAGTGCACCCGTGGGCTCGTCGCACAGAAGCAGCTTGGGGTTCTTTGCCAGTGCGCGGGCGATGGACACGCGCTGCTGCTCGCCGCCCGAAAGCTGTGCCGGAAAGTTGCCCAGGCGCTCGCCCAGGCCAACCTGGCGAAGCGTCTGTTCGGCATCGAGCGAATCGGGGCAAATTTGCGCCGCGAGCTCGACGTTTTCGAGCGCCGTCAGGTTGGGGACCAGATTGTAGAACTGGAAGACAAAGCCGACATCGGCGCGGCGGTATTCCACGAGCTGTGCCTCGTTAGCAGAGCTCACGTCGCGCCCGTCCACCGTCACGGTGCCGGAGGTCGCCGTATCCATGCCGCCCAGAATGTTGAGCGCCGTGGTCTTGCCGGCACCCGAAGCGCCCAGAATGATGGCGAGCTCACCGCGCTCGACCGTAAAACTCGCACCGTCGAGCGCGTGAATACGGGCGTCGCCCTCGCCGTATGCTTTGATGACGTCTTTGAATTCGATATAGGCCATCGATTAATTCCCATCTGGTCGGATAACTCTTTAGTATTACCCATTTCGCACCGACCAAAAAGGGACAGGTTTATTTTGGCAGGTTTTATATGGGGAAACGGCAGCTATAGATGAGGCGCCGGGGAGGCAGAGAAATCATCGACGGGGTCAGGCCGACCGCCAAACACAACGCACGCATCTCTATCTGTCAGCAAAATCATTCGAACAGCTGTTCGTTTCTATGATATGATTCCGTTATCTAAGCAGGCCAATACGCAGAAAGGCGGCCAACATGGCGTTCGACTTTAAGAAGGAATGCAAGGAGCTCTACAAACCTGCAAGCAAGCCGAGCATCGTAACTGTCCCGCCTATGAGCTACGTTGCCGTTCGCGGAAAGGGCGACCCAAATACCGAAGGTGGCGAGTATCAAAACGCCCTGCCGCTGCTTTACGGCATCGCCTATACCGTCAAGATGTCGAAGAAAGGCTCAAGGAGTATCAAGGGCTATTTCGACTTTGTGGTACCGCCGCTCGAGGGTTTCTGGTGGCAAGAGTCCCCGAGCGGCGGCATCGATTATGTACGCAAGGACAATTTCAACTTTATCTCGTGCATCCGCCTGCCCGATTTCGTCACCCGAGATGACTTTGACTGGGCAGTCGCGGAAGCCACGACCAAAAAGAAACTGGACTTTTCCGCCGTCGAACTGCTTAAAGTTGACGAGGGTCTCTGCGTTCAATGCATGTACACCGGGCCCTACGACAACGAACCGGCGACCGTAGACGCTATGCATGAATACACGACCGAGCTGGGCTATGTCCCCGACTTCTCAGACACCCGTTTACATCACGAAATCTATCTCTCCGATCCACGCAAATGTGCACCGGAGAAACTTAAGACTGTGGTTCGTCATCCTATCAAGCGCGCTGAATAGCGTGGAGCGTCATCTCACGCGCTAGGTTTTAAGCCGGCCAACCAGCCGCCTCCTAGGCCGTCCGGTAATTATCTTGACGCGGACCGTGGCATCTTATAAGTTTGTTTTGCTAAAGCTGGAAAGCCTCTCAACGATGCGCAACTCCAGCTCTTTTTCTACCAAGAGGCTTAAATGAAATACCGGAAGTCGCGGATATCCATCAACGAACAAATAGCACTATTGACAGAATACAGGGGTCTTAAGTGCTCTGATCAAAGCGAACTCGAGCGAGCTTTGGTCGAAGTCGGCCACTACAGACTGTCGGCCTACTGGTTTCCCTACAAAACCAAATGCAAGTCCGGGATTACCATCTTTCGCGAAGGCACAACATTCGAAACCATCATCTACACGTATGAATTAGACCGAGCCCTCCGGCAGTTAATGTTTGATGCGGTCGGCAGAATTGAGATCTACCTCAAAAGCAGAATTGCCTATCTTGCCTCTGAGGAACGCGGGCCTTTCTGTTACCCAGATGTCGCCATAACGAGGCTCAACTCGGCATGTCCATCGCGCTTTGCGCCGCGCTGGGCTTCGCAGCCGTCTTTGGCAGCGCCACCAATACGCTGCTCGCACCCATCCTGATTGGCTGCGAAGTCTTCGGTTTCGATAATCTGCCGGCATTCTTCATCGTCTGCGTCGCGGCTTACCTGTTCAACATGGATAAGTCGATCTATGCCCTGCAGAAGCGGGCGTAGAAAGATGTCCAAGCAAGTGGTCTCAACCGGAAACGGCATCCCACTCTAAGGCTGTATTCCGGGACACGGTTTCCGTTTGGGACGCCATTCGGAAAGCGCATCCCGTTCTTTCACGGCGTCTTGGTTATGCAAAGTGCTCGAACGTTATTCCTCGTACGCGCCCTCGAGCCGAAGCAGCCACTCCTTGCGGTCAAGCCCGCCGGCATATCCGTTGAGCGAACCATCGGCGGCAACCACGCGATGGCACGGCACAATGATCGAAATGGGATTACGCGCGACCGCGGCCCCCACGGCACGGGGAGACACAACGGGCGCTTCGTTTCCCGGTACACGATGTCGAGCCGCAACACGCTGAGCGATCTCGCCATACGTAACGACCTCGCCACGCGGGATAGAAAGCAGCTCGTACCAAACTTCACGCTGAAACGCCGTACCGATCATATGTAACGGCGGCGTAAACCGAGGCTCCTGCCCCGCAAAATAAGCATTCAGCCAAGCCCACGAACGCTCAAGCACCGAAGAAGCCGCACCATTTGCCGGACTCACCGACGACATGCCACCAGCACCGGAAACCGCATCGGCGCCTTCAACATGTTCGGGATCTTCTTTGAGAAGCGTGGAGCCAAAGTGCTCCTGCCCCTCAAACCAAAGTCCCGTCAGACCGCGGCCATCAGCGGCAAGCAGAATCTCGCCCAAAGGCGAAGCAAACGTCGTCGTGACCACCAGCGGCTCCTTTCAAAACTTCGCAAACATAATACCGCGAATTGTGCAGACAACCCCAATCGACCCCAAAGTCACCCTAGGCAGCAGGCGCGAGCGCGCCGCAGCTGTCGGCCACGCCCCACAGTCCCAAAAGGCGGCAGGCGCAAAGCGCCGAGGCCGCCGCCGGGACCAGGGCCCGCAACAACCACGCGCCCCTGCATCAGCCCAGCGGCCCCAACCAACAACGACCCCATCGCAGACCGCTTGCAGCAGCGTCACCGCAGGCGGGGGCCGGGCTTGGTTTTCAGAACACTCCGCAGACCAGTGTGGCGCCTTGTCCGCGGCTCCGAAGGAGCAGGACAAGGCGCCACACATGGTCGAGGACGTTCTGAAAACCAAGCCCGGCCCCCGCCGGACAGATCCACCGTTACTCGCAGAGCAGCTTGGCGATCTGGACGGCGTTGGTTGCCGCGCCCTTACGGATTTGGTCGCCGCAGCACCAGAAGGTGATGCCGCGCGCGGCCTCGGAGTTCGAGATGTCGCGACGCACGCGACCGACCCAGATCAGGTCCTGGTCGGACGTATCCATCGGCATGGGGAAGCGGTCGTGCGCATCCTCGGCAGCCATATCGTCAACCAGCTTCACGCCCGGAGCGGCAGCCAGCGCAGCACGGGCCTCTTCCACCGTGATGTCGCGCTCAAACTCGAGCGTAATGCTCTCGGAGTGCGAACGCAGCACGGGCACGCGCACGCAGGTGCAGTTCACGCGCAGCTCGGGCAGATGCATGATCTTGCGACCCTCGTTCTGCAGCTTCATCTCCTCGGAGGTAAAGTCCTCCTCCTTGACGCCGCCAATCTGCGGAATCAGGTTGCTCGCCAGCTGGGCGGCGAAGGCGCGCGGCTCGGGAATCTCCTCGCCACGGCCCAGGGCGGCAAGCTGTGCTTCGAGCTCGGCCATACCGGGGGCACCGGCGCCCGAAGCTGCCTGATACGTGGACACGATCATACGCTTTACGCCGGCAAGCTGATGCAGCGGCCAGGTGGGAACCAGGCCGATAATGGTCGCGCAGTTGGGGTTGGCGATAAGGCCGTGATGCCACTTGATATCGTCGGCATTGATCTCGGGTACGACCAGCGGCACCTCGGGATCCATGCGGAAGGCATGGCTGTTGTCGACCACGACAGCGCCGCGCTTTACGGCCTCGGGCAGCAATTCCTTGGCGATATCGTCGCCGGCAGCGCCAAGCACGATGTCACAGCCCTCAAAGGCCTCGGGACAAGCCTCTTCGATCACGATTTGCTCGCCGCGGAACTCAACGGTCTTGCCCGCGGAGCGTGCGCTTGCCAACAGCTTGAGCTTGCCGACCGGGAACTCCTGCTCGTTGAGGCACTCGAGCATCTGGGTGCCCACGGCTCCCGTCGCGCCCAAAATAGCAACCGTGTACTGTTTCATGCTTCCCCCTTTAAAGGTTGTGGCTTTTGCCCGCACGCCGAGCAGGCCGATTATTGTTGCCAGTTTATACAAGAACAGGGCGGGCATGAAACCCGCCCCGTCGAAACGAAACCGAAACGAAACGCCCCGCCGTAGATTTTTGAGACATGACCCAAAAATCTACCGAACAGTCGCTACTTTTTGAGCGCGGCCAGAGCGGGATCGACCGGCGCAGGAGCCTCCAGATCGGAGACCTTCACAATGCCGTTTTCGTCGGAGAAGGCACGGTAAATGGTCTGAATCGCCAGGTCGAAGTCCTTCTCCTCGACACCGATAATGATATTGATCTCGTCACAGCTCTGCGAAATCATGCGCACGCTCACGCCGGCCTGGCCGAGCATGCCAAACAGATGGCCCGAAATACCTGCACGACCGCGCAGGTTACGACCGACGGTCGCGATGAGCGCCAGGCCCTCGACAACCTCGATCTCGAGCGGCTCGACCTCCTGCTGAATGTCGCCCACAAGCGAGTACAGCGAATCGTGCACATCCTGCTCCTGCACCACGGCGCCAAAGCGGTCGACACCAGTGGGCATGTGCTCGACGGAAACGTCATAGCGCTCGAAGACCGAAAGCGCGCGGCGCATAAAGCCAACGCGGGGCTTGGTGCGGTCGCGGGCAACGTTGATGGCGACAAAACCGCGCTTGCCGGTCACACCGGTAATGATGGGCTCTGCCTCGCCCTCGTCAGCCGTCTCGCTAATGATGGTGCCGGGGTCCTGCGGCGCATTGGTGTTCTTGATGACCAGCGGAATACCCGCCTCGCGCACGGGGAACACGGCCTCCTCGTGCAGGACGCTTGCACCCATGTACGAAAGCTCGCGCAGCTCCTCGTAGGTAACGCGGGCGATGGGCTGAGCCTCGGGAACAATACGCGGATCGGCAGAGTAGAAGCCCGAAACGTCGGTCCAGTTCTCGTAAAGGTCGGCGCCCAGGCACTTGGCCAGAATCGAGCCCGAGATATCGCCGCCGCCACGATCGAGCAGCTTGATCTGGCCCTCACGCGTCGCGCCGTAGAAACCGGGCATAACAAAGCCGCCCTGCTGACCGTACTCCTGCACCAGCTCAGAGGTGCGATTCATGCTGAGCGTACCGTCGTGATGGAACGCCACAACCGTCGCGGCGTCCAGGAACGGTAAGCCCAGGTACTCGGCCATCAGGCGGGCGGTAAAGTACTCGCCACGGCTCACAAGCTCCTCGGTGGAGTAGCCGCCCGAGCGGGCGCGCTCGGCAAAGGCCGCGAACTCCTCACGGATGGGATAGGTGAGCTCCAGCTCGTCAGCAATATCAAAATAGCGCTGGCCAATGTCCTCGAGCAACTCCTCGCACGACACGTGATACTTAACGTGCGCGTTAACCAGGTAGAGCAGGTCGGTCACCTTGGTGTCGCCCTTAAAGCGGCGACCGCAGGCAGAAACCACCACAAAACGGCGGGCAGGGTCGGCATCGACGATGGCCTTGATCTTCTTGAAGTGTTCGGCGTCGGCGACCGACGAGCCGCCAAACTTGGCAATCTTAATCATGGGCTGGAGGTTACCTTTCTAAAAGCCTCTGCGAACCTATTTTGCGTGCTCTGATACCATGGTTTCACCGATTGGGACCAAGGCATCCGAGGAGCAGTGTTATATGGGAACTTATCATAGTACACGAGGACGCACTTTATCGTGCTCAAGTAAGGTGGCAATCCGTACCGGCATCGCTCCCGACGGGGGTTTGTTTGTCTCGGACGAGCTCGGCACCCAGCAGGTCGATATCAGCTCGCTTGCAGCTAAATCGTACTTTGAAATCGCTCAAGATGTGTTGGGAATGTTACTGAATGATTACACGGCCGAAGAAATTTCGGCGTGTGTCGACGAGGCATACCGCGGCACGTTCGCGAGTGAAGAGGTTACGCCGCTCGTCAAACTCGACGCAGCGCCGGGTGCTGACGCCCCTCAGACCTATGTGATGGAGCTCTTTGGCGGCCCCACAAGCGCCTTCAAGGACGTCGCCCTGCAGATGCTCCCCCGTCTGATGGCCCGCACTTCCGCCAAGGACGGCGGCGCCGAGCGCATCATGATCGTCACCGCCACGTCGGGCGACACGGGCAAGGCTGCGCTCGCCGGTTTTGCCGACGCTCCGGGCACGGGCATCACCGTCTTTTATCCCGAGGGCAAGGTTAGCCGCGTCCAGAACCTGCAGATGTCCACGCAGGAGGGCGACAACGTCGCCGTCTGCGGCATCCGCGGCAACTTTGACGACGCCCAGAGCGCCGTCAAGCGCATCTTTGCCGATAAGGAGCTTGCCGAGCGCCTGGAAGCCGCCGGCACGGTGCTTTCGAGCGCCAACTCTATCAATGTCGGCCGTCTGGTACCGCAGGTCGTCTACTACTTTGCCGCCTATGCGCAGCTGCTGCGCGCCGGCGCTATCGAGGCTAGCGACGCCGTAGAGTTCTGTGTGCCCACCGGCAACTTTGGCGATATCTTGGCCGGCTACTACGCCAAGCGCATGGGCCTGCCCGTCGCCAAGCTCATCGTCGCGAGCGACAAGAACAACGTGCTTGCCGACTTCCTGACCACCGGCGTCTACGACCGTAACCGCCCGTTCTTCACGACCATCTCGCCGTCGATGGACATCCTCATCAGCTCTAACCTGGAGCGCATGCTGTACTTCCTGTCCGATGGCGACTGCGAACTCGTTGCCGGCCTTATGGAGCAGTTGGCACAGACCGGTCGCTACGAGGTACCCGCCGAGCTGCTGGCCAAGATTCAGAGCGTCTTTGGCTGCGGCTGGGCCAGCGAGGACGAGGTCCGCGCTGCCATCAAGAGTTGCTGGGACGCCAACGGCTACGTGATCGACCCGCACACCGCTTGCGGCTATCACGTCTTTGAAAAGGTCGCTCCCGCCGAGGGCGCCAAGGCCCGTGTGCTGCTTTCGACCGCCAGCCCCTACAAGTTCCCGCGCGCCTGCTGCGACGCCCTGGGGCTCGACGTTCCCGAGGACGACTTTGAGGCCATGCACGTGCTCGAGCAGGCAACCAACACGGTCGCCCCGGCACAGCTCGCCGAACTCGAGTCCAAGCCCGTCCGCTTCGAAGACGTCTGCGACGTCGATGAGATGGCAAGCTACGTCGAGTCTGCAGCAAAAAAGATGGCTACCAACTAAACCCCTTATTAAGCGCCGGCGAAAGCCGGCGCACCTTCTTCCATCAGATAACCCCCGGGATGATGACGAACGTGCACAGCGTGCCTGGCTGTTTAGTTCGTCGCGAGTTCCGCACGCAAAGGAAAGCACTTAATGTGCTTTCCGTCTT
>CABRZN010000064.1 GCA_902475445.1 uncultured Collinsella sp.
CAGGCGCTCAAGATTTATATCGTGGCGATCCTGCGCCTCAACGAACTCGAGCTTTAAGGTTACGCGGTTTTACCAATCTAAGTTGCGGTGGAATAGTTCCTAGAATCGGCTGCCTGACAGCCAAACAGGAACTATTTCACCGCAACTGCTTTTTATCGGTGTAAAAGGCGGGTCATGCTTGGGGGCGGGTTTGTTATTCGTTTGTAAAGCCGAGTCGCGCTTGCGGTAAGGGTCTATCAAATGCCCGTAAGAAACCGCAGATAAGGCGGTTGTCGCCCGATCGGGGTCGTATCTTTCCAAACAGCAAAGCGGGCAGGGTGCCCGCGAGTCGCATGTATGAAAGGAAGATCATGCTCGATCAGGCTTATTCTCGTCGTCAGTTCCTCGGCCTCGCTGGTGGTCTTGCCAGCTTCGTGGGCCTCGGTCTCGTTGGTTGCGGTGGCGCAGGCGCTTCCAACGCTGCCGACAAGGGCAGCGCCGCTGCCGCTGCCGAGTCCGTCTCGGGCGAGGTGACCTACGACGGCGCTTCCTCGTTCCAGGCTCTCGTCGAGACTGCTGCCGAGAAGTTCATGGATGCCAACCCGGACGTCTCCGTCTCTGGCTCGGGTAACGGTTCGGGCAAGGGCCTGACCGCTGTCGCCGCCGGCACCGTCACTATCGGTAACTCCGACGTCTTCGCCGAGACCAAGCTCGAGGCCGACCAGGTCAAGAACCTCGTCGACCACGAGGTCGCCGTCGTGGGCATGGGCCCCGTCGTCTCCAAGAACGTCAAGGTCGACGACCTGTCCCTCGAGCAGCTCAAGGGTATCTTCTCCGGCCAGATCACCAACTGGAAGGAGGTCGGCGGCGACGACGCCAAGATCGTCGTTCTCAACCGCAAGGCCGGCTCCGGCACCCGCGCCACCTTCGAGGCCGCCGTCTTTGGCGACGAGGCCGTCGACTTTAAGGGCGACGCCGAGCTCGACAAGTCCGGCGATGTCCAGACTCAGATGGGCAGCACCGACAATGCCATCTCCTACCTCGACTTCTCGCACTTCGACGACTCCAAGTTCAACGCCATCAAGGTCGAGGGCGTGGAGCCCAAGAGCGCAAACGTCACCGACGACTCCTTCAAGATCTGGGCGACCGAGCACATGTACTGCTCCAAGGACGCCGACGAGGCCACCAAGGCCTTCCTGGAGTTCATGCTTTCCGACGACGTCCAGGGCAAGCTCGTCGAGGAGCAGGGCTTTATCCCCGTCTCTGCTATGAAGGTCGTCAAGGACGCCAGCGGCAAGGTCTCCGCTAAATAAGTAATCGCCCCGGAAAGGTTTGCAATGGCAAAACAGCTGCCAAAGCGCGACCTTGAGAACGTGGGCCTGGGCGTCACGGGCGCGTGCGTAGCGCTCGTGACGCTTGTCGTTGCCGCGCTCATCTTTATGGTCGCCCAAAAGGGCCTCTCGGCTTTTTTCAAGGACGGCGTCTCGATCGTCGAGTTTTTTACCGGTACCAAGTGGGACCTGGCCAACACGGCCGAAAACGGCCTGCCCTACACCGGCGCCCTGCCCCTGATCGTCACCTCGTTTGCGGTCATGGTGCTCTCCACGCTCATCGCGCTGCCCATCGCCATCGGCTCTGCCATCTTTGCGGTCGAGATCCAGCCTAAGTTTGGCTCCAAGGTCTTTCAGCCGCTTATTGAGCTTTTGACCGGCATTCCCTCGGTCGTCTTTGGCCTGATCGGTTTTCACGTGGTCGTCGGCCTTATGAAGAGCGTTTTCCATGTGAGCACGGGTCTGGGCATCTTGCCCGGCGCCATCGTGCTGGCCGTCATGATCCTGCCGACCATGACCACGCTTTCGGTCGATGGCCTGCGTGCCGTGCCCGACAGCTACCGTCAGGGTTCGCTCGCGCTGGGCTACACCCGCTGGCAGACCATCTGGCACGTGGTGCTCAAGAGCGCCATGCCCTCGCTCATGACCGCGGTCATCCTTGGCATGACCCGCGCCTTTGGCGAGACGCTCGCCTTGCGCATGGTTATCGGCGGTATCGAGGCCATGCCGACGTCGCTGCTGTCGCCGGCCTCCACCATCACCACCACGCTCACCACGTCCATGGCGGTCTATGCCGAGGGCTCGGCCCAGGACGACGTCCTGTGGGCGCTCGGTCTTCTGCTGATGGGCATGAGCCTCATCTTCATCCTGATCATCCATCTCATTGGCCGCAAGGGGGCGAAGGCTCGTGGCTAGCACGCGCATCCATATCGACGAGGCGAGACTCGGGCGTGTCCAAAGGCAGGACCGCATCGCCACGGGCGTGCTGACGGCGATCGTCGCCATCGTCATGCTCATCGTCGTCTCCATGGTGGCCTACATCCTGTTCGAGGGTATCTCGACGCTGTTCCAGCCGGGCTTTCTCACGCAGCCCGCACGCGCCAACGGAACGCAGGGCGGCGTGCTCTACCAGCTGTTCGACTCGTTCTATCTGCTGCTGATCACCCTGATCATCTCGGTGCCCATCAGCCTGGGCGGCGCGGTCTTTTTGGTTGAGTACGCGCCCGATGGGCCTATTCGCGACATCGCCTCGACCGCCATCGAGACGCTGTCCTCGCTGCCCTCCATTGTCGTAGGCATGTTCGGCTTTCTGGTGTTCTCGGTGCAGCTGGGCTGGAAGTACTCCATCATCTCCGGCGCCGTCGCGCTCACCATGTTCAACATCCCCATCCTGGTGCGCGTGATTCAGCAGGCGCTCGAGGACGTGCCGCAGGCCCAGCGCGATGCGTGCCTGGCCATGGGCCTCACTCGCTGGGAGGCCACACTGCACATCCTGATTCCCGAGGCCATGCCCGCCATCGTGACCGGCATCGTGCTTTCGGCCGGCCGCGTGTTTGGCGAGGCCGCGGCGCTGCTCTTTACCTCGGGCATGAGCTCGCCGGTTCGCCTGAACTTCTTGAGCTTTAACCTGTCGAGCCCCACCTGCGCCTGGAACGTGTTCCGTCCCGGCGAGTCGCTGGCCGTGCACATCTACAAGATCTATGGCGAGGGCAGCCCCGAGGCCCAGCAGATCGTCTGGGGCACCGCGGCACTGCTGATGATTTGCGTGCTGCTGTTTAACGTAGTCGCCCGTATCGTGGGCAAGCAACTGGCAAGGAGGATGACGGCCGAATGAGCGAGATGAATGCGACGCCCGCAACCGAGGCGGCATCGTCCGACACCCAGGACTTTTTGTCGAGCGTGGGGGAGAGCGAGAAACGTGTTCGCGTGAGCGGCAAGGCCGTGAGCGACGAGGTCGTGGTCTCCACCAAGGACGTCAACGTGTACTATGGCGACCACCATGCGCTGCACAATACGTCGCTCGACTTCCACAAGGGTGAGATCACGGCGCTCATCGGGCCTTCGGGCTGCGGCAAGTCGACCTTCTTGCGTAGCCTCAACCTGATGAATCGCGAGATTCGCCGCTGTCGCGTGGAGGGCGAGATCAACTACCGCGGGCGCAACGTGAACACCAAGACCGAGAACACGTACGAGCTGCGTCGCTCCATCGGCATGGTGTTCCAGCAGCCCAACCCCTTCCGCAAGTCCATTCGCGACAACATCACCTTTGCGCCCAAGCGCCACGGCATCACCGACCGTGACGAGCTCGACCGCATGGTCGAGGAAAGTCTGCGCGGTGCCGCGCTGTGGGACGAGGTCAAAGACAAGCTCGACAAGAGCGCCTACGCGCTTTCGGGCGGTCAGCAGCAGCGTCTGTGCATTGCGCGCACGCTGGCGCTCAACCCCGACGTAATCCTGTTTGACGAGCCCTGCTCGGCGCTCGACCCCATCTCGACGCTGGCGATCGAGGACCTCATGTCGTCGATCGTGGCCGACCGCGCCATCGTCATCGTGACGCACAACATGGAGCAGGCGTCGCGCGTGTCCAACCGCACGGCGTTTTTCTACATGGGCGATATGGTCGAGTACGACGAGACCGACGAGATTTTCCAACGGCCCAAGGATAAGCGGCTGAATGATTACCTCACCGGCATGTTCTCCTAGTCCGGGACATGCTTGAGGCCCGCGGCGGCCACGGTTGCCGCGGGACTGATTGGAGAGGCGGGTCATCTCTTGCGGGAGATGGCCCGCCTTTTTGTGTCGTGTGCTGGTGCGCTTGCCCAAAACCACCACGAAGGCGCCCGTCCCCTTTGTGGTGGTTTTCGCTATCATGGAGAACGTTGAATTTCTACGAAGGAGCAGGGCATATGGCGATTCTTTTGGGATGCGATTCCGTCAGCCTAGAGTTTCCCACCAAGCATATTTTCGATAGCGTGACGCTCGGCGTGGGCGAGGGCGACCGCATTGGTATTGTCGGTAAAAACGGCGACGGCAAGTCGACGCTGCTGAGCGTGCTCGCCGGCACGCTGGAGCCCGATGACGGACGCGTGACGCACCGCCGCGGCATCACGATCGGTCTACTCGGCCAAAAGGACCAGCTTGTCGATACCGATACCGTGCATCATGCCGTTGTGGGTGACGCCCCCGAGTACGAGTGGGCGTCGAGCCCCCGTACGCGCCAGATCCTCGCCGGCCTCATTAGCGATGTGCCCTGGGAGGGCATGGTAGGCGAGCTCTCGGGCGGTCAGCGCCGCCGCGTGGACCTCGCGCGCCTGCTGATCGGCGACTATGACGTGCTCATGCTCGATGAGCCCACCAACCATCTGGACATGCGCACCATCAACTGGCTTGCGCGTCACTTAAAGGCCCGCTGGCAGCGCGGTCAGGGCGCGATGCTCGTGGTCACGCACGATCGCTGGTTCTTGGACGAGGTCTGCACCAGCATGTGGGAGGTTCACGACGGCCAGGTCGATCCCTTCGAGGGCGGCTATTCGGCATATATCCTGCAGCGCGTGGAACGCGACCGCATGGCCGCGGTTATCGAGGAGCGCCGTCGCAACATGGCACGTAAGGAGCTCGCGTGGCTGAGCCGCGGTGCCCAGGCGCGCTCCACCAAGCCCAAGTTTCGCGTGGATGCCGCTCGCGAGCTGATCGCCGACGTGCCGCCCGTGCGTGACGAGCTGGAGCTCAAGCGCCTGGCCGTGAGCCGCCTGGGCAAGCAGGTTATCGATGTGGTCGACGTGGACGCCGGCTATGCGGATACCGATGGCGCGCCCAAGCAGGTGCTCAACGACGTGACCTGGCTCATTGGTGCGGGCGACCGCTATGGTCTTTTGGGCGAGAACGGCGCCGGCAAGTCGACTTTGCTCGACGTGATCCAGGGCAAGATCGCGCCCCTGCGCGGCCGCGTGAAGATCGGCCAGACGGTGCGCTTTGGCGTGCTGTCGCAGCAGCTCGAGGAGCTCGAACCCTACATGGGTGACACGATCCGCGAGGTGCTTAGCCACTATAAGAAGTACTACGTCATCGACGGCAAGGAGACTTCGCCCGAGAAGCTCTGCGAGCGTCTGGGCTTTACGACGCAGCAGCTCTGGAGCCGCATCGGCGATCTTTCGGGCGGCCAGCGCCGTCGCCTGTCGCTGCTGCTGACGATCCTGGACGAGCCCAACGTGCTCATCCTGGACGAGCCCGGCAACGATCTGGATACCGACATGCTGGCGATTGTCGAGGACTTGCTGGACGGCTGGCCCGGCACGCTGATTCTGGTGACGCACGACCGCTTTTTGATGGAGCGCGTGACCGACCAGCAGTGGGCGCTGCTCGACGGCCACCTGACGCATATGCCCGGCGGCGTCGACCAGTACCTGCGCCTGTGCAACGCCACGGCCGAGGGCGAGCCCGTGGGCGCGCCGAGTGCCAAGACCGGCACGTTCGACACCGGTGCCGCGGCGGCTGCGGCCGAAAAGCCCAAGTCGAGCGGTCAGCCCAATGGCCTTTCCAACGCCGAACGTCAAAAGCTTCGCCGTGAGGTGAGCTCGCTCGAGCGCAAGATGGAAACGCAGCGCGCTCGCGTGGAGGAGGCCGAGGCCGCCATGGCCCAGGTCGATCCCACCAACTACACGGCGCTGGGTGAGCAGCAGGCAAAGATCGACGAGGCACACGCCGCCATGGACGAGCTGGAGATGGCGTGGCTCGAGGCGAGCGAGAAGCTCGAGGGCGAGGAGTAGGCGAGAATGATCAAAGCCGCGTTTTTCGATATCGACGGTACGCTGCTGAGCTTTAAGACCCACCGGATTCCGGCGTCGGCGCAGCAGGTGCTCGACAGCTTTCGCGAGCAGGGAATTGCGTGCGTGATCGCCACGGGCCGTCCGACCTACCAGATGCCGGACTGGCTGTTCGACCTGGGCTGGGATGCGTACATTACGCTTTCGGGCCAGCACTGCTTTGATGGCAAGGGCGTTTACCGCAGCTGCCCGATCGATCCGGACGACGTCGCGGCGATCGTGGACCAGGTGGCGCAGGGGTGCTACGACTCGCTGTGCATGCAGGGCGAGAACTCGTTTGTGAACCGTCTATCCGAGCGCGTGGTGACGGCCGGCAGCAACGCGGGAATTGTCTACCACGAGGAGCCGTTTGAGCACGCCTTTGACGCGCCGGTCTACCAGTTTTGCGCCTTTGTGGATCCGGCCGACGAGCATATCGTGACCGACGCCGTGTCGCATTCGCTCACCACGCGCTGGTGCGACCTGTTCTGCGACATTATTCCCGCTAACGGCGGCAAGGACCTGGGTGTGGCGGCGACGCTCGAGCGGCTTGGTATCGACGCGAGCGAGGCGATTGCCTTTGGCGACGGCGAGAACGACCTGTCGATGTTTGCCGCCGTGGGCACGAGCGTGGCCATGGGCAACGCGCAGGATACCGTGAAGGCCGCGGCGACCTACGTGACGACCGCCGTAGACGACGACGGCATCTACAACGCCGCCGAGCACTTTGGCCTGCTATAGCTACGGATTCGGCACTTGGGGACGTTCCTTTTGCGCCGGCAGTCGGGGGCACTCCTTGCGGGGCGTGTCCCCGCTTTGTTTTCGTCCCGTGCGTTTTGTGAAACACGGTTAACTTTTTAGACAACGTAGTAAGACATAGGCAACTTTTGCGGTAAAGTAAATCAAGCAAAAGTATCCAAAGGCTAACTAGAAGCCATCGCGAAAGGCGGCCCATGGCCCTGCGTGAATCTGGAGAAGACTATCTCGAATCTATTTATGTGCTCTCGGAGCGCCAGGGCGTCGTTCGCTCGATTGACGTTGCCGAATACCTGGGCGTAACCAAGGCAAGCGTCTCTAAAGCCATGGCGACGCTGGAAAGCAACGGCTACGTGGAGATGGGCAAACGCGATGTGCATCTGACGGAACGCGGTCTTGAGGTTGCCCGTCAAATGTGGGAGCGCCACTGCTTTTTCGTGCGGTTGCTCGAGGACGCAGGCGTTTCGGCAGAGGTTGCCTCGCAAGAGGGCTGCCACATGGAGCACTGCCTGAGCGAGGAAAGCTTTGAGAAGCTGAGGGCGATGCTGGGACGGGACAGCGACCGGGACCAGTAGCCCCGCCAACCAAGTCCAACTCAGACAAGGAACCCCGCCACCAAGCGATGCCCAAGAACCGCCAGCAACGTTACCGCAGGCCGGGACCGGGCTTGGTTTTGAAAACACTCCGCAGACCAGAAGCGCCCCCGTTCGTAGCTCCGAAGGAGCAGAACGGGGGCGCTTCATTGGTCGAGGACGTTTTCAAAACCAAGCCCGGTCCCGGCCGGAGGGACCACAGGCGCTACAGGTTCTTGACACCCATCGCGCGCATGGCGTTCAGGATAGCGATGATCGCCACGCCTACGTCGCCAAAGACGGCAAGCCACATATTGGCGATACCCAGCGCTGCCAGCACAAGGATCAGCAGCTTAATGCCCAGCGCAAAGATTATGTTCTGCCAAACAATCGACATGGTCTTGCGCGCCACGCGGATCGCGCGGGAAATGTTGGACGGCTTGTCGTCCATCAGCACCACGTCGGCGGCCTCGATCGCGGCGTCGGAGCCCATGGCGCCCATGGCAATGCCCACATCGGCGCGCGTAAGCACAGGAGCGTCGTTGATACCGTCGCCGACAAAGGCGAGCTTGCCCTTGCCACTTTCGGCCGCGAGTAGCGCCTCAACGCGCTCGACCTTGTCGCCCGGCAGGAGCTGCGCGTGGAACTCGTCGAGACCGAGTTGCTTGGCCACAGACGCTGCAACCTCCTCGCGGTCGCCCGTGAGCATGACGGTGCGGTTGATACCGGCGGCATGCAGGTCGCGAATCGTTTGCTCCGCATCGGCCTTAACGGTGTCTGCAATCACGATGTGGCCGGCGTACACGCCGTCAACGAGCACGTGGAGGATCGTGCCGACAACCTCACAGTCCGGTGCTTCAACGCCGGCCGCGGCGAGCATCTTGGCGTTGCCAACGACGACGTGCTTGCCGTCGATGGTTGCCGTCACGCCGTGGCCCGCGTCGTTGGCGGAGTCGCTCACGCGCTTGGGGTCGACCTCGCCCTGGTAGGCGTCGCGCACGGACTGCGCGATGGGGTGATCGGAGAACGACTCAGCAAGGGCTGCGACTTCGAGCAGCGACTGCTCGGTATAGCCAGCCTCGGGGTGCACCGCGACGACTGAGAACGTGCCGTTGGTGAGGGTGCCCGTTTTGTCGAAGACGATGGTGTCCACGTCGGCGAGCGTCTCGAGGTAGTTGGAGCCCTTGATGAGAACGCCCAGCTTGGACGCGCCGCCGATGCCGCCAAAGAAACTCAACGGTACGCTGATCACGAGGGCGCACGGGCAGCTGACGACCAGGAAGGTCAGGCCGCGCAGGATCCAATCGGACCAAGCGCCAGTCACCAGGCCGCCGCCAAGCGCGAGCACCGCGGCAGCGCCAGTGACGGCGGGGGTGTAGACGCGGGCAAAGCGCGTGATGAAGTTCTCGGTGCGCGCCTTCTTTTCGCTGGCATTCTCCACGAGCTCCAGAACACGCGCGACGGTTGACTCGCCAAAGGGCTTGGTGGTGCGCACGTGGATGAGGCCCGTCATGTTGATGCAACCGCTGATGATATCGTCGCCGGTCTTGGCCGGGCGGGGGACCGACTCGCCCGTGAGTGCGGCGGTGTCGAGCTGGGTTTCGCCCTCGACGATGACGCCGTCGATAGGCACGCGCTCGCCGGGCTTGACGACGATGACGGTGCCGACGGCGATGTCATCGGGAAAGACCTGTTCGAGTGTGCCGTCGGCTTGCTCGACGTTGGCGTAGTCGGGCGCGATGTCCATCATGGCACTGATCGACTTGCGGCTCTTGCCCACGGCGTATGCCTGGAACAGCTCACCGACCTGGTAGAACAGCATGACGGCGGCGCCTTCGGCCATGTGCGGATCGGTGTCGGGGAAGAGCACCATGGCAAACGCGCCGATGGTTGCGACGGCCATGAGGAAGCTCTCGTCGAACGCCTTGCCGCGGCGGATGTTGTTGAACGCCTTCTGGAGCACGTCGTAGCCGGCAATTAGGAACGGCATCAGGAACAGCACGAAGCTGGCGTAGATGTCACCCGGGGTGCCGAATGCAGCGGTAAGGGCGCCGAGCTCGTCGAGGGCATAAACAACGGCAAAAATGCCCAGTGCTACCAGGATGCGGTTGCGCTTGTGCTCAAGGGACTCTTTCTTCTTGCGCTTCTTCTTTTTCTTTTTGGGATCGGCGGCTGCCATGATTCAAACCTCCCATTTGAGTGTATGAACACTTGCTCATATAATTTTGCGAGCAAAGGCCGCGGCAAGCGCGGCCTTGCAGGTCAACGTATGCGCGGGTTAGAGAATGATCTCGCAGTCCGGCTCGGCGTCGGCCGTAAACTCAACAACGTGGTTGAGCACTTCGTCGAACTCAACATCATCGGCCTCGAGCGTCAGCTTCTGGGTCATAAAGTTGACGGACACGGATTTAACGCCCTCGAGCTTGGCCAGCTCGTCCTGAAGTTCACGCGCGCAGTTTGCGCAATCGATCTCGTCGAGCTTGAACTGCTTTTTCATGGTGGGTTCCTTTCCCTGTGTTAGCGGTCTGGGTGCCGGCCGCGCTGATACCGTGGTTGATTGCTATTCGCAGATATGGCTCATGCCCTGGTTAAGCATGGTGTAGACGTGATCGTCGGCGAGCGAGTAGAGAATGTTGCGGCCGTCGCGGCGGAACTTGACCAGGTGCGACTGCTTAAGCGTGCGCAGCTGGTGCGACACCGCAGACTGCGAGGTTGCGGTCGCTTCGGCGATGTCGGCCACGCAGAGCTCGCGGCCCATGAGGGCATAGAGAATCTTGATGCGCGTGGTGTCGCTGAAGACCTTGAACAGGTCGGCAAGGTCGTAGAGAAGCTCCTCGTCGGGAAGGTCCTCGGGCGAGCAGGTGGTGGGGATCACGGGCTCGGTGGCCTCGATGCCAGTCTTTGTTTCATCAGCGTGGCTGCTCATTGCAATATCCTTTCATATGAACATGCGCTCATATAACTTACTTCCGATTATATGAGCGCATGTTCATATGTCAATGACGTTCAGGTAATTCGTCGCACAAAATGATGGGGAATAGTGGACGAGATTCCGGACTGAGCGGTTTTGATAGCCGATGCCGGGGTGGGTGCCCCCGCGCCGTGCAAAAATTGGAGTATTCTGCAACTATAGGGTAGCGCGCAGAGATGTGGTGTAAGAGGCGGGGCATGCCCCGCCTCTTCTCTTTCTTGAAAGGGAGGGGACACCGCCTAGAATTCGTCGTTGGAGTAATGAAGGT
>CABRZN010000065.1 GCA_902475445.1 uncultured Collinsella sp.
ACGACGGAGGCCACATTAAGTGGCCTCCTGTTCGTGCGGAACTCGCGACAAACTTAACCCCTGCCCCGGTGCCCGGCGGGCAAACGTCGTTGAACTTATCACTGACAGGAAATGGCCGCTTGCATATCGCCCGCTGGCTTGGCACGGTACAATGCTTGCAGCTTTTAATTCATGAATTAGTGGAGTTATTGATGGCAGAATCTCGTGCGGAGCGTAAGGCTCGTCGTGCTTTGATCGAGGCGGCTGAGGGGTCAGAGGAGAAAAAATCTTCTCAGAAATCCAAGTCGTCTCAGGACGCGAAGGGTAAGTCGGCCAAGGGCAAGGCTAAGGCCAAGCGTCCCGGCTCTCGTCGGAACGAGGATAAGGCATCTCAGACTCGCTCCAAGCGCTCGCATAAAGATCAGGTTTCGTCTGCGCGTAAGGCTGTGGACCCCAAGTCCCCCTGTTCGATCATGAAAGCTTGCGGTGGGTGCACGGCGCTCAATCGTCCTTATAAGAAGCAGCTCGCCGCCAAGCAGGCTGCTATGGAGGAGCTTTTTGCTTCGCTTTGCGAGCGTGAGGGCATTGCTGTAGATCCTATTCGTGGCATGGGTGTCACCCTGGGCGACCCGGGCAAATATCCTGCGCCGCGTGGCTTTCGTCATAAGGCCGCCACTCCCTTTGCTCCCGGTAAGGAGGGCGTTGTCCGTTGCGGTTTCTTTGAGCGCGGCACGCACAAGATCGTTGCCGTACCCGAATGCCCCGTCGAGGCACCGGGCGCCCGTCAGATTCTCAACGGCATCGCACGCGAAGCTGAGCGGCTGCATATTCCCGCCTTTAATGAGGACAAGCATCTTGGTTTGCTTCGCTATGCCGTCGTCCGCTGCGGTTGGCGTACCGACCAGGTCATGGTCACGCTCGTGACCGCTCAGCGCGACTTGCCGCATGCGCAGGAGTTCTCTGAGGCTGTCGCCGCACTCGATCCGCGCATCGTCACCGTCGCCCAAAACATCAACGGACGCCCCGGCAACGCCATCCTCGGCGAGGAAACCCGCATCGTGTATGGCGCCGAATGCATGCGCGACCAGCTGCTCGGCTGCGAATTCGACATCTCCCCTACCGCGTTCTATCAGACCAATCCGCAGCAGACCGAGCTGCTCTATCAGCTCGCCATCGACGGCATGGATTTGCACCAGGGCGATGTGCTCATGGATGCCTACTGTGGAAGCGGTACCATCGGTCTTTGCGCAGCTAAAGATGCCCAGAACAAGGGTATCGGCATTATGCTGCTCGGCGTGGAGCGCAACCCGGCGGGCGTTGCCGACGCACGCCGCAATGCCGAGCTCAACGGCCTCACCCGCAGCGCCTGGTTTATGGCCGACGATGCGACCGATTACATCCTGGATGCCGCCGACAACAACGAACGCGTCGACGTTCTTTCCATCGACCCGCCGCGCGCCGGCTCCACGCCCGAGTTCCTCGAAGCTGCCTGCGCACTTAAGCCGCGCCGCATCACCTATATCAGCTGCAATCCCGTGACCCAAGAGCGCGACCTGCACCAGCTCCTCGACGGAGGCTATCGCCTGCTCAAGATCACGCCAGTCGACATGTTCCCCCATACCGACCACACCGAAACCGTAGCGGTCCTCGAACGCCGCTAACCAACCTCGGTAGATTTTTGGGACAAGAAAGGGGGCGACCCGCCTGGGCCGCCCCCTTCGCTTGGTTTATAAACTCCGCTACATCCCATTGCGCAGATCGCACACGCCGGCTGCCGCCATCTCGCGCAGCAGCGTCTCGCGGTCGCGCGTCACGATCAAATCCAGCGGGAAGTGAATCTCGTCGAGCATCTTGCGCGCGTGATCGAGCTTGCCAATGGCCATGCCAATGTGGGCATCGGTCGACACGCCAATGCCCACGCCCAGCTCGGCGCAGCGCTCGGCGATCTTGCGGCATACAGCCCAATGCTCAGTGTCGACACCGTGTTCAAGACTATGGTTGTTGATCTCGATAATCTTGTGCTTGGCCTTAGCTGCCAACAGCACCTCGTCGATATCGAACGGCACGCCCGAACGCCCCGTGTGACCCAGCATGAACACCTTGGGGTGCTCCAGGGCATTGATATACATCTCGGTCGTCTGGGCCAGCGTCGCGCCTTCAGCAATCTGCGAATTATGCACGCTCGCAACCAAATAATCCAAATTACGCGTAACCAAATCGAACAGCGAATGCTGACGGCTGTACGAATCGCCGGCAATATCGAGCGTGACAGGAGTGTCCTCGCCAAACAGGCTTCCGTCCAGCGAAACGATATCGGCCTCGGCACCACGCAGCACCAGCACGCCGCTCCAAATGCGCGGCCAGATATCCTGGTTGATAAAGAACTGGTAACTGCGCAGGTCATTGGGGCAAGCCGTAACCATAGAGCTCAAATGGTCGGCAGATCCGAGCACCTGCAGACCACGCTCTGCCGCCCAGTACACATTCTCCTCAATGGTCGAATATGCATGCGCAGAGAACATCGTATGGGTATGAATGTCACAAGAAAGCAGGTAGGGCATCAGGTCTCCTTATCTGGCACGGCCGTCGCTTATATTCATTGTACGCATAGCCTTCGATAGTCGTAAAACCACTCCATCCCAAAGACACAACGTCCATGACAACGGGGTCCGGCTTAACACCAAACCCCGTTTCACGTAAAACATTGTAGGCAGAGCGCTTTGCTTTTAACGATACTCGTCCGCCAACTGTTTCCAAGCGGGTAGCGAATTGACAATCGTTTCGTAACTCACGCAATAGCCCAGGCGGAACCAACCCGGCATACCAAAGCTGTCCGAGGGAACCGCAAGCAACTCATACTTCTTTGCGCGCTCGCAAAACGCATTCGCATCGGGCTCCAACGCTTTCACCCATAGGTAGAACGCGCCATCCGGCTCAACATAGGTGTAGCCATACTCCGCTAGTGCGTCGGTAAGCGCGGTGCGGTTGCGTGCATAGGCCTCAACGTCACTCGGCTCATCGATGCAGTCGATAATTACGCGCTGGAAGAGTGCCGGTGCGCATACAAAACCCAGCGTACGGGCAGCACCCGCAACAGCCGGCATCAGACGGGCGGCCTGCGGATTGGTGTTGGGAACCAAGATCCACCCCACGCGCTCACCCGGCAGCGACAGCGACTTGGAATACGAGTAGCACACGATGGTGTGCTCGTAAATCGAGGGCACCCAAGGCACCTCGGCACCGTACACGATCTCGCGGTACGGCTCATCCGAGATGAGCATAATCGGATTCTCGGGATCGCGCTGAGCGTTGGCCTCGCGCAGAACGTTGGCCAGTCGCGTCAGCGTGTCGCATGTATATACGGCACCGGTCGGATTGTTGGGAGAGTCGATGATGACGGCCGCCGTCTTATCGCTGATCGCCTTGAGCACGTTGTCCACGCTCAGCTGGAACGTATCTTCATCGGCGAGCGCCTCAACACACGTACAGCCGGCCTTCTCAATCCAAACGCGATACTCCGGAAAGTACGGGGCGATAACAATAACCTCGTCGCCCGGGTTCGTAACGGCGTTGAGCGTGCAGGTGAGCGAAGCCGCAGCACCCACCGTCATAAAGACGTCCTTACCCTCATAGTTCGTTCCAAAGCGGCGGTTGAGCGATTCGGCGACGGCTGCTCGACATTGCGGTAGGCCCGGAGCGGGCGTGTATCCGTGCAGCTGCTCGCTCGGCAGTTCAAGCGCCTTTTTGATGGACTCTGCGACGGCAGCGGGAGCAGGAACGCTCGGGTTGCCCAGCGAGAAATCGAACACGTTTTCCGCGCCGATTTGCGCCTTGCGCTCAAGGCCATAGCTAAAAATCTCGCGAATGATGGAGCTCTCCGCACCGCGAGCATACATGGTTTCGTTGATCATCTGTTCCCCTTTCGCATAGGCGCTATTGTACGCTTTAGTCGAGCAAAGCGCCGCAGCAATGTTGATTGGGGACAGACTTAAATGCGTGAAAACGCTCATTTAAGTCTGTCCCCAATCAACGAAGAAAAAACCTCCGCAGGTTTCCCCGCGGAGGTTTTTTCCACAAAGACTATTTGTCGTCGTCGGTGTCGGCACCGGTATTGACGGCACAATCATCGCCGGCATCATCGGAAGCTGCTTCGGCATCCTCCTGCATGGCCGCCTGCGCAAAAGCCGCAGCGTCAGCCGCCAGCTCCTCCTCGCTCATACGAGGTGCGCGCTTCTTGGTCGGCATGCCGGCCGCCTTGGCATTGCGCTCCTCCTTGGCAGCCAGGATATCGCCCTCGCGCTCAAGGTAGGCGTCCCACTCGTCGTCGAGCAGGGCGTTCACGGCGTCGCCCTCGACGGTCTCGCGCTCAAGCAGCACCTTCGCCATCAGATCGAGCTGGTCGCGACGGGCATCCAGAATCTCGACCGCACGGCGATGAGCCTCGCGCATAATCCGCTGAACCTCGATATCGATACGGCGCGCCGTCTCCTCGGAGTAATCCTAGTGATCGGCGTAATCGCGGCCCAGGAATACCTGATGCTGCGCCTCACCAAACACTTGCGTGCCCAGCTCCTCGCTCATGCCCAAACGCGTGACCATCTCGCGTGCCATCTTGGTCGCGCGCTCCAGGTCGTTGCTCGCGCCCGACGTGATGTCGTCGCACATGAGCTCCTCGGCAACGCGACCGCCCAAGAACACGGCGAGCTCGTCGAGCATCTCGTTCTTGGTCTTGAGGAAGTGGTCCTCCTGCGGAAGCTGCAGCGTGTAGCCCAGGGCCTGACCGCGGCTGACAATCGAGATCTTGTGGACCGGATCGGAATGCTCCAGGATGTGGCCCACCAGGGCGTGACCGCTCTCGTGGTAGGCAATCGTGGTGCGCTCGGCTTCGGTCATCACACGACCCTTGCGCTGCGGACCGGCAATCACGCGCTCCATCGACTCCTCGACCTCGTCCATCGAGATCACGGAACGATGGCGGCGGGCAGCCAGCAGCGCAGACTCGTTGAGCAGATTTGCCAAATCGGCGCCGGTGAAGCCAACGGTCATCTGGGCGAGCTTCTCAAACTTCACGTCCTCGTCCATCGGCTTGTTCTCGGCATGCACGCGCAAGATCTGCTCGCGGCCCTTCACATCCGGACGGTCGACCGTAACCTGACGGTCAAAACGACCGGGGCGTAGCAATGCCGGATCCAGAATATCGGGGCGGTTGGTCGCCGCGATCAGGATGACCGACTCGCTCTCCTCAAAACCGTCCATCTCGACCAGCAGCTGGTTGAGCGTCTGCTCGCGCTCGTCGTGACCGCCGCCCAAGCCAGCTCCGCGCTGACGTCCCACGGCATCGATCTCGTCAATAAAGATGATTGACGGAGCCTGAGACTTGGCCTCCTTAAAAAGGTCGCGCACGCGGCTGGCGCCGACACCCACGAACATCTCGACAAAGTCGGAACCCGAGATGCTAAAGAACGGCACGCCCGCCTCGCCGGCAACGGCCTTGGCCAGCAGGGTTTTACCGGTACCCGGAGGGCCAACCAGCAGCACGCCGCGCGGAATCTTGGCGCCCAGCTTGCGATAGCGGTCCGGATCGCTCAAAAAGTCGCGAATCTCCTCGAGCTCCTCGACTGCCTCGTCCACACCGGCAACATCCTCAAACTTGACCTTGGGGCGCGTTGCCTCGTTGGTCTTGGCGTTGGTCTTGCCAAACTGCATGTTCCTGTTGTTGGCGCCCATCATCTGGCGCATAAAGTAGAACATGATGGCGATCAGGGCGATCGTCGGAAGCACGCTCATCGCCAAGTCGCCCCAAAAATCGGGGTCATTGGTGTTGACGATGTACTTGGTATCGGGGTGCTCCGCCATAAGCTCGGCAAGCGAATCGGAACCGACGTAGGTCGAGGAGAAGCTCTTGAGCTCGCTCGTGTCACCCTTGTCCTTTTTCGTCTTCCAGTAATGACCCGCCACGCTTCCGTCTTGAACCGTATAGGTCAAATCTTCGACGCGATCCTGCTTAATGGCGTTGACCATCTCGCTCGTCGCGAGCTTTACGGTATTGCTGGAATTGGCAAAGCCGGAGCCCATGTTAAAGAAGGCGTAGCCCAGAAGCGCGCAAGCCAAAATAAAATACAGCCAGCCCGTACGCGTGGGCTTCTTGCCTCCGGGCATCCCCGGGATCTTAGGCTCCCGGGGAGTCTGGGAATTGTTATCGTTACGGTCGTCGGGCATCTTACGAATAAACCTCCGGTTTCAAAATGCCCAGATACGGAAGGTTACGATAGCGCTCGGCATAGTCGAGGCCGTAGCCCACCACAAAGGCATCGGGGCAATGGGTTCCAACATACTTGGGCGTGACGGCCGAGGTACGGTCCTCAACGTCCTTCCACAGGAAGGCGGCAACCTCCAGCGAGGCGGGCTTGCGGCTCTCGAGGTTCTTCATCAGATACTTGAGCGTCAGGCCCGAGTCCAGAATGTCCTCGACGATCAGCACGTCGCGACCGCGGATGTCGATATCCAGGTCCTTAATGATACGCACGATGCCCGAGGACTTCACACCGTCGCCATAGCTCGAAACAGCCATGAAATCGATGTTGGTCGGCAGCTCGATCTTGCGCATCAGGTCGCCCATAAAGACCACGGCGCCGCGCAGGACCGCAATCAGCACCAGATCCTTACCCGCGTAGTCGCGAGTAATCTGCTCGCCTAGGCGAGAGACGATACCGTCGATATCCTCCTGCGTAAACAGAACCTTCTCGATATCCGGATGTTGAGAAGCCATGACAACCCTTTCTTGTGCTTATCGCCCACGCACCGCCGCATGGACGCGAACTACACATTCTAGCAGCGCACGGGGTATATTTACCAGCACGTGCGCCATCAGCGCGGGAATACCGTCAACGTCGCACAGAATAGCTGGCGCGAAGCGCTATTCCGCATCGACCACACGAAGCAGATATGCCACGCGCGTTGCAGCCGTGCATTTAAAACGCTCGTCCGCGCGAACGCCCGCGACCCATACTACGGCACCTCCCGGAGCCGTTCTTACCACGGGTACGCCAGAGCGGTCTGAAACAGGAATGCGCGCCTCGTTTAACAGGTCTGACACTTTCTTGCTTCGGCCGTTCATCCCCAACGGGCACATCACGTCTCCCGGCACAGGGCTATCCACCCACAGGCGCGCCGATCGTGCCTCGGTGGGAATCTCCCCGCGCGAGCCGGCTAACATCCGCTCGCTATCGCGGTCGGCAAACCCCAGGGCCGCCGCATCCACCAAGGCCGCAACCTTTCCGGCAGCAGCAAGCTCGCGGGCACGGTGCACGATATCGCACCCCGGCTCCACAGCCATCGGCTCCGCTGTCAGCATATGCCCCGCCCCCAGCGGCAGACGACCGGGAACGGAGATCCAATCGGCCACTAAACCCTCGCGCGCCGCCGGGGCCTTGAACGCCAGCGTGCCAAACTCCACACGGGCATCAATTCCCGCAGGAAGCGTAACCGAGCCCGAACCCGCAGCGACGCAGGCGAGCACGCGCTCCACGTGCCGCATCTCCGGTCGCGCGTCGGGATCGATGCGCTTAATCGCCAATCGCACGATACGCCGTGCAATCACAACCTCAGCGGCGGCAAGACGGCGCGCATCGAGCACCAGTGCGCCCGCCGCCTCCTTGCGCAGGCAGCTTCGAAACGCCTGTGCCGAAAGCTGAGAAAGAAAGGCATCTTCGTCGCCCAGAATTTCGCAAGCGGCGCCAATCGTCTTACAGACGTTCGCGTTGCGCTGCGCCACCACCGGCATCACCCGATGGCGCACATAGTTGCGCAGGTACGAAACGTCCTCGTTGCTTTCATCTTCCCGCCACGGCTGACCGTGCACCTGCAGATAGCTCACGAGCTCATCATGCGTGAGGTCGAGCAAGGGGCGCACCACAATGTTCCGACGGCGTGGAATGCTTGATAGACCCGCGGGACCCGACCCTTTAATGGCATTCATCAAAAATGTTTCCGCGCGGTCCGACGAGGTATGCGCGGTACAGATACGAGCCGCCGTCCGCGGTGCGCCCGATTCGGCACAAAGTTCGCGGACATATCTCCGTGCCGCGGCATAGCGCACCTCGCGGGCCGCAGCCTCGATATTGCCCGATTCGTCATCAAAATAGGCATGCTCAACGCACAGCGGCAAGCCGTATTGCACGCACAAATCACGTACAAAGGCCTCGTCGCCATCGGATGCCTCCCCGCGCAGATGATGGTTTACATGCAGCACGTGCAATCGCTCGCGCGCAATGGGAGCGACGCCGCGCCCGTCCTGAATATCCAGCTTTGATGTGCAAGCCATAAGGAGCAGCGCCGTCGAGTCCGCACCGCCTGATACCATGAGCACTACGGGGGCAGCGGCCTGCCGCGTTGCCAGGGCGCTCTTATCCGTCCTCGGCGCGGCATGATGTCCATAGTGCTGAGATACCGTTGGCATTCGCTTCCTCCTCTATTCGTCCGCACCCATTGTATCCTTTGGAATCTTATGTCTCGCCTGCACCTTCATATCCTCGGCAGCGGCTCAAAAGGCAACTGCGCACTCGTCGAGGGGCCTCAGGGGCTCATCATGATCGACAACGGCCTGTCCCGCCGCGAGACACTTAAACGCATGGCGGAGCTTGGCCTCTCGGCAGACGACGTCGCCGCTCTAGTAATCACCCATGAGCATGGTGACCATATCAAGGGGCTCGATGTATGGTGCAAGCACTGGCATGGTCCCCTCTTTGCCAGCAGGGACACCCTTTCATGCAAAGAAAACCTCGCGCACCTGCCCGTAGAGGAATTTGACCCCGGCGACACGCTCCCCATTGCCGGCATCCACGTGCAAACCTACTCAACATCGCACGATGTCATCAATCCTGTCGGCTATCGATTTAATGCTCTCGATGATTCCATTGGGTTTGCCACCGACACCGGAGAGTTATCGAGCAAGGCCATAGGCATCCTCAAAGACTGTCGAGTTCTCGCGCTCGAAAGTAACCACGATGTAACTATGTTACGCGAAGGACCGTACCCACGCTTTCTTCAGGAGCGCATCCTGTCCACAAAGGGGCATCTCTCCAACAACCAGGCCGCCGAAGCCGCGCGCGAACTTGTTACCGATCGCACCGAACAGCTCATCGCCATGCATATCAGCCAGGACAATAATCGTCCAAGCCTTACCGTCAAAAGCTATGCCAACGCGCTTGATGCAAGTCTCGATGATGAACTCGGCAGTTCTGCCACCCGTCTTCAAGGGCCACGGAAGCTCTCGATACGCCCTGCAAGTCAGTATCAACCGACAACTATTCAATAGCCCCTCAAGACAACAAAAGGGGGCTGGGAATCACTTCCCAGCCCCCTTAACTCATACTCTCGATTGAAGCAGAGCCATCGTTAGTCGATGGAGATCTTCGTGACGTTCTTCTTCTCGACGATCTTAGGAACCGTAACGGTCAGGATGCCGTCAGCATACTTTGCAGAGAGGCCCTCGCTCGAAGCGTCCTTCAGATATACGCCACGCGTCGCGCTGTACGAGCTAAACTCCTTCTGGAGGAAGTTCTTACCCTCGTTTTCGGCGCTCTCCTCGACGTTCACGCTGATGGACAGGCGACCCTCATTGAGCTCAACGTCGATGTCATCCTTGGCGACACCGGTCAGATACGCCTTGACCTCGTAGCCATCGCCCTTGTCCTCAACGTCAACGGGGAACGCCTTGGAGGCAATCGAGTTGTTTGCAAGGTCGGTCATATCATCAAACAGATCGAACAGCGAGCTAGCAGAAGGACGAACGCCAAAAACCGAACGATAAGGAACCATGCTTGCCATGTTTACCACTCCTTTTAAGGACTGCCGAGCCATCTTCTAGGTGACTGGGACTTCTTTTGACGCTCTTATATATGCCCACCCAGTGCCCATATATACATCGACTATAAAGTTTTTTGAGTCCAGTACTATAAGCATATCTAAGTGTGTATGACTCAGGTTTTAGTAAGGTTAAGGTTCTTTGAACCAGAGCTTAAATAACAAGTATGTTCGCAGCTACAAATAACAAGGGGCTTACAATGAGCGCGTACACGTTGTTGGTAACGAGCTAAAGGGCATCATGGACGACCAAAACCAGAACAATATGTTTATGCCGACGCAGGGCGAAGATACTTCTACGCAGCCGCCACGGTTCCATCGCCCCCACATCTCGCAAGAGCCCATCAATGACCCAGAGCCCGATTATGTGACGAGAAACCGATATCAAACGCTCGAGGATGCCCAAACGGGACGTAAACATATGGGCGTCGCCTCGGGAGACCCTGTATATCTGAAAGACGCACCATTATCTAAAAACAGCGCAGCTAGTGATGAGCCGATGAAAGCATCCGCCGTCCATCAACAAAGAGGGCCTCGACCCAAGCAAACCTTGACGCATTCGGCTCGCTATCTCGAAACGCCAAAACAGGGAAAGTCAATCTTCGTTTCGTCAAGTAAACGACGCAAGCAGCATCAGCTGACAATTCTGCTTTTGACCATTGCGGCCATAGCAGTTGCCCTTGTTATACGATTTATTTTCTTTAAATAAAGGCTCAATACCGAAAACAACAAGATCGTCTGGTGTAATTGAGTCATTTACGCCCCGTAAACGCAAAAAAGGGGGAGGCCGCGAGG
>CABRZN010000066.1 GCA_902475445.1 uncultured Collinsella sp.
GGCGGCGGTTGAACTCTTTGCTGCCAAGGGCCTGTTTCCGGTCGATGTGTGCGTGTCACCCATTCATGGTGCCAAGGGCAACGTTGAGTTTTTCCTGTACGGCACGAGGTTTGCCCCCGGCGAACGCACCGACGATGAGCTGCAATCCCAGGTATCGGTTATGAGCGAGAAAGCTGCAACGCTATGAAGGTCTTTCTGGTTCCCAATTACTATAAACAAGAGGCGGTCGAGAGCGGCCTGATGCTTGAGCTTTGGCTGACGCGCCAGGGCTATGAGGTCGCATGGGCTGCCGACCAGCGATCGAAGATTCAGAGCACGCCTGATATTGACGGCTCCGATCTGGTCATTACGCTCGGCGGCGACGGTACGTTGCTGCGCGCTGCCCGCATCCTCAACCATCGCGAGATTCCTATCCTCGGTCTTTCCTATGGTCACCTGGGCTTTCTAACTGCTGCGAGCCCCGAGGAGCGCGACATCCTGCAGGTCGTGAGCGACGCCCTGTCCGGTGAGCTGCACGTGAGCCGTCGCGCCACCATCGCCGCGGATATCGTGTCCTTGCGCGAAGACGGTACGAAGGATGTCGTTCGCACCTTCGCCCTCAACGACATGGCGCTTACCCGCGGTCCGCTGTCCGATATGGTCGAGTTCGACATCACGGTGTCCGGTCACCATATCGACCGCCTACGCGGTGACGGTGTCGTTGTTTCGACGGCGACCGGCTCCACTGGCTATGCACTATCCGCCGGCGGCCCCATCGTGAGCCCCGACTATACGGGCATGGTCTGCGTACCCATTGCGCCGCACACCATTCAGGCCCGTGCCTTCTTGACTTCGCCGAGTGATGTCGTCGAAATCTTTATGTCCGATGATCGCCCGAGCGTGCCGGCGATCGCCATCGATGGACAGTTTATTACCTGCGATGGCACGGTCGAGAGCGTGGCTGTGCGTCGCGGTCCCGGCGATGTGCTGCTGCTGGATTACGGCCCCGAGAGCTTCTATAACTCGGTGAGCCGTGTGTTCTACGGAGTGCGTCATGATCGATGAGCTTCAGGTTTCTAACATTGCACTCATTCGCGAGGCGACGTTGGTGCCGAGTGCCGGCCTGACTGTCCTGACCGGCGAGACCGGTGCCGGCAAGACCGCGCTGCTCTCGGCCCTCAAGCTTATTTTGGGCGAACGCGCGGATTCGTCGACGGTGCGCGAGGGTGAGACGCTGGCGAGCGTCGAGGCGCGACTCTTCGACGGGCCGCACGACACGGAAGGCTTTACCGTACAGCGCAGCCTTTCTGCCGAGGGTCGCAGCCGCGTGAAGATTGACGGTCGCATCGCCAGTGTGCGCGAGCTTTCGGAGCGCGTTGGCGTGATGATGGATTTGTGCGGCCAACACGAGCATCAGCGCTTGCTCGACCCGGCGCATCACGTTGCGATGGTCGATGCCTGGGCGGGGCGCTCTGCGCTCGAGGCACTCGAGCACTACCGTGCTTGCTTTAAGGCTTCGCGCGCTGCCGCTAAGGAGGTTCGACGTGTCGAAGAGACCTCGCGTGCGCAGGGGAGCCGCGTCGAGGAAGCGCGCTTTGCGCTCGAGCGCATCGGCGAGGTCGACCCCAAACCGGGCGAGTATGAGGAACTCGAGGAACTGCTGCCGCGCTCCGAACATGCCGAGGTGCTGGTTGCCACAGCTAATGATGCCCATGCATCGCTTGCCTCTGAAGGGGGAGCGCTCGATGCCGTGAACAGCGCCGTGGCAGAACTTTCCCGTATGGCTTCCGTCGATCGCAAACTTGGCGACATTGCCGATTTGCTTTCGGATGCCTGTATCTCCCTTGAGGATTGCGCGAACGAACTTCGTGCCTATCGCGATGGCGTCGCCTTCGATCCGCGCGAGCTCGCTCGTATGCGCGACCGCTATTCCGACCTCAAGGGCCTGCTGCGTCAGTGGGGCCCCACCATGGACGACGTCTTTGCCATGCGCGATCGTTCGCAAGAGCTGCTGTCGCTGGTAGACGATGGTGACGAGCGGATCAGGAAGGCGCGCGAGGCGCTTGGTGCGGCTGAGCGCGAGCTTTTTGCTGCCGCTAAGGCGCTCAAGCGTGCGCGCAACACGGCCGCTCCGCGCTTTTGTCACGAGGTCGGCCGCCAGATGGCGCGCCTGGAGATGGGTAGTGCCGAGCTCGTCTGGGAGTCGCGTGATCTTCCCCGTGCTGATTGGACGCCCGTTGGTCCTTCGAGCTACGAGCTGCTATACCGCAGCGGTGCCGGTTTGACGCCGCGCCCCCTGCGTCGAATTGCGTCGGGCGGCGAGCTCAGCCGCGTCATGTTGGCAAGCAAGGTTGTCCTCGGTAACGCGGACGGTGTCGATACACTGGTGTTTGACGAGGTCGATGCCGGTGTCGGTGGCTCCACGGCGCGTGCACTTGCGGGCGTGCTGGCAGATCTCGCCGCTACGCATCAGGTGATTGTCGTAACCCATTTGGCGCAGGTCGCCGTCATGGCTGACAAGCATTATGTTGTCAGCAAGGAACCGGGCGATGTTCCCCAGACGCATTTGGACGAGGTAACCGGCGAAGCGCGTACCGCCGAGATCGCCCGCATGTTGAGCGGCGATCAGTCCGAGGCAAGCTTGGCCCACGCAAAGCAGATGCTCGAAGAAGCTCGAGGTTAGGTCGTAACAGCGGTGTTGGTGGGACAAAATAGACTGAAATTTTTGTCCCACTACGCGTTTTACTCAACGACTTTGTCCGGCTGGATGAGCTCCTCGTAGTAGCTGATATGCTCACGCGCGTCTTTAATCTCGGGCAGCAGGAAGTTGTAGATGACTTCGATGATCATCGTGGCGCTGATCTTGGAGAACGCAAAGTCGCCCGTCGTCAGCAGCGCTTCGTGGTTGACGGTATTAAACGTGTAGTCTGCCAGGCGCGCGAGCGGGGATTTGCTGTCGCTGCTGATGACGACTACGGTTGCGCCGCAGTCGCGAGCCGCTTTTGCCATGCGATTCAGTCGGCGCGATTTGCCGGAGTTTGAGATGAGCACGATGACGTCACCCGGGCGCAACGTGAGCGCAAAGCCGATTGATGTCTCGCTAATGGTGCTCGCCATGCAGCGCAGGCCCAGCTGCGAAAACTTAAACGTCGCATCGAGCGCGACCGCGTTCGTATTGCCCACAGCTGCAAACTCAATAACCCCTGCATGCTTAAAGGCATGCACAACAGCCGCCAGCGTATCGTGGTCGATTCCGTCGATGGTCGCATTAAGCTCGCTCACCTTGGCAGCCAGGATGTTCTTGAGGCTCTGCTCCATATTGTCGAGCGAGACCTCGTCAGTCAGGCCCTCGTTACGCTGGCTTTCCAAATCCCTCGCCAACGAAAACTGAAAGCTGCGGAAGCTACCAAAGCCAAGCTTGCGGCAGAAGCGCGAAACGGTCGCCTCGGACGTGGCGGCGGCGCGCGAGAGCTGAGCGGCCGTGAGGCGTGGCGCCTCGGACTGGTGCTCCAATATATAGTCGACAATGCGCTGCTCGGACTCGCTGTATCCCTGATGGGTACTAATGAGGGAAAGTGCGCTCTTGCTACTATCGGTCATGGATGGCTCCTGGTTGGCATGAAAATCTAATTTGATTCGCAATGCCATAGTATACGGGCATTTTCAATTACAAGATACACCTTGCCGTTTCAAGCGATGATGATAAACTTTCACCTACCGTTTACGGTTATGAAAGAACCTTTCACCGGAGAATTGCACCTTGTCTCTTCTCACGCAAGCGGTGGGTTGGTATCTTTCAGTTGTGGAAAAGCGCGCCACGAGGCGCGTGTAGGGGAGCGCCCGCGGGCGCAGAACTCAAGAAGGAGGGACACATGGCTAAGTTTGACATCATCGCCGCGACCGGTTGCCCGACCGGTATCGCGCACACCTTCATGGCGAAGGAGGCGCTGGAGAAGGCAGCTGCCGAGCGTGGTCTCACCATTAAGGTCGAGACGCATGGCCAGGTCGGTGTCGAGAACGAGCTCACGAAGGGTGAGATCGCCGGTGCCAAGGCCGTCGTCGTCGCAGCCGATAAGGATGTCCAGGCGGAGCGTTTCGCCGGTAAGCCCATGGTTTCCGTTGGTGTTTCCAAGGCCCTGTCCGTCGAGGCCGCCGGCAAGCTGATTGACCGCGCGCTCCGCGCCAAGGGCGACGACTCGGTTGCCGCCGCTGCCGATGTCGAGGACGAGGTCGAGGAGAAGGAGTCCGTCGGCCACATTATCTACAAGCACCTCATGAACGGCGTCAGCCACATGCTGGTCTTCGTCGTCGCCGGTGGTGTTCTGACCGCTCTTTCGTTCCTGTGGGGCATCACGTCCTTCGATTCGACGGCGTCTGACTACAACAGCTTTGCTGCGATGCTCAAGATCATCGGCGGTATCGCCATGAACCTCATGGTTCCCGTGCTTTCCGCCTACATCGCCGAGTCCATCGGCAAGCGCCCGGCGCTCGTCCCCGGCTTCGTCGCCGGTATGATCGCCATCCAGGGCCTGCCCGTTAACGCCGAGACCGGTATGATCGACGCTGGCGGCGCTGGCGTGGGCTTCGGCTTCCTGGGCGGCATCGTCGGCGGCTTCCTCGCTGGTTATGTCATCCTGCTGCTCGAGAAGGTCTTTGCCGGTCTGCCCAAGAACCTGGACGGCCTCAAGGCAATCTTCCTGTACCCGCTGTTCTCGACTGCCATCGTCGGCCTCGTGATGCTCGGCATCTCCGGCCCCATGGCTGCCATCAACACCGCCATGATGGACTTCCTCAAGGGTCTGTCCGCTTCTGGCGCCATCGTCCTGGGTCTTGCCATCGGCTGCATGTGCGCCGTTGACATGGGCGGCCCGGTCAACAAGGCTGCCTACGTCACCGGTACCGCTATGCTTACCGAGGCCTTGGCCGCCGGTGTCGGCACCGACACCTACAACTTCGGCACCAACTTCATGGCTGCCGTCTCCGCCGCCTGCATCGTTCCGCCGCTGATCACCACCTTCGCCGTCGTCGTCGGCAAGAAGTACTTCAGCCAGGAGGATCATGACGCCGGTATCGTCAACCTCATCCTTGGTTGCACCCACATCACCGAGGGCGCCATTCCGTTCATGACCAAGAACATCTGGCCCGTCATGCCCATCATGATGCTCGGTTCCTCCATCGCTTCGATCCTGACCATCATGTTCAATGTCCACGATCCGGCGCCCCACGGTGGCTTCCTGGTCCTGCCCGTTGTCGAGAACGGTCCGCTGTGGGTCCTCGCGATCCTCATCGGCGCTGTTGTTGGTGGCATCCTGTTCGTCGCCTTCAAGAAGTATGACTTCGAGAAGAACCAGAAGGCAGCTCCTGCAGCCAAGCCGGTTGAGGCTCCCAAGGCCGATGCCGTCGAGGCCCCCAAGGCCGAGGCTGCCGACTTCGTGAAGGTCGAGAATGTCTTTGTCGCCGAGGACTTCGCTTCTCGTGACGAGGCTCTGAGCTTCGTTTCCAACCAGGCCGTCAAGGCCGGTATCGCCAGCGACGCCGACGCCGTGATGAACGCCTTCCTGGCCCGCGAGGCCGAGGGCACCACGGGCATGATGGAGGGCTTCGCCATCCCGCATGCCAAGTCCGACGCCATTACCGAGGCTGCCGTCATCGTCGTCAAGGACGAGTCCGGCGTGACCGGTTGGGATACCATGGACGGCGCTCCCGTTAACGTGGCCATCGCTCTGCTCATCCCGGGTGCACAGGCTGGCACCACGCACCTCAAGATCCTGTCCAAGGTCGCCGAGGCGCTCATGGACGAGGACTTCCGTGCCACCGTCAAGGGTTCCACCGACGCCGCCGAGATCGCCAAGACGATCAACGCCCGCCTGGTCTAATCCAGCAGTTAGCGAATAACATCGCCCCCTGTATATAAGGCGGAGTCCCTCTCCAGGGCCTCCGCCTTTTTTCTATCCCTCCCATAAGTTGCGGTGAAATAGGGTCTGTTTAAACGATTCAACCCCAAATTCAGTCCCTATTTCACCGCAACTTATAAAAGGGTATAGAGGGAACTGCCCATTGAGTCTTTGTCGCAAACAGATCCTCAGCCAGAATTCCGTTCCGCCGATATTGCTCTGGACCGACCGATTTTCCGCAGCTCGCCCGCCGGGCGGGGCGGTTAAGTTTGTCGCGAGTTCCGCACGCAAAGGAAAGCACTTAATGTGCTTTCCGTCTTGCGCAGGACTGTAGAGCAGCAAACTTAACCCGCCCCGGCCCCCGATGGCCCCAGACCGGCGGGATAGACCGGTTCAGATGGGGCTTTGATGCATGGGTGGTCTGTTGTTGTGCAAATGGGTATCATACTGTGGTTATTGCATCGACTCTGTGATGCATGTTTGTACGTTCCCGGCGGTCGGTTTGCCAGAAGCGCCCCGTCGGTTGTTCCAGACCCGTTTCGAAGAAAGGAAACCACACTAACCTATGGCAGCTAAAAAATCATCTCCCTTGAAGATCATTCCGCTCGGCGGCCTTGACGGCATCGGCAAGAACATGACGGTCTTCGAGTGCGGCGACGACATGGTGCTCGTCGACGCCGGTCTCATGTTCCCGGATGACTCCCAGCCCGGTATCGACCTGGTGCTTCCCGACTACACCTATGTTCTGGAGAACGAGGAGAAGCTCCGCGGTATCGTCGTCACCCACGGCCACGAGGACCACACCGGTTCGCTTCCGTACCTGCTGCAGGACCTCAACAACAAGGTGCCCATCTTCTCGAGCAAGCTGACGCTTGGCTTTATCGAGGGCAAGCTTTCTGAGTTCCGCATCCGCGCACCCAAGTTCCGCGAGGTCAAGGGCGGCAGCCATGTCAACCTCGGTGGCATCTCGCTCGACTTCTTCTCGATGACGCACTCCATCCCCGGCGCTCTGGGCGTGTTCATCCGCACCAATCAGGGCACCGTTATGCACACCGGCGACTTTAAGCTCGACCAGACGCCCATCGACGGCGTCACGCCCGACTATGCCGCTATCAGCCGCTTTGCCAAGCAGGGCATCGATCTGCTGCTTTCCGACTCCACCAATGCCACGGTTCCCGGCTTTACCAAGTCCGAGGCCGAGGTTGGTCCCAACTTGCTGCACGCCATCAAGAACGCCCCGGGTCGCGTGTTCGTCGCGTCGTTCTCGAGCCATATCCATCGCCTGCAGCAGATCTGCGATGCCGCCCGCAAGTGCGGCCGTAAGGTCGTTGTGACCGGTCGCTCCATGCTCACCAACACCCGCGTCGCGCGCGAGCTGGGCTACCTCAACATCGACGATGCCGATATCATCGATGCCTTCGATATCGATAACCTGCCCGACGACAAGATCGTCGTCATGTGCACCGGTTCGCAGGGCGAGCCTCTGTCGGCCCTTTCGCGCATGGCCAACGGCGAGCACAAGACGCTCTCTATCCACGAGGGCGATACCGTTATCCTCTCGGCAACTCCCGTTCCCGGCAACGAGAAGGCCGTCCAGCAGGTCGTCAACAGCCTGGCCAAGCTCGGCTGCGACGTGTGGGATAAGAACCGCGCTCTCGTCCACGTTTCTGGTCACGGTAGCCAGGAGGAGCTCAAGCTCCTGATGGCCATGGCCAAGCCCACGTACTTTATGCCGGTTCACGGCGAGGCCGTGCATCTGCGCGCCCATGCCCAGCTGGCCCGCAAGATGGGTCTCAAGGACGATCATATCTTTATCCTCGACAACGGCGACACGCTCGAGATGCGCGGCGGTATCGTTAAGCGCGGTACGCCCGTCGAGTCCGGCGTCGTTTACGTCGACGGCCTGCGCATCGGCGATACCGACCCCATCGTCTTGCGTGATCGTCAGAAGCTCGCCAACGACGGTATGGTTACCGCTGTTGCCATCGTCTCGCTCAAGCACAAGAAGATCGAGGCCATCGAGTTCTCGGGCCGCGGTGTCTCGTTTGCCATCGACGACCAGTTCTCCGAGGATGCCTCCGCGTCCATTATGAAGACGATCGAGAAGGGCAAGTTCAGCTTTACGAGCAGCGGTTCCGATGCCATTCGCAAGGCCGTGCGCGACTCGCTCTCCAACTTTATCTGGAGCCGTACGCGCACTCGTCCGATGATCATCCCGGTCGTCATGGAGGTTTAGTTTGGCGCGCGGATCTGCACAAAACGCCAAAGGCAATAAGGCCAACAACCAACCGGCATCTGCTAAGGGTGCCGGTTCCCATCTGCGTGCCAATAAGGGCCACGAGTCCGAGTTCGATGATTTCGAGCCCTTGGTCGAGCCCTCGGCCAACCGCGATATCGCCGGCGTGGTCATCGCTGTTTTGGCGATTGCGTCCTTTATTGCCGTGATTTCGCCGGCGACTGCGCCCGTTACGGCTGCGGTTGCCGGTTTCTACCACCTGGGCTTTGGTCTGGGCGCCTACGTGCTGCCGATCGTCATTTTGCTGTTTGCCGCCACGCTCTTTTTAGGCGAGGACTCGCCGCTCAACGTGCGCTCTGTTGCGGGCGGCGCCGTGGTCTTTATCGCCGTCGTCTCCATTCTTTCGCTGATGGTGCCGGGTACGAGCGACTCGTGCGACCTTATGTTCACGCCGCAAAATCTGTCCGCCTCGGGTGGCTACATTGGTGCGTTTATTGCGAGTGCGCTGCAGAATGCCCTGGGTAAGCCTATCGCGATGGTAGTCCTGTTGGGCCTTGTCGTCGTGGGCCTGGTCATCATCGGCTTTTCGGTGGGTGGCGTTTTGCGCTCTGCTCGCGACCGTGCGGCCGATTTTGCCGAGCGCCGTCGTGCCGATGTTAACGCGAGCCCGTGGGGTGACGATGAAGCCCTGTCGGTGCCCGGCGTTGCCCGTCCTCACCTGAGCATTCTTCGTCAAAAGGGCTCCGATGCTGCCGTGACCACGGTCATGGGCAACGATGTGGACCCGGTTTTGGACGATGACGACGAGGACGAGGATCCGTTTGTCGACGTGTCCGATGCCGTGGAAGCTGAGCGCGCTAAGACGACGCTGTTGCCGCGCCGCCATGCCAAGAAGGGCAAGGCTGCACCCAAACTCAATACGAGTGAGCCCGACCCGTCTTGGTCCGAGAGCGAGATTGAGCTCACCGAGGGCGATGACGAGGACGACGAGGCTCCGATTGAGACCGCAAAGACAACTTTGCTGCCGCGTCGCCATGCAAAGCGCGACCAGGTAACCGGTCAGCTTTCGATGGAAGACGACCTCGATAAGATCGACGAGTCCGAGCCGCCGTTTGCCGTGAATCCTGTCTCTGCAGCACCTCAGATCCCCGACTTCTTGAAGCATCCCAAGGTTGCCGATGCGCCTGCCTTGAGTGCTGTCGAATCGGCTGCGGCTAGCGATGAGGGAGCGGACGGCGGCGCCGCAGATAACGAGGGCGAAGAAGAGGACGGCCTCAAACTTCCGCCACTTGAGATTCTGCATGCCAACCCGCAGTCGGCTTCCTCCGCGTCTTCTGACAAGGAGCTGGAACAGACTGCCGAGTCGCTTCAGTCCACCTTGCTGGAGTTTGGTCGTAGTGCCCGCGTGGTCGGCTGGATCGCCGGCCCCACGGTGACGACCTTTAAGCTGCAACCTGGCGAGGGCGAGCGCGTGAGCAAGATTTCGAGCCTCGAGGACGATATCGCGCTATCGCTTGCTGCCCAGTCGGTGCGTATCTTTGCCCCGATCCCCGGCACCTCGCTCGTGGGCATCGAGATTCCCAACCGCAAGCGCCAGAACGTCAACCTGGGCGACGTGTTGCCCTATGTGAAGGGCGGTCCGCTCGAGCTTGCCATCGGCCGAGATGCCGAGGGTACGCCGGTCGTCGCCGACCTCGCCAAGATGCCCCACCTGCTGATCGCCGGTACCACGGGTTCTGGTAAGTCGGTCATGATCAACTCCATCATCACGACTCTGCTCATGCGCGCGCTTCCCGAGGACGTTCGCCTGATCATGGTCGACCCCAAGCGCGTCGAGCTTGCGGGCTATAACGGACTGCCGCATCTCTATGTGCCCGTGGTGACCGAGCCCAAGCAGGCCGCGAGCGCTCTGCAATGGGCCGTGTCCGAGATGGAGCGACGCCTGAAGGTCTTCGAGCGTCTCAACGTGCGTAAGATCTCGACCTACAACGAAAAGCAGGCCGCCGGCGAGTTTGAGCATTACGATAACCCGCCGCAAAAGATGCCCTATCTGGTCATCATCATTGACGAGCTCTCGGATCTGATGATGGTTGCCGGAAAGGATGTCGAGGCCTCGATCGTGCGTATTGCGCAGCTGGGCCGTGCCGCCGGTATTCACCTCATCGTGGCTACGCAGCGTCCGAGCTCCAACGTGGTGACGGGCCTCATTAAGGCCAACATCACCAACCGCATCGCCTTTAACGTCGCCACGGGCATCGACTCGCGCGTCATCATCGACCAGATGGGTGCCGAAAAGCTCACCGGTTTGGGCGACATGCTGTTCTCCAAGGTCGACTGGGGCAAGCCTCGCCGTATTCAGGGCTGCTTTGTCTCGGACGACGAAATCAACGAGATTGTCGAGTTCGTCAAGTCGCAAAGCGAGCCCGACTACCATGAGGAGATCCTGTCGGCTGTGGCGCCCGCTTCCATGTCCATGGCGGG
>CABRZN010000067.1 GCA_902475445.1 uncultured Collinsella sp.
CGTAAGGCCGCCAAGGACGGCAACTACGAAGAGGGTTCGTTTTTGTGTGGACAGATTGCCGGCATGGTCAACGAGCGCCAGAGCGCACGCGAAATCGTTGACGACCTGGTCGATGGCGCCGAGCACGTCCTGAAGGGTGCGTGCGCATGGGTGGCGTAGCGTTTTTGTTTGCCGGCCAGGGTGCCCAGCACCCCGCGATGGGCGTCGACTTGATCGAGACATCGCCGGCGGCCGCCGAGGTGTTCGCCATTGCCGATGAGGTGCGCCCGGGGACCAGTGAGCAGTGCCGAAGCGCCTCCAAGGAGGAGCTCTCGCAGACCGAGAACACGCAGCCTTGCGTGTTCGTGCACGACTTGGCTGTCGCCGTCGCCCTGCGCGAGCGCGGCGTGGTGCCTGCCGCCTGTGCGGGATTCTCGCTGGGCGAGGTCGCTGCACTTACCTTTGCGGGGGCATTCGATACGCGGGCGGGTTTTGAGCTCGTGTGTGAGCGCGCGGCATTGATGGCCACGGCGGCCGAGCGTCACCCCGGCGGCATGCGCGCCGTCATCAAACTTGATGCTGCGCAAGTCGAGAACCTGGCTGCGCAGGCCGGCGAGGACTGCTGGCCGGTCAACTACAACAGTCCCCAGCAGACGGTTGTGGCCGGAGCGCCCGATGCGCTGCAGACCCTCGACGTCCTAGTAAAAGAGGCTGGCGGCCGCGCCATGAAGGTCGCGGTGTCGGGTGCATTTCATAGCCCCTATATGGCCGAGGTGGCCTGTGGCCTTGCCGCATATATTGAGGCCGGTCACGCGCCGTCACCGCTGCTGATTCCGGTCATGGCAAACATGACGGCGGCGCCCTATCCGGCGGACCCGCGAGCGGCATCGGATGTCTTGGCCAATCAGGTGAGTCATGCCGTTCGTTGGGTCGACACGCTGCATACTCTGCAGAATCAGGGCATCGACACGTTTATTGAGGTCGGCCCTGGCAAAACGCTGTCGGGCCTGGCCAAGCGTACGCTGAGCGACGTTCGCGTGTATTCGTGCGAAACGGCCGAGCAGGTCGCAGCTATTGCCGACGAGCTCGCATAGTCCACAGGGCTGTAACCCGAAAGGAATGACATGGGCAACTTGAACAACGGCGCGCTCGAGCGCAACGACTCACGTCGCGTGGCACTGGTCACGGGCGGCTCGCGGGGTATCGGCCGCGCCTGCGCTGTCGGTCTGGCGGAGGACGGCTTTGATATCGCCGTCGTCTATGCCGGCAGCGTCGATGCGGCGCGCAAGACGTGCGAAGCCTGTGAGGCGGTTGGCGCCACGGCACGCGCATATCAATGCGACGTGGCCGATCCCGCTGCTGTCAACGCGTGCGTGGAAGCGGTCCTCAACGACTTTGGTTCCATTTGGGCGCTCGTCAACAACGCCGGCATCACCCGCGATGGCCTGCTCATGCGCATGGGCGATGACGCATTCGATCGCGTGCTCGATGTCAATCTCAAGGGAACATTCAATATGACGCGCGCGCTCACCAAGACCTTTATGCGCCAGCGCGGCGGTTGCGTCGTCAACATGAGCTCGGTCGTGGGCCTGATGGGCAATGCCGGGCAAGCCAACTACGCTGCTTCCAAGGCGGGCGTGATAGGGCTTACCAAGGCGGTGGCGCGCGAGCTTGCGCCTCGTGGCGTACGAGCGAACGCGGTCGCCCCCGGGTTTGTCGAGACAGATATGACGGCAAAGCTCTCGGAGAAGGTGCGTACGGCAACCGAGGAACAGATTCCCCTTAAGCGCATGGCACGTCCCGAGGAAGTGGCCGGCGTGGTGCGCTTTTTAGCGAGCGATGCGGCTGCTTACATTACGGGCGAGGTCGTGCGCGTCGACGGCGGAATGGCGATGTAGAAACCAGGGCCGAAGAACGGCTTGGATGAGGAGACCATGATGGAACAGAGAGTTGCAATCACCGGCATCGGTGCCGTATCGCCGCTCGGCAACACCGCGCTTGCCACCTGGGCGGCCATGTGCGCCGGGACCTGTGGCATCGGCCCGATCACGCACTTCGATACCGATGCGTTTACCGTCAAGGTGGCGGCCGAAGTCAAGGGCTTTGACGGCAACGAGTACTTTGGCAAGCGTGACGCCAAGCATCTGGACCCCTGCGTTCAGTTTGCGATGGCGGCTTCGGACGAGGCAATGCACGATGCGGGCTTTGATGTCGAAGGCGCCATCGATCGTGAGCGCCTGGGCGTCTACGTGGGCTCGGGCGTGGGCGGCATGACGACGCTCGTCGACAACGTCCACACGATCGCCGATCGTGGACCTCGCCGCGCATCGCCCTATATGATTGCGATGATGATCCCCAACATGGCTTCGGGCAATATCGCGATCCGCCACAAGGCAAAGGGACCGACCCTGCCAGTCGTGACTGCTTGCGCGACCTCGGCCCATGCGGTGGGCGAGGCGTTCCGCGCCATCAAGCACGGCTATGCCGACGCGATCCTCGCGGGCGGCGCCGAGGCGGCCATTATCCCCGATGCCGTTGCAGGCTTTACGTCCTGCCGCGCATTGACCACCAACCCCGATCCTGCGACGGCTTGCCGCCCGTTCGATGCAGACCGCGACGGCTTTGTGATGGGCGAGGGCGCTTGCGTGCTGGTACTCGAGAGCATGGAACATGCGCAGGCGCGCGGTGCGCACATTTATGCCGAGGTCGTGGGCTACGGCAACACCGATGATGCTTATCACATCACGAGTCCCGATCCCGAGGCTGCCGGCATTGCCCGCGCGATATCGCTGGCGGTGGCCGAGGGCGACGTCAAGCCTTCCGAGGGCCTCTACATCAATGCCCACGGCACCTCGACCAAGCTTAATGATTCGTCCGAGACGGCGGGCATTAAGCGAGCGCTCGGCGAGGACGCGGCGCGCGCCGCACATGTCTCGTCGACCAAGTCGATGACGGGGCACATGATCGGTGCCACGGGGGCCATCGAGGTCATGGCCTGCGCCATGGCACTCGAGCAGGGCGTGGTGCCCCCGACCATTAACTACCACACGCCCGATCCCGCCTGCGATCTTGATTACACGCCTAATCGAGCGGTTCGCGCCGACCTTACCTGGGCGCTTTCGACCAACCTGGGCTTTGGCGGGCACAACGCCGCCATCGCGCTGCGTAGATATACGAGGAGCTAGAGCATGGATTCCAAAAGACTTGCCGAGATAGCCGATGTGATGGAGGACCGCGGCCTTACGCGCGTACGTGTTGAGGAGCCCGATGGCACCGCGGTCGAACTCGAGCGCGCGAGTGCCGCGCAGCCGGTTGCCGTGCCCATGCCTATGCCGGGTGCCGTGGCCGCTCAAGTTGCAGCTCCCACAGTCGCGCCTGCCGCACCGGAACCCGCCACGCAGACACCTGCCGCCGCGCCGGAGCCCAAGGGCACCGAGGTGACTGCTCCCATGGTGGGCGTCTTCTATGCTGCCCCTGCGCCGGGCGACGAGCCGTTTGTGCGCGTGGGCTCCAAGGTCAAGGCCGGCGAGACCCTCTGCATCATCGAGGCCATGAAGGTTCTCAACGAGGTGACGGCCGAGGCAGACGGTGAGGTGCTCGAGATCTGCGTGGCCGACGGCGACCTCGTGGAGTTTGGCAGCTGCCTCATGAGGATCGGATAGGTGATATCCATGAACAAAGAAGAGCTCAAGAAGCTGTTGCCGCATCGCGAGCCGATGCTTTTGCTCGACGAGGCCGAGCTGGTGGGCGACGAGGCCCACGGCAAGATCACGATTACGGGCGACGAGTACTTTTTGCAGGGACATTTTCCGGGAAACCCGGTCGTTCCCGGCGTGATTCAGTGCGAGATGCTCGCCCAGAACTGCTGCGTGCTGCTGATGGGCGATGAGGAGGCGCGCGGCGCGACGCCGTTCTACACCAGTCTGGACAAGGTGCGCTTTAAGCGTCCGGTGCGCCCGGGCGACACGGTGGATCTAGTGTGCTCCATCACGCGTGCGCGCGGGCCGTTCCGCTTTGCGACGGGTACTGCGAGCGTCAACGGTGAGGTTTGCTGCCGCGCCGATATGTCTTTTGCACTCATGCACGAAAGTTAAGGAAGGCTCCATGTTCGACAAAGTGCTCATCGCCAACCGCGGCGAAGTCGCGGTCCGTGTTATCCGCGCGTGCCGCGATATGGGCATCAAGACCGTCGCCGTTTATTCCACGGCCGATGCGGACGCGCTGCACGTGCAGCTTGCCGACGAGGCGTATTGCATCGGCGGCCCGCGTCTTGCCGAGAGCTACCTCAACGACGATGCCGTGCTCACCTGTGCCGTAAAGTCGGGAGCTAAGGCAATTCATCCCGGCTATGGCTTCTTTTCCGAGAAGGCGAGCTTCGTGCGCGACTGCGACAAGTTCGGTCTGGCGTTTGTCGGTCCTTCGGCCGAGGTGATCGACAGCATGGGCGACAAGGACGCCGCACGCCGAACGGCCGCTGCTGCGGGCGTGCCCATCGTGCCGGGCTGCGATTTGCTCAAAAGCCCCGAGGAGGCGACGGCCGAGGCCGAGCGCATCGGCTGCCCCGTGCTTATTAAGGCGCGCGCGGGCGGCGGCGGTCGCGGTATTCGCAAGGTCGAGCGTGTGGAAGATGCGGCAAAGGCGTTCATCGAGGCGCGTGCCGAGGGTGAGGCCGTTTTTGGCGACGGCGAGTGCTACATGGAGAAGTTCGTTGCGCCGGCGCATCACGTTGAGGTACAGATTATGGCCGATAAGCAGGGCCATGTGTTTTCGCTCGGCGAGCGCGAGTGCTCGGTGCAGCGCCGCAACCAAAAGCTGATCGAGGAGAGCCCCGCGCCGTGCCTCGACGGACGCGATGATATTCGCGCGCGCATGCACAAGGCCGCGCGCGACCTGGCTCGTGCCGTTGGCTATGAGGGCGCTGGCACCATCGAGTTTTTGTACTCAGATGACGGCAATTTCTACTTTATGGAAATGAACACGCGCTTGCAGGTGGAGCATCCGGTTACGGAGTTTGTGACCGATACCGACCTGGTTAAGTGGCAGCTGCGCGTGGCTGCCGGCCAGCCTCTGCCCTTTGAGCAGGAGGACATGCCGGTGCGCAACCACGCCATGGAGTGCCGCATCAATGCCGAAACGCCGGACTTTCTGCCGTCGTGCGGAACGGTCACCGCGTTGCGTGTGCCGGGTGGCCCGCGCGTGCGCTGGGATTCCGCCATGTTTACCGGTGCGAACGTTCCGCCGTACTACGACTCCATGCTCGGCAAGCTCATCGTGTGTGCGCCCACGCGTGACGGCGCCATTCGCAAGATGCGCTCGGCCCTGGGCGAGCTCGTGATTGAGGGCGTGAGCGAAAACAGCGAGCTTCAGCTCGACGTGCTGGCAAACGACGAGTTCTTGTCGGGCATGTACCACACCGATCTGATGGGGCATCTCTATGCTGATGAATAGAAAAGCGAAGACGGTCAACGTCCTCGAGGGGCCGATGACCGAGTCGTGCGCCGAGTTTCCCGCGCGCCACGTGTTTATCAAGTGCCCGGAGTGCCGCCGTGTGATCGATGAGGCACGCCTGCACGACAACCTCGAGGTCTGCCCTCGTTGCGGCAAACACTTTCGCGTGAGCGGTCGCGCGCGCATGCGCATGACGGTTGACGAGGGCACGTTTGGGGAATGGGATGCCAGTCTGGCGTCGGAGGACTTCCTCTCGTTTCCCGGCTATGCCGACAAGCTTAAGAGCGCGGGCGAGCGTTCGGGCGAGCGAGATGCCGTTGTGTGCGGCAGGGGCAAAATCCGCGGTTGCGATACGGCACTCTTCTTTATGGATGCCAACTTTATGATGGGCTCGATGGGCTCCGTGGTGGGCGAGAAGATCTGTCGCACATTTGAGTGTGCGACCGAGCTGGGATTGCCAGTTGTCGGCTTTACCGTTTCGGGCGGTGCGCGCATGCAAGAGGGCGTGACATCGCTTATGCAGATGGCCAAGATTTCTGCGGCGGTTAGGCGCCACAGCGAGGCGGGCGGTCTGTATATCACGGTGCTCACCGATCCTACGACCGGAGGCGTAACCGCGAGCTTTGCCATGGAGGGCGACATTATCCTAGCCGAGCCCGATGCCCTGACGGCATTTGCCGGCCCGCGCGTGATCGAGCAGAACATGCACAAGCGTCTGCCCAAGGGATTCCAGCGTTCCGAGTTTTTGCTGGAGCACGGCTTTTGCGATGCCGTTGTTCCGCGTGGTGAGATTGCGCTCACGGTAGGCGAGCTGCTGGCGCTGCACGAAGGGCACGCGCCCGGCCTGGGGGCACCGCATGAGATCGTGCATACGGGTCGTCGCGGCAAAAAGCTGGGACACTTGTTTAAGCGCTCGGCCGCACCAAAAAGCGCGCTCGAAATCGTCAAACAGACTCGCTCGGCGAACCGCGCCACGGCAGGCGAGATGATCTCGTTGGGTCTCGACGGATTCGTAGAGCTGCACGGCGACCGCTACTTTGGCGACGATGCTGCCGTGGTGGGCGGCATCGGCTGGAAAGACGGGCGGCCCGTGACGGTTATCGCCATCGAGCGCGGTACCACGACCAAAGAGCGCATGCGTCGCAACTTTGGTATGGCACATCCCGAGGGCTACCGCAAGGCACGCCGCCTGATGCACCAAGCCGAGAAATTTGGCCGGCCGGTTCTGTGCCTGCTTGATACTTCGGGCGCGTTTTGCGGCATCGGTGCCGAGGAGCGCGGCCAGGGCGAGGCGATTGCCCAGAATCTCATGGAGATGAGCGGCCTTAAGACGCCGATTGTCTCGGTGGTGACAGGCGAGGGCGGCTCTGGTGGCGCGCTGGCGCTGTCCGTGGCCGACCGCATCCTGATGCTCTCGAGCTCGGCCTATTCGGTCGTGAGCCCCGAGGCCTGTGCGTCGATCCTGTGGAAGGATACCGAGCGCGCGAATGAGGCCGCCGAGGCGCTTAAGCTCACGGCCCCCGATCTGCTGGCGCTCGGCATCATCGACGGCATCGTTGACGATAGGGGCCTGTCGCATGAGGAGATCGCCGGCGCCGTCATATCCTCGGCATTTGATGCCTTCGATACGCTTGGACAGCTCGACGACGCGACCCTCACAAACCTCCGCTACGAAAAGTACCGCGCAATCGGTCGGTACCGCACGATGTGACAAAGGGACAGTCCGCATGTCACATTGGGAAAGGCGTTCCATGTCACAAGTTTCTAACACCTCGTTTACAACGACGGTTTCATCAAACGCCATGGCCGTGGTGGACTATCTGTCCAAAAGCATGATGTCGGCGCTGCCCTTTATTGTCTGCGCGGCGTTGTTCCGCACCGTCGCCGTCATTATGGGCGAAGGCATGCTGGGCCTGTGGTCTGCCGATTCCGAAATCTATCGCCTGTTTTACAGCTGGCTGTATAACGCTGGCTATTACTTTTTGCCCATCTATCTTGGTTGGGCCGCTGCCCGCCAGCTCGGTTGCTCGGAGCAGCTGGGCATGATGCTGGGCGGCGTATTGATTGTGCCCGATCTGCTTAAGCTCGTTGATGCCGCATCGACGACGGGGGCATCGATGATTTCCGTGTATGGTCTGCTTCCCGCGCCGGTCAACGATTACACGACGACTGTTATTCCGGTTCTCATCTCGGTGCCCGTGCTATGGCAGGTGGAGCGTTTCTTTAAGCGCACTATCCCTCAGGCTGTGGCGTTTTCTTTTGTACCGTTTGCAACCATGCTTGTCATGGTTCCGGTGTCGCTGTGTGTTACGGCGCCGGCAGGCAGCTATCTGGGCATGCTGTTGGGACAGCTTATGTTTATGCTTGGCAATTCCGGTGGCATCGTGTCGCTGCTCACGCTCATGGGGCTTGCCGCGGGCTGGGAGTTTCTTAAGATCGCGGGTGTCAGCAACGTTGTCCTATCGCTCGCCTATGCGCAGTTTATGAGTGTGGGAACGGATTCGTGCATTCTGATCGCCGCGACGATGGCAACGTTCGCCGTTTGGGGTATGCCCTTTGGCGCGTCGCTCCGCGTTGCGGATAAGGACGAGAAGGCGCTCATGCTGGGCTATTCAATCTCGGGTATTCTTGGCGGCGTAAGCGAGCCAGCGCTGTACGGATGCGGCTTTAAATATGGCAGGTGTCTGACGTGCATGGCCGTTGGCGGCGCCGTCGGAGGCCTTGTTGCGGCCGTAGGCCACGTTACGGCTTATACCATCGGTATGACGAATGTTCTTATGGTCATTGGCTTTGCCACGGGCGGCATCTCGAATCTGCTGTGGTGCTGCGCTGCCGGCGGCGCAGCATTTGCGGTGTCTGCGGCGCTGAGCTGCTGTTTTGGCGTGGTGCCGACAAAGATGCAGGCGGCAGAAGACGCAGCTGATTCGCTCGAAACAGTGGCGAGCGCTGCTGAAGCAAGCGCATAAATCTGTGCGACAAAAGGACGATTCCTTTGTCATATTCCAAGGCTGCGGCCCGTGTGGGCTGCGGCCTTTTTGTATCTGGAGGACAAAGTGGCTACACTACAATCCGTTTGAGCAATAGATATATAGGTAGTACCGTGGGGACTGATGAGGATGGTCGAGTGGATTGTTCGTCGTGCGCAGGGCGACCGTGCGCGCGTGGGAACGTTGACGGGCATAGTGTGTATTCTCGCCAATGTTGCGCTTTGCGCTGCGAAGGGTGCAATTGGCGTGCTGTCGGGATCGGTTTCGATTGTGGCGGACGCTATGAACAACCTGTCTGATGCCAGCTCGAACATCGTGAGCGTGCTTGGCTTTAAGCTGGCGGGCAAGCCGGCCGACCCCGAGCATCCTTACGGCCATGGCCGCTACGAGTATCTCTCGGGTCTGGTCGTGGCGGCGCTCGTGCTGCTGATCGGCCTTGAGCTTATCAAGTCCTCGGTTGAGCGCGTCATCCACCCCGAACCTGTCGAGTTCTCGCTTGCCCTGGTGGCAGTCCTTGCGCTTTCGATGGTCGTAAAGCTTTGGATGGCGGCCCTCAACCAAAAACTCGGCGATCGCATTGAGTCCGAGACGCTGCATGCGACCGCGCAGGATTCCAAGAACGATGTTCTAGCCACGGGCGCCGTGTTGGCGTGCGCGATTGTTTCGCAGGTGACGCATATCAATCTAGATGCATGGGTCGGCCTTGCCGTTGGCGCCTATATTGGCTGGAGCGGCTTTGAACTCATCCAGGATACGATGAGCCCGCTTTTGGGCCAGGCGCCCGATCCTAAGCTGGTCAAGCACATTCGAGACAAAATCATGAGCTACCCCGGCGTTTTGGGCGTTCACGATTTGATGGTTCACGACTACGGCCCAGGCAGAAAGTTCGCAAGCGCTCACGCCGAGATGGCAGCCGAGGCCAGCCCGCTGGAAAGTCACGACACGCTCGATAACATCGAGCAGTCGTTTAGGGTCGAAGACGGCATGATCGTCACGCTCCATTACGATCCCATCGTGACCGACGATCCAAAGGTGGCGAGCATGCGTCTGCGCATCAACGCTATGGCTCAAGAGATTGATAGCCGCCTCTCGATCCACGACCTACGCTGTGTTCCGGGCCCCACGCATACCAACGTGATCTTTGACTGCGTACGACCCTCGGATTTGACGATGAACGCCGAGGACCTAAAGCGCGCGTTGGCGAAACGTGTCGAATCCGAATATCCCAAGTCGATTGCCAAGATCACGATCGACGAAGACTATGTCGGCCATACCCACGAGTAGGGCCGAGCCGATAAAGCAACTGATGCAGAAGGGGAGAGCATGAAGAAGCTATATCTACTCCGCCACGGCCAGACGGAATTCAACGTCAAAAAGCTCGTCCAGGGTCGCTGCGATTCTCCGTTGACCGACCTGGGCCGCAAGCAAGCGGGAATGGCAGCCGCATGGCTCAAAGCCCACGGCGTCGTCCCCGACAAAGTGGTCTCTTCGCCCTTAGGCCGAGCCATGGACACGGCTCAGCTCGTCGCATGCGAGCTCCTCGGCCCGGACACAGCAGCCGAGCCCTGCGAAGGCATTATCGAGCGCTGCTACGGCTCCTTCGAAGAAGGCCCGCACAGCGCGCTACCCACCGACGTCTGGGATCCGGGCGAGGACCTGGTCCCCTTCGGAGGAGAAGGAAGCCAAGCGCTGCAAGAACGCATGTTAGGCACCCTCACCAATCTCATGGGCTCCGAGGGCATCGAGACCCTTCTAGCAGTAAGCCACGGCAGCGCCAGCCGCCAATTCATCAAGGCTGCAGCCCCAGAGGGCTTCGAGCTCCCAGCAAAACTCCCCAACTGCGCCATCATGATCTTCGATTTCGATGAGGAAGATTTGCAAGGAAAGAGCGACAGGCCCCAATGCAAGTTCACTCTCCAGCAAATAGTGGACCCCCAACAAAGTCATTAGCCTGAGCGAGCAGAGTTAAGCAGACATCAACGTGTCGTCTCCCGAGCTTGGCAGAGGGGCGGCGAAATATATTAAGTTTGTCGCGAGTTCCGCACGCAAAGGAAAGCACTTAATGTGCTTTCCGTC
>CABRZN010000068.1 GCA_902475445.1 uncultured Collinsella sp.
GCGCCAAAGGCCATGGCAAAGTTCTCGGCGTTGAGCTGGCCGGATACGGTAAGGCTCGCGTGCTTTCCAAAGAAGTCCTGGCTCCAGTCAACCTCGCCGGATTCGGTGAGGGGCGGATTTTTGGGGTCGAGCGTGGTCACGCGGAACATCTCGCCGGCGCCCTCGCAGTCACTCGTGGTGATGATGGGGGTGTTGACGTAGACAAAGCCCTGCTCCTGGAAGAAGCGGTGGATGGCGGCAGCCGCGACAGAACGGATGCGGAACACGGCGTGGAACAGGTTGGTGCGCGGGCGCAGGTGCTGTTGGGTGCGCAGGAACTCGACGGTTGCGCGCTTCTTCTGCAGCGGGTAATCCGGGGCGCTGACGCCCTCGACCTCAATGGAGGTGGCAGAAAGCTCGAAAGGCTGGGGCGCATCGGGGGTCAGCTTGACGGTGCCGGTGCAAATGAGTGCGGCCGAGACGTTTTGATGGGCGATCTCGTCGTAGTTGTCGAGTGCCTCGCGGTTCATGACGACCTGCAGGTCGCGGAAGCAGCTGCCGTCGTTGAGCGTAACAAAGCCAAAGTTCTTCATGTCGCGGATGGACTTGACCCAGCCGGCGACGGTGACGGTCTGGCCGCCGAGCGACTCGGCATCGGCATAGAGCTGCGCGATTTTGGTGCGGTTCACGTATCCTCCCATAACGGTTGAATGATAGTTATCCATACAGTTCGATATTCTAGCAGCTCGGCTCATTTGGGCTATACAGATAAGGCATTGGCGGGATGGTTTTTCAAACGAAAAGCGCCCGCGGCCAAATGGTCGCGGGCGCTTGACGAGGTGCCTTTTGGCTGTGTGGCGCGGGGCCTGGCTACTTGGTCTTGGCAACCAGCAGCGGGTCGCCAAGCTTGACGAGCGGGTTGCCGCCGATAAGCGTTCCAGACTCGCCGACATGGTCGATGCTCTTAAGACGATCGAGCTCGGAGACGATGACGGTCACGATGTCCTCGTGGCCGGCGGCCTTGATGGCCTCGCGATCGAAGCTGATGAGCGGCTGGCCGGCCTTGACCACATCGCCCATCTCGACAAAGCGGGCAAAACCCTTGCCGTTCATTTCCACGGTGCCCAGGCCAACATGGATGAATACGCGCAGACCGTCCTCGGTAATCATGCCGATGGAGTGGTTGGTGACAGTGGTGGCGCCGATGCGGCCGTTGGCGGGCGCATAGATGGTGCCGGTAATGGGCTCGATGCCATAGCCCTGGCCAAGCATGCCCGAGGCGATCGTCTCGTCGGGAACCTCGTCCAGGCTGACGAGCACGCCGTTGACGGGGGCATAGATGACGCCTTCGCGGGTGGCGAAGCTTGCTGCGGGCGGAACGGACGCCTCGCCGGTCGAGGTGAAGGTGGACTTAAGCGAATCGAGCAGACCCATAGTTGCCTCCAACTTAAATAGGCGCATATCGCGCGTTTGGTTTGCCGGAAACGTTTCATATCTGTTTCGCGGCTTGGTCAACACCCCCTATTCTACGCTGCTCAGCGATACCTCTGAGCTGGGATTATGTGATATATCAGTTGAAGGGAAACTTATTGCTGGCGTGTTTCTGCGCCACGGGTTCAAGTGGGGTACGCTTGAAGGCGAAAAACAATGGCGCTTAATTTGCGCGAAGGGAGCACATATGATTGTCGAGAACCATGCGCTGTGGGGCGAGGAGCCGACCGAGGAATATCCGGCGACGTTTACGTATTTGGGTGCCGAACCGCTGCCCGATAAACCGAATGGCCGCCGCCCTGCCGTGATTATCTGCGGCGGAGGTGCGTTTACGCATATCGCTCCGCATGAGCAGGATCCCGTGGCGTTTGCGTTTTTGGATCACGGTTACCAGGCCTTTGTGCTCAACTATGTCACAAGTTCTACGGGTGACGTGAGCTTTCCGCACCCCCAGGCAGATCTTGCCAAGATGGTCGCCACGGTGCGTGCGAATGCCGACGAGTGGCATGTCGATCCCAAGCGCGTGTGCGTCGTGGGCTTTTCTGCTGGCGGCATGATTTGCGCCTCGCTGGCAACGCAGTGGAAGACCGGCCCCTTCGCGGCACTTGCCGGGGCGCGTCCGGACGACATTCGTCCCGACGCCGTGGTGCTGGGCTATCCGTTGCTCGACCTTGCCTATGTGCGCGATATGCAGACGCGTGACCCGCGCATCGACCTGCGCGTGCCCAAGACGGGTGGCAAGACAGGGCGCGATTTGCTCAACGACTATCTGTCGATGGTGACGGGCGGCGAGGCGACCGATGAGCACCTGACCGACATTTGCCCTACCACGCATGTTTCGCGCCAGATGCCGCCGACCTTTGTGTGGGGCGTGTCCGACGACAAGACAGCGCCGATCGCACAGGTCTATCCGTTTGCGCAGCGCATGACCGAGGAGGGCGTCGCTTGCGAGATGCACGTCTTTGACCAGGGCGGTCACGGCCTTTCGCTCGGCAACGCCAACACCGCGGTCGACAACGAGGACAAGCAGGTGGCAGTCCGTCCTTGGATCCGCCTGGCCTTCCGTTTCCTGGAGCGCCATATGTAAAAGTAGACTACTTGCCCGTTTCAAAAAGCCTACTCAGAGGAGGAGCCATGCTCGAGGGTACGTATGTGGTTTCGGCCCAGACGCCGGTGGGGAGTAAACGCGGCGAGGTGACGTTTTCGCATGGGGTGAACGGCGTGCTCAGGGCAGTACTAAACGTCAGGGGTCTCAATATCGCTCTCTCGAGTGCCCGCGCTGAGGGCGATTTCTTTGAACTCTCGGGTACTATCTCCCACGTCTTGATGGGCAAGGCGCCCTTTACATGCACGGGGTCAGTCGAGGGTGATCGACTCACTGCTACCGCGCGGTCGGGTTCCGTTTCGATCTCGCTGAGCGGTATGCGCAAAGAGCTTTCGGGGCGCACCGCATAAAGTTTGCGCAGGTAAACATCGGTATTTGACTTTATAAAATAGTTCAGAGCGCTATCATTTGTCGTTACGAGTTGGTTAGCCCCGGTAAACGGTTAACCGCGTCTAACGAAAGGATGAGCGCGTGAAGCTCGATACACTCGAGATTGGAAAGGACGCCGTTGTCGCATCGGTGGCATCGGACGATCAGGCACTCCGACAGCATATTTTGGACATGGGTCTAACGCCGGGCACCGAAGTCACCATGATGAAGTACGCCCCTATGGGCGACCCGCTCGAGATTCGCCTGCGTGGCTACGAGTTGACGCTGCGCAAGGACGATGCCGCTCGCATCGAGCTCGTGGGCATTCACGATACCGATATGGGTCCGCGCGCCAACGCCGCAATCGGCACGACGGAGCATCCGGCACTCGGCGAGGGGACGTATTCGCCCCGTGCGGCAAAGACGGCCGTGCCCGAGGGCGCGCCGCTGCACTTTGCCCTCGCCGGCAACCAAAACTGCGGCAAGACCACGCTGTTCAACCAGCTGACGGGCTCCAACCAGCATGTCGGTAACTTTCCTGGCGTGACGGTCGACCGCAAAGATGGCTCCATCCGCAACCACCCCGAGGCAAGCGTTACCGACCTGCCCGGCATTTACTCCCTGTCGCCGTATACGGGCGAAGAGATCGTGAGCCGCCAGTTTATCCTGGATGAGCATCCCGACGCCATCATCGACATCATCGATGCCACCAACATCGAGCGCAATCTGTACCTGACGCTGCAGCTTATGGAGCTCGATCGTCCCATGGTCATCGCGCTCAACATGATGGACGAGGTGACCGCCAACGGTGGCGCCGTAGACGTCAACCTGCTCGAGAGCCTGCTGGGCGTGCCTGTTGTTCCCATTAGCGCTGCCCGCAACGAGGGTATTGGCGAGTTGGTGGATCATGCCTTGCACGTGGCGCGGTTCCGCGAGCGCCCCGGTCGCCTGGACTTCTGCGCGCCCGATGGTCCAGACGGCGGCGCGCTGCATCGCTGCATTCACGGCATCGCCAACCTTATCGAGGACCATGCCGCGACGGCGCATATCCCGGTGCGTTTTGCGGCGACCAAGTTGGTTGAGGGCGACGAGCTGGTGACCGAGGCGCTTCATCTGGACCGTAACGAACTTGACGCCATCGAGCACATCATTACCCAGATGGAGGGTGAGGCCGGTACCGACCGTCTATCTGCACTGGCTGACATGCGCTTCGGCTTTATCGGCGACGTGTGTGGACGCTGCGTCGTCAAGCCGCACGAGAGCCGCGAGCACGTGCGTTCCGTCAAGATCGACCGCATCCTGACGGGTCGCTACACGGCCATTCCGGCGTTCCTGGTGATCATGGGCCTCGTCTTTTGGCTGACGTTTGGCGTGATCGGCGCGGCGTTGCAGGGACTTATGGAGGACGGCATCGCTGCCATCATCGCCTCGGCTGATGCGGGCCTCAAGGCGTTCGGAACCAACGATGTGGTGCGCTCGCTGGCTGTCGACGGCGTGCTTACGGGCGTGGGCAGCGTGCTGACCTTCCTGCCGATTATCGTCGTGCTCTTTTTGTTCCTCTCTATTCTGGAAGACTCCGGCTACATGGCGCGCGTGGCCTTTGTTATGGATAAAGTGCTGCGTCGCTTTGGCCTGTCGGGCCGCAGCTTCGTGCCTATGCTCGTCGGTTTTGGCTGCACTGTGCCGGCTATCATGTCGACCCGTACGCTCCCATCCGAGCACGACCGCAAGATGACGGTCATGCTCACGCCGTTCATGAGCTGTTCGGCCAAGTTGCCGGTCTACGGTCTGCTGTGCGGGGCGTTTTTCCCGCAGGCGACGGTTCCCGCCATGGTCTCGCTCTATCTGATTGGCATTGCGGTCGGTTGCATCGCGGCTTTGGTACTCAACCGCACGGCATTTAAGGGCGACCCGGTGCCGTTTATCATGGAGCTTCCCAACTACCGCCTGCCGAGCATCAAGACGACGGTGATGCTGGCATGGGATAAGGCCAAGGACTTTATTACCAAGGCCTTTACCATTATCTTTGCCGCTACGGTGGTCATCTGGTTCCTTCAGACGTTCGATATCCGCTTTAATGTGGTCGCCGACCAGTCGCAAAGCCTGCTTGCGGGCCTCGGCAGCATCATCGCGCCGGTGCTGGCGCCGCTCGGCTTTGGCGACTGGCGCGCCTCGACGGCGCTCGTCACCGGACTCATTGCCAAGGAGAGCGTCATCTCGACTCTCACGGTGCTTTTGGGCGCAACGTCGCCCGCGGCGCTGTCGACCATGTTTTCGCCGTTTACCGCCTACGTGTTCTTGGTCTTTACGCTGCTGTACCCGCCTTGCGTGGCGTCCATCGGCGCCGTCAAGAGCGAGTTAGGCGCGCGCTATGCCGTGGCTGTATTCGCGTTTCAGGTGACGGTCGCCTGGATCGTGGCGTTTGTCGTGCATTCGGCGGGCATATTGCTGGGGTTGGCTTAGCTATTTATTGACGGCGCAACCTCTGTGTATTGAGTTGATTGCGGCCCTGCATCTGTACTGACGGATGCGGGGCCGTTGCTATATAATCGCCCACCGCCCAAGACAATCGGAGAGGTTTCCTACATGACTCAGGCAAGACAAGATGGCATCTCGCTCAAGCAGTGGCTCCCGCTTATCGGGCTCGCCTGTTGTGCGTTCGTGTTCAACACGTCGGAGTTTATGCCCATCGGCCTTCTGACCGATATCGCCGCGTCGTTCTCGCTCACCGAGGCCCAGGCAGGCATCATGATCTCGGTCTACGCCTGGGGCGTCATGTTGCTGTCGTTGCCGCTTATGGTGTTTGCCTCGCGCTTCGAGTTCAAGCGGATGCTGCTGGGCGTGCTCGCCGTGTTCTCGCTCGGGCAGTTTCTGTCGGCCGTGGCGCCGACCTATCCTATTTTGGTCTGCGCGCGCCTGGTGGTCGCCTGCTCGCACGCCGTGTTCTGGTCGGTCGCTTCGATCATAGCCTCGCGCCTGGTCGATACGCGTCATGGGGCGCTCGCCATCAGCATGATCGCCACGGGCTCGTCCATCGCGCAGATCTTCGGCCTGCCCCTCGGTCGCGCCATCGGCCTGGCCGTGGGCTGGCGTATGACGTTTGCCGTGGTCGGAGCTTTTTCTGCCGTCGCGGTGGTGTACCAGGCAGCGGTGTTCCCGGTCATGCCGGCGGGCGAGCGCTTTACCGTCAAACAGCTGCCCGAGCTGCTCAAGAACCCGCTCCTCATCGCGCTCTACGCAGTCACGGTCTTCATGGCGACCGGCTATTACGCAAGCTACAGCTATATCGAGCCCTTCCTGGCGCAGGTCGCCCATGTCGACGCAAGCGCCATCACCATGACGCTGACGGCGTTTGGCTGCTCCGGTCTGCTCGGAAGCTGGCTGTTCGGCCGACTGTTCGATGGCCATCGCTTCCCGTTCTTGGCTATCACACTCTCCGGCGTGCCGGTGGCTCTGCTGCTCATGGGTCCGGTTGCACCGTCGCTCGTCGCCGTTCTCGCTGTTTGCGCGCTATGGGGCTGCTGCTCCACGGCCTTTAACGTGGCGTTTCAGGCCGAGCTCATCAAGTACACGCCGGCGGATTCGTCGGCCGTCGCCATGTCGATCTTCTCGGGCCTGTTTAACCTCGGCATCGGCACGGGCACCGCGATCGGCGGCGCCGTGGTTTCGGGTCCCGGTATCTCCTGGATTGGCTTCGCGGGCGGGGCGATTACCGTCGTGGGCGTCATCCTCGCCATTACGGTGCTGTTCCCGGCCATACGCCGCGCAAAGCCCGTCGCCTAATCACGTTCCCTCATCAGTTGCGGTGGAATAGAGACTGTTTGCCCGGTTTATTGGTCTCAACAGTCCCTATTTCACCGCAACTTATTTTGGAGGAGGGGATGCACGGCAGGCATACAATGGATGGCGTTGTGTTGAGCTTACCGGGAGGCTGCTATGTGGGCATACGAGACGACGTTCTATCAGGTCTATCCGCTGGGCTTTTGCGGAGCTCCGCGCGAAAACGCCGCGCCCGTTGCCGAGGATGAGCTCGCCCAGGCTGCCAACGCCGCGTCCAACCCCGATGCGCCCATCATGAAGATTGTCCAATGGGCCGACTACCTGCAAGAGCTCGGCATCGGTGCTGTGCTCATCAACCCGCCGCTCGAATCCGACAGCCACGGTTACGACACGCGCAGTCTGCGCCATATCGACCGCCGCCTGGGCGGGGATGCCGATTTTGCCGCCGTATGCGAGACGCTGCACGCCCATGGCATCCGCGTGGTGCTCGATGCGGTCTTCAACCATGTGGGCCGTGGCTTCTGGGCCTTCCGCGATGTGCAGGAGCGCAAGTGGGACTCGCCCTACAAGGATTGGTTCCACATCAGCTTTGACGGTGACTCGTGCTATGGCGACGGCTTTTGGTACGAGGGCTGGGAAGGCCATTTTGAGCTTGTGAAGCTCAACCTGCAAAATCCCGCCGTGGTCGATTACCTGCTTGAGTCCGTGCGTCGCTGGGCCGAGGTCTTTGGCATCGACGGCCTGCGCTTGGACGTCGCCTATATGCTCGATCGCGATTTTATGCGCCGCCTGCATACTTTTACCCGTGAGCTCAAGCCCGACTTTGTGCTGATTGGTGAGACGCTCCACGGCGACTACAACCAGATCGTCAACGACGAGATGCTTGACTCCTGCACCAACTACGAGTGCTACAAGGGCCTGTACTCCAGCTTTAACTCGGTCAACATGTTCGAGATTGCCCACTCGCTGCATCGCCAGTTTGGCGGTGACCCGTGGTGCATTTATCGCGGCAAGCATCTGCTGTCGTTTGTCGACAACCACGACGTGCCGCGCCTGGCGAGCATCCTGACGGACAAGTCCTGCCTGCGCCCCGCCTACGGCATGCTGTTTGGCATGCCGGGCATCCCATGCGTCTACTATGGCAGCGAGTGGGGGATTGCCGGCGAAAAGGGCGGCCCCGATGGCGACTGGGCGTTACGCCCTGCGCTCGATGAGCCTGCGCCCAACGAGTTGACGGCCTTCATCAAGCAGCTTGCACGCCTGCGCTCGGCCGACGACGCGGCGGCCCGTGCCCTCAACTATGGTGCCTATCGCAACGTGGTGATCCAGAACAAGCAGCTGCTGTTCGAGCGCGCCTGCGACGACGCGACGGTGCTCGTGGCGGTCAATGCCGTGAACGAGCCCTATACCTTTGGAGCCGGCGAGCTCAACGGCTCCTTTGCCGACCTACTTGCCGACGGCGCGCCCACAGTCGAGCTAACGGGTGCCCTTGAGCTTGCACCCTACGAGGTGCGCTATCTGTTGAGAGCCTAGCCCATGCCTGTGTCTGACGAGGACTATCAACATATTGAGCATGGGTTTGAGCCTGTGTTCGACCAGCGCTCGCGCGTTTTGGTGCTGGGGTCGTTTCCCTCGGTGCTCTCGCGTGCAAATGCCTTTTATTACGGCAACCCTCAGAATCGCTTTTGGCGTGTGATGGCTGCGTGCCTCGGTGTGCCTGTGCCGCCCAACGAGGGCGATCCTTTGGCAAGCGGTGAGCCCGCGACGCTCGATGCCTCCATTGCCGCCAAGCGGGCCATGCTGCTGAACGGCGGCGTGGCCCTGTGGGATGCAATCGAGGGCTGCGACATTAAGGGCTCGAGCGACGCGAGCATTCGCAACGTTGTGCCGGCACATATCGAGCGCATTACCGATGCCGCGTCGATCGAGGTCGTTGTCTGTAACGGCGGTACGGCAGGGCGACTCTACAAACGCTACTTGCAAGATCGGACGGGGTTGCCCGCCGTCGTCCTGCCCTCGACAAGTCCTGCCAATGCCGCCTGGCGACTGGAGCGTCTTGTCGAGCGTTGGCACGAAGCCGTTGACTGGGCTGTTATTTAATTTAGATTTTTGTTTGAGCGTGGGCGCCCAGACGTTTCAGAACGCCTCGCCAGATCGGCGCGGGCACGGCTGGCTCGGCGCAAACCATGCCGTCGGCGTCGACGTTGGCGGCATTGCCGCCGCCAAGTCGCTGTGCATGCTCGACGGAGCAGCCCATGCGCACGGCGCCCACGAGCTTGTCCATGGCCTCCGAAAACGGTCGCCGCAAGAGTCCCATGCGCGGGGAATGGCGAAGCGCTGCGATGCCGCTGCCGGCGCAGATGGCAACGCCGCCACACCACAATTGGTCATGGCGCTCACATGCCTTGTGCAGGCGAACGGCGGTCCCACGCGCCTGCTCAGTGCCCTCTTGTGCGGCTCGAATCGCGGCATAGACGCGCGTTCCCGTACCGCCAAAGCGCTCAAGCGCCTGCTCGATAGCAGTCAACGTCTCATCGTCAGCCACATCTTCAATGGCCAGCACGATGCCATCGGCAACGCTGCCGGCGTCATTTGCCTTCAAGTCGACTGGATGGGGGAGTACGGTGCCGGAAAGCTGTGCGTAGGCGGCGATGGCATCCTGCAGGTCCCAGAGCAAAAACTCAAGATCGGCGCTCTCGGGAATACTGACAAACGCGATGTTATGCAGTGTTTTTGGTACATCGCCGCGTGCGGTCGTCTCCATGCCGCCTCCTTTCCGGTTCATTTCCGTTTAGGTTACACCGTCCGGCGGCGCCTCGCCGCGCTATCCTAGTGCAACCCTTACGAAAGGAACGCCATGCGCCTGCCCATGAATACCTCGCTTGCCACGCTCAAGCCCTCCGGCATCCGCCGAATCAACGCGCTCGCCGCCCAGCACCCGGGGTGCATTGCGCTCGCGCTTGGCGAGCCCGATTTTCCCACGCCCGATGTGATTAGCGCCGAGGTGGCCGCCGCGCTCGACCGCGGCGACACGCACTATCCGCCCAACAACGGTCGCCCCGCCCTGCGCGAGGCACTGTCCGAATATATGGGTGACGCGGGTCTGGAGTTTTCCGCCGATGAGGTCATCCTAACCGACGGTGCGACCGAGGCCCTGTCGGCAACATTTATGGCTATGCTCAACCCCGGCGACGAGGTCATTATCCCCACGCCGGCCTTTGGCCTGTACGAGAGCATCGTCGTGGCCAACCACGCCAAGGCGGTCTTTTTGGATACGGAGCCCGCGCAATTTCAGATTGACGAGGACGCGCTTCGCGCCTGCGTGACGCCGGCGACCAAGGCCATCGTTATCTGCTCGCCCAACAATCCCACGGGCTGCATTCTCAACGCGGCATCGCTCGACGCCGTGGCGCGCGTAGCGGAGCAGGCGGGCATCTACGTAGTCTGCGATGACGTATACAACCGCCTCGTCTATGTGGACGGCTACGAGCGCTTCGCCCAGCGACACCCGAAGCTGCGTGAGCAGACAGTAGTCATCGAGAGCTTCTCCAAGCCATGGGCTATGACCGGCTGGCGCCTGGGTTGGCTCGCAGCAGCGGCACCCGTCATCGCCGAGATCGCAAAGGCTCACCAATACTTAGTATCGAGTGCTGTCTCCTTCGAAATGGACGCCGCAGCCCGAGCCCTCACCGTCGACCCAACTCCCATTCTCAAAGTCTACCGAGCCCGCCGCGA
>CABRZN010000069.1 GCA_902475445.1 uncultured Collinsella sp.
GGCATTTTCCTACATAGGCGAATGCCCGACCTCCGAATCTGAGTTCCAGTTTCAACAGTTCTTTTTCTACCCTGATTCGTTCAGGCCTGATTAACTCTTGTGATTTGTCTATCGGGATGCCTTTTTCGATAGGAACAATTTTGGTAGCTATAAGATAGGCATACTTGTATTGGCGCAGAAATTCTCCGGTATCGAAATCGAACGGCGGACATCCCCAACTATTACCGTAGTTGGGGCATTGTTTGCAAAATTCGACAAAACGTTTTTCGTCTCGGAAGCGTGAAATGTATTCGTCCACGCTTATATTTGCCGTGAAATTCTCTGTTACATATCCTTTTTTCATTGCTTTACTTTAATGAAACCTGTTATGATATCGAACGTCACGCAATTATTTCGGAAGAGCCGTTCAATGCAGTCGCTCCGACGCATCTCCTCGGTCAACAGAACCGGTTGTCCGGGAAAAGGACTATAAAGGCTATATCGAGTGATGTGCCGGTTTATCGGCTCGAGTCCATTGCAACGGTAAAATATTTGTTTGAGCATGCGCATATAAATCAGATGATTCGAGTGAATAGGTCAAGCTGGTGCAATAACGTGAAAGTAAAGAAGATGCCGATGACCAGGCACAGCGTAATGAGCAACGCATCGAGCACATGGGCCGAGGGTTTCATCGGCCGGTCGGCGTTGCTTCGGACATACTCCCGAAAGAAGATGTAGAGTGCAGGTATGGTGCTGCACGCCAGCAGGTAGTCTTCGGGGATGCCGAAGAAGTAGACTTTCGACAGACCGATGAGTGCCCAGTGGCAGAGGAACATCGCCAGCACGATATTGACCCGCTCCGAGAAGGCGAGCATCAGTCCGATGGTGAAGACCGCCACCGAACAGGGCATGACGGGCGAGGTCATTATGGGGAATTCGTGGCCCAGCGCCAGCGAGCAGAGTGGATATATCAACGGCATGACAAGGAGCAGGACAGCGAATGCGTTGTGCTGGCCGGTGCGTTCGAGCGAGGCGTGCTTCACCAGCAGCTCATAGATCCATATTCCACCCATTATGGCCCAGAAAAGCGCCAGCATGCCGTGATATTCGCGCGGACGGCAATAGATCATGTAATAGACTCCGGCGATCCAGAAGTTGAGAAACGCCATGAAGAGTTTCATGGCGATCCGTACTGCGGGCGTCGGACGGAGGTAGAGTAGCACAAGCAGCATGGCCGCCACGAGCGTGAAACCGATCTGCGCAGGCCAGGTTGCGGCATTGTAGGCCGCGATCGTGTTCCAAAAGATTTCCATAACCTAACTATTTTTTCGTGTGCGTCGGGTCATCGAGAAAGCCCGGCGTTTGAAGATGAATATCGGCAGCGTGGCACCGGCGGCAAGCAGCGCAATGACACTCAGCGATACGGTGGCATTGAGAAAGAACTGTTGCATGTAGCGCATACCCTCGTCGGCCCGATCGAGCGACTGGAGGAACATGATGAGCGAGAAGACCGTCTTGTAGGCGTAGATGCCCGGCACCATCGGCAGCAGAGCCGGAATGTAGAGGCAGGTCATCGGGCAGCGGACGCCGCGGCCGAGCCACAGGCTGCCCATGCCGATTGCAAAGGCCGCGAAAAGCGATGCGGTGGCGATATCCAGTGCGGCACAGTGTATCAGCGTGAAACGCAAGGCGTGGCCTATGGCGGCAAGCAGGGCGATGCGTGGAAAGGCCCGCATCGGCGGGTCGGAGATGGCCCCGAATCCGATGGCGGCGACAGCGGCGAAGAGGCCGTCGAGCAGAATATCCGTCACGATCATAGCAGCGAATCTTTAACCATTAACAAAGTGGCCGACAAACCGACGGCGATGCAGACAATCTGCAGCAGAGCGTTAACCAGCCGGCTGCCCCCCATGAGGACGTGTCCTTCCATGATGTCGATGACCCCGTTGATGAGCGGCACGCCCGGCACGAGGAAGAGCGGACTTGTTGCCAGCGCTATCTCGGCCGTGCAGTCGAACCGCAAGGCTGCCGTGGCGCAGAGCGAGGCGACGAAAGCCGAGCAGGCGAAGACGAGGAAGTGATTGACAGCGTGGGCCTGCATGCGCTGTTTGACGGCGAAGCCCACGAGTGTCGCCGTGAAGACGATGCCCACGGCCGTCCAGTCGCCGCCGAAGAGCTTGCAGAATGAGGCGTTGGCCAGCCCGACGACCACGAGCGTGAAGATTGGGTCCATGCGCGGTTTGTCAACCAGCGTCCGGTAACGGCTGCGGATCTCGTCGAGCGAGAGGCCCTCGTCCAATGCGTCCCAGCTCAGGGCACTCAGATCGGAGTTACGCTCGAAACTGATGGGGAGCGACGGGATTGCCACAACACGGGTTGCGGACTCGCCGCTTACGGTGTCGAGCACCGTCAGTATTGAAGTGCACCCCAAATATTGGACGGATTAGTATTTGTTTAGATGGCATGAGTTCGGTATTGTACCGGGCTCATGTTGTTTAAGTATTTCTTTATCCGCTTGTTATTGTAGTAGTCGATATATTCTTCCAATTCTTTTCGGAAATGGTCTATGGATGAGAATTTTTGCAAATATAATAATTCGGACTTCAATAATCCAAAGAAACTTTCCATAGCAGCGTTATCCAGACAGTTACCCTTGCGCGACATGCTCTGTGTAATACCTTTCTGTCTTAAACGGAGCTGATACTGCTTCATCTGATACTGCCAGCCCTGGTCGGAATGCAAGACAATACCCGGAGAATCCGGTATTCTGGCAAACGCATCGTCCAGCATCTTCATGATCTGCATAAAGTTAGGGCGTTCAGCTATTTTATAGCTAATAATCTCCCGGTTATATAAGTCCATAATCGGCGATAGATATAACTTTACGCCGCAAACCGAAAATTCCGTAAGGTCAGTAACCCACTTCTGATTCGGTTTTTCGGCTGCAAAGTCGCGTTGCAGAAGATTGGGCGCTATCCGTCCGATCTGTCCTTTGTATGAACAGTATTTACGGAGCCTGACCTGACTTTTTATCCCGCAAATATTCATCAGCTTAAGTACGGTTTTGTGATTTATCGCATATCCGATCTTATTCATTTCAACGGTAATGCGCCGATAACCATAACGCCCCTTATGTTCGTGATATAACCTTATAATACTCTCTTTTTCGCGAGCATATTTATCGGGTTGTTTTGATTTTCTGAAGTGATAATAAAATGTGCTTCGCGCCATCCCTGCGGCTTTGAGCAATACTGAAAGCCGGCACTGCGGCCTTAGTCCTTCGATGGCTTGGGCTCTTTCCCGCTCTCGCGGACAATGCGCTCCTCGACTAAGGCCTGCAATTTTTTTAAGTAAGCATTCTCGGCACGAAGATACTCCAGTTCCTTAAGCAACTCTTCGTGCGGAGTCGTTTTGAGTTTGACTTTTTTAGTCTTCGATTTACTCATGGCCGGCCTCCTTCTTTGCGGTTTACGCCGCAGGCCTTCAGCACCTTGGTTTTGATAGAGCCGCTCCCATTGACGAATAACAAAAGGGCCCGGAATGCCGAAATGCACTGCTGTCTCCAGCAAAGATAGATGATTTTGGTGCATATGCTTCAAAACTGACAACTTAAATTCTGCACTGTAGCTACCGTGGCGCAGCTTAAGGCCGGTAAGGCCATGGCGCTCGAATAATGTTACCCACAAGTGAACTTGCGAGCGGCCACAGCCCAAGTGACATCCGGCTTCCCTAACCGAAAGTCCGCCTTCGAGTACCAGTTTTACGGCCTTTAAACGAATCTCATAATTATATTTCATAAAAAACACCCCAAAAGTGTCCAACTTTTGGGGTGCAGTACATATCGTACTCTTTTGGAAACTCGATAACTGAACGTCCACACCCAGCGCCTCGCCGATCCGTTGCGCATTGCGTATTACCCGAGAGGTGTGCACACCCGAACCGAGTTGATAGGTCGCATATTCGGCGATGAAACCGAGTATATCGCAAAGTTCCTGCTGCGTTTTCATATGCGGATCATTATTTATCGGGCTTTTACCATACCTGTCGCGGTATCGAACGTCACGGAATTATTACGGAACAGCCGTTCGATGCAACCGCTCCGGCGCATCTCTTCGGTCGGCAGGCACGACAGGCAGGGCGGGTCGATAAGGGCTATCGCATCGGTGAGCGACAGGGCGATATCCAGCTCGTGAGTGGAAAAAAGGATGCACTTGTTTTCTTCATGCGCCAGCCGTGCCAGTAGCGTACACAATTCGTAGCGGTTGGGCATATCGAGAAACGAGGTGGGTTCGTCAAGTAGGATAATCGGCGTATCCTGCGCCAATGCCCGTGCAATCATGATGCGCTGGCACTCGCCGTCCGACATCCTGTCCATCGTGCGTTCCGCATAGTCCTCCATGCCTACCGAGGCGAGCGACCGCATAACGATCTCCGTGTCGGCCTTCTGCATCCTTCCTATCCAATTGGTATAGGGTGCGCGGCCGATAGCCACGACGTCCTCGCATTTGAGGTTGGCGATGCGTGTGCGCTCGGTCGTGACGAATGCCAGTGTTCTTGCCCTCTCTGCAACCCGCATATCGGCGGCGTTATGCCCGTCGAGCAGGATTCGACCGGCATAACGGCGGTTCAGTCCGGCGATGGCGCGGAGCAGCGTCGATTTGCCCGTGCCGTTGCGCCCGATAAGGGCTGTCAGTTTGCCTTTTTCTATGGTGGCTTCCACCTCGCAGAGCAAAGTTCGCTCGCCGTAGCCTATGGAAAAATCGTGTAACTCTATCATGCTGTAACGGATTTGTTGCGCAAGACCACCCACACCACAATGGGGATTCCCAGCAATGCGGTGATGGCGTTGATCGGCAGGGTGAACAGTTTGGAAACAAGGTCGCAAAGCAGCAGCACGGAAGCACCCGAAAGAACGGTTCCCGGCACGAGCACCCGATGGTCACTGTTGCGGAACAGCATCCGCGTGACGTGGGGCATGGCCAGCCCGATGAAACCTATCGGACCGCAAAAGGCGGTCACAGTGCCGGCCAGCAACGTCGTGGAGAGGAACAGCAGTCCGCGTGAGCGACGAACGTTCAGCCCCATCGTCACGGCATACTCCTCGCCGAACAGCAACAGGTTGAGCGGCTTGATCGTCACCACCGCCAACAACAGTCCGGTGGCAATCGACGGGATAAGCACTGCAAGCTGGTTGAAGGTCACATCGCCGAGCGACCCCATCGTCCAGACGACGAACATTTTCAAGGATTCATCGTTGGCAACATACTGCAATATTTGGACAATCGCACCGATTCCCGACGAGAACATCATGCCGAGAATCAGAATTACCATGATATCCTTGATGCGGTGTCCGACGGCGGCGATGACGACCAGCACGATTGCCGCTCCGAGCCATGCCGCCCCAGCGATGCCTATCGACGAGCCGACACCGGCGAGTACGACGAGTGCCACGCCGAGGCTCGCGCCCGAACTGATGCCGAGCACGTAGGGGCCGGCAAGCGGATTGCGGAAGAGGGTTTGCATCTGGAGTCCGCTGACCGACAGGGCGGCTCCGGCCAGCAACGCGACCACCGCCTTAATCAGTCGGATATTCAGTATGATTTTCGCCGTCGCTCGCGGACAATCGCCGCCCGTCAGGGCCGCCCAAACATCACCGAGCGGTACGGCGACAGCCCCCACCGCCAAATCCAGCAAAAACAGGAAAAGGGTGAGGGCAGCCAGTGCGGTAAACAATAGGACGGAACGGGAGCGCATCTATTTCAGTTGCTTGTAATAGACGAAATCTTCCTCGACCAGTTCGGGGTGGAATATCTTCACGAGGTCTCGCAGCACGAGGTCGGGATTTACGACTGCAGACTCATAGTAGTCGTTGCCGCCAGCAGCATTGGTGCGGGCGTTGTTGTTATAGACCTGTCCACCACGGAAACAGCGGGTGTCGATGAACTTCGGGCAGGCGGCTCGCAGCTCGTCGAGCGTGTTCGCCATACCCACATGCAGCCACATATCGGCTTGCGAGGCCAGCAGGTAGGCTTCCTCCAGGTCTATGGGCACCGAGGCATTGCCCGTGTTCTTTTTGTAGATGTAATCGCCTCCGGCATCTTTGACCATTCGGGCGACATAGCTTTCGGTCGAGGGCATGAACCAGCTGTCGCCGTAAGGGGTGTTGAGCATCACCGACGGGGCATCGAGAACATTGTCCGCTACTTTCTTTCTCAGGACATTGTATCTGACGGGGATTTCCGCGAATACTTTTTCGCCCTCCGCCCGTTTTCCGATGATCTCCGAAAGTGCCAACAGCCATTCGGCTTTGCCCAGCGGCGATTCTTCGAGGTAATCGCCGACGTACATGAACGGAATATCCAGTTCTTTGAGCTTGCCCTCCATCGAGCTTGCCCCGTTCACGCCGTAGAGCAGCACGAGGTCAGGGTCGAGCGAGAGCAGCAATTCGTAGTTGATATTCCCTTCGTAGCCTACATCTCCAACGCTGTCCCGCCGTGCCTGAATGTCGGGATTGGAGATGTAGTCGATGCCTGACACGCCGACTACGCGTCCCGTTTCACCGATTGCGTCGAGCATGGCGATATGGGTAGAGGACATGCAGATGATGCGCTCGGCATCTTTTCCGAGCACCTGACCGGTGAAATCTTCGGGTACGCTTTCTCCGTCACGGGCGATGAACAGGTATGTGGTAATGCTGTCAGCTCCCTGCCAAGGGTTCGTGACGGTAACCAATACGCTCTTTTTGCCGTCTGCACCTTTTATGTCAAACCCCGAAGCGTATTCGGGTGTATAGACCGCTCGGTTGAAATCGGCAAGTTTGGAACTCTTATCATGGCAGCCTGTGAATGTCAGTACAAGCAGCAATATCAGGCTCAGATTTTTCAATGCTTTCATATCGTTACAAATTTGTGTTTACGGACTTTTTCTTGTTTTTCCCGAACTTCGGGGTGATACCGATGAACAGCTCGAAGTTGATGCCGGGCATGGGGCGCGAGAGTACCGAGAGGTAATCTTCATTGAAAAGGTTGTTGACGGCGAATTTCAACTGCACGTCCACCGGTTTGAAAAAGAGGTTTTTCTCCAAGGAGACGTTGCTCATGAAATATTCGGGCAGGTGTCCTGTCAGCGTATAGTCGTTGCTCGACATGGTGAAACGCTCCGAGTAGAACGCCCACTTGTAAAGGAACGCCCACGACCGCCACGACAACCGTCCTGTCAGCGAGGCGGAATGCTCCGGCACGTAGGGTAACTGTTTGCCCACCGACTGGTCAGCAGGTGACATTTTCTCGCCCTCGTTGATAGAGGGTGTCCACGAATAGGAACCGTTCAGGTCAATGAGCCAATCCTTTGCCGGCTGCACGGCCAGGTTCGCCTTGACCTCGATGCCGTAGGCGTGTACCTTCTTCACGTTGCGGGGCGAAAAGAAGCCTTTGGTGGTGGGCAGCCAGATAATCCAATCGTCGATGTAGGAATCGAACCAGTTCACGCCGCCGCTCAACTTATAGACATTTTCTTTGCCGACCTCGAAACTTACACCTGCATCGTAGCTGAAACCATGCTCGTTTCTCAGATTGGGATTGCCACCGGGCAGAAAATAGAGGTCATTCAGCGTCGGGAAACGGTAATTGCGTGAAACAGAAGCTTTGAGCATCACATTCCCTTTCGGAGAAATGATGCCGTCAATAAAAAAAGCCGGTATAAGCGGAGCCCACTCGGAACCGTACATTTCTTCTCGCAACACAACCGACATGCCAAGCCGGTCTATCGGTTGCCACTTGGCAGATACGGAGCCGGAAAGTTCCACGCGTCCTTTGTCATAGCCCACGATGGCTTTGCCTCCGTCCTGCAAGATGATATTCTTGTCCTCACTGCGTACCAAATGCTGGTGAGCCGATACGTTAGCGGTGAAAAACCAACGTTTTGTCGGACTGTATTCACCTTCAGCCTGCCCGTAGAACGTATTTACCTTGCTACGGGAACGGGTCATCGACGCCCAGTTATCAGGTGCGACCTCACGCTTGTAGTCGTAGGCCATCCATGTGTGTATGTAACCGCCTTTCACGCCGAGTTTCCAGTTGCTTTTGATATGATCCCACGAAAGGACACTGCGGAAAGTCTGTTCCCGCTGGCGGTTCTCGAAGTCGGTTGCATCTCCGTAGTCGGTCGTCAACATCGGAAGTTCCCGGTTGGAGTTGATATACCATGCGTTCAGGCCTAATTTGTCGCCTTTGCGGGTGTTGTAATAGACCTCTTGAAGCAGGTGCAGGTCCTTGAACGCCCCGGAGCGGTTGCGCTCTTTAGGGTGATACTGCCCGATGATGTTCTTGTCCTCGTCGTAGATGTTTATCTTCTTGTCGTGGTTGGTGTACTTGTAATCGTTGGGCGAGGAAGAATAGACCGCACGGGTGGAGATGTGCCACCGCTCGCTTCCGTAGGTGAAGCGGGCGAACTCGTCGAATGTCCGGAACGATCCGATGCCCTGCACGTACTGGGCGTTGAACCCTTCGGCAACGGTGGGGGTGGTACCAAGCTTAACCAGACCGCCCAGTCCACCGCCAGTCTCGTTCACCGATGAAGTACCGTGCAGCAGCGATGCGTTGTCTATGAAGTAGGACGGAATGGTGGAGAAGTCTGTCATGCCGAGCATGGGGTTGTTGATGCGCATGCCGTTCCATGTCACTTGCGTGTGTGAAGGCGACGTTCCTCGGAACGCGACGGTCGAGAGCGTGGCGCGTCCGTAGCTCTTGACGAATACGGACGAGTTGAACGTCAGGATGTCGGCCATCGAGAGGGCGATGTTCTCTTTCAGTGCGAGTGAATCGAACTTCGTCTTCTGCACACCGATTTCTTTCATCGGCCGATGTCCGATGACCGTGACTTCCGGTATGGTAAGATGCCAGTCCGACCGCTTTTTGCTTTCCGTCTGCTGCGCGAAGAGTGTCGTGGGGAGACATGCTGCCAAAGCGAAGAACAGATATAGTCTTTTCATATTGCCTCCTTTCTTATTTCCAACAAAATGCACCGGGGATAATCCCGACATAAAATTCATCTATCAATTTCCCTTCGGGCGAGTAGCGGTAAATCATGCCCTGCTGCTGGTAGTCGATGGCATCGGCGATGTATACTTCCCCGTTGGCGGGGTTTACCGTCAGTCCGTAATAAATCGTGCCGCTGTATTCGAGGAACGGACGCACCGGCACATGGCTGGCTGTCACGTCCATGCTCCAAATGGCCTTGTTGATCCAGTAGAGTTTGTCCCTGTCGCCATTGAGCTGTACCTCCGAGGGCCAGTCGCCCAACTTGAACTTGAACTGCTTCTCCACCGTGAATGTCTCGGCGTCGATGCGGTAGAGCGACGGGGCTTCGTAACCGTAGGGGCTGCCTTCGTAACCGCCGTCGGTCACCGTCCACATCTTGTTGTACTTGTCCATGACCAGCGATGTCGGTTGTATGCCGACCTTCAGTTCATCGACCACTTGGTCGGTTTCGGTGTCGATTTTGATGATGCGGTTCTGATACGACCAGCAGTTGCAATAGACGTATTTGCCGTACTGCACCATCTGCTCCGTCGAGCCGCTTTCCATCGTCATGTCCGGCACTTGAATGTAGCCGGTAATTTCATATTTCTTCGGGTTGATGATGAAGATGCGGTTGTCCCACAGTTGGGTGACGTAGGCTTTTTCGTCGCTTAGGAAATGAATGTAGCGCGGCGAGGTCAGGTTCTCGATGCGTCCCACCTCCTTGAAGGTGTTCAGGTCGATGGCGAAAATCACGTGGGAGTTGTTCACCACGACCCAGCCCTTGTTGTCGTAGATGGTCATCGACTGCGCCACGTCGCCGAGTTTCATGCCGTTGGCACGGAAGAAGATTTCGTTCTGTACCTGTTTGGTCGCAGGGTCGTAATAGGACAAGGTAGCATTGCCGTACTGGAAGTTGCCCTCGTTGGTGATGAACAGTCCGGCTCCCGTGGCATTGAAGTCTTCTACGGCATCGCCGTAGTCCCACTTCATGCAGGATGTCAAGGATAGTGTCACTCCGACAACTACGCTCCATAGCAGATATTTCAATTGGTGATAGGTCATACCGTTATTTTTATAGTTAATCCCCGGTAGTCTTACCTTACGGTAAGCATACCGAGGATTGGCAGAAAACTTATTGTTTGGTTATCTATTCGGCAGGCTTGTACTTCCCGTCTTTCATATCTTGGTATGTGGGGTTATAAGCACATTCTCTGACAGACCATTGAGATTCTCCTGTTAGAACATTGTTTTCAAACAGGTATTTGAAAGAACTGAAATCGCTAACATCTCCTTGCCCGCTTATACTAATCCCTTTTACTGATTTGAGACCTGAAAAATCAATGGACAAAATACCATTAGAACCAAAATCAGAATACGGGCATGTTATTGAAAGATTTTCGGATATTGATTCAACGGTAGGATAAGACACCTCATCAGCCGTCAT
>CABRZN010000070.1 GCA_902475445.1 uncultured Collinsella sp.
CCGGTAACTCCTGCCAGCTGATGGATAAGGAGGGCAAGTACGCTATCGTCCGTATGCCTTCCTCCGAGATGCGCCGCATCCTCGTTACCTGCCGCGCCACCGTCGGTGAGGTCGGCAACGCCGATCACGCCAACATCGTCATCGGCAAGGCCGGCCGTAAGCGTCACATGAACGTGCGCCCGACCGTCCGCGGTACCGTCATGAACCCTGTCGACCACCCGCACGGCGGTGGCGAGGGCAAGAACCACACCTCTGGTCGTCCCTCTGTTACCCCCTGGGGTAAGCCGACGAAGGGCCTTCGTACGCGCAAGAAGAAGAAGGTCTCGAACCAGCACATCATTCGTCGCCGTAAGAAGTAATTTCGGATACCGAGTTTTAGGAGAAAGCACTTATGAGCAGAAGTCTCAAAAAGGGCCCGTTCGTGGAGACTCGCCTTCTCTCGCGTATCACCGCGATGAACGAGGCTGGCAAGAAGGACGTCGTGAAGACCTGGTCCCGCGCGTCCACCATCTTCCCCGAGATGGTTGGTCACACCATCGCCGTCCACGACGGCCGCAAGCATGTGCCCGTGTATGTTACCGAGTCCATGGTTGGTCACAAGCTCGGCGAGTTCGCGCCGACTCGTACGTTCCGTGGCCACAAGGCCAAATAGGGGGTTAACCGTAAATGGCAACTAAGTCTATTGAAACTGAGGCCACCGAGGTTCGCGCCGTCGCTAAGTACGTGCGTGTTTCCCCCAGCAAGGCCCGCCTGGTGGTCGATCTGATCCGCCGCAAGCCTGTCGCTCAGGCCTTCGACATCCTCCACTTCTGCGACCGCGCCGTCGCCGTGGATGTCGAGAAGGTTCTCCGTTCCGCCGTTGCGAACGCCGAGAACAACAACGGTCTGCGTGCCGACAACCTGGTTGTCGCCGCTGCCTATGTTGACGAGGGTCCGACGCTTAAGCGCATCCGTCCCCGCGCCAAGGGTTCCGCTTCTCGCATTCTGAAGCGTACTTCCCACATCACCGTCGTCGTTGCTCCTCGAAAGGAGGCGTAAAGCTGTATGGGTCAGAAAGTCTACCCCACCGGCTTCCGTCTTGGCATCACCGAGAACTGGCGCTCCCGCTGGTTCGCAGAGAAGGATTACGCTAAGACCCTCGGTAACGATCTCGAGATCCGCAAGTACCTCGAGAAGCGTCTTTCCCGCGCAGCTGTCTCCCGCGTCGAGATCGAGCGCGCTGGCGACAAGGTGAAGGTCATCATCCTCACCGCTCGCCCCGGCGTTGTCATCGGTAAGAAGGGTGCCGAGATCGATACCCTCCGCACCGAGCTCGAGAAGGTCGCTGGCGTCTCCAAGGGCCAGCTCTCCGTCGACGTTGTCGAGATCAAGCGCCCCGAGCTCGACGCCAACCTCGTTGCTCAGTCTATCGCCGAGCAGCTCGAGGGCCGCGTTGCCTTCCGTCGCGCTATGCGCAAGGCTGTCCAGTCCGCCCGCAAGGCCGGCGCTAAGGGCATCCGTATCCAGTGCTCCGGTCGTCTCGGCGGTGCCGAGATGGGCCGTCGTGAGTGGTACCGCGAGGGTCGCGTGCCTCTGCACACCCTCCGTGCCAAGATCGACTACGGCACGGCTGTCGCCAGCACCACCATGGGCGCTTGCGGCGTGAAGGTCTGGATCTACCTGGGCGAGAAGCTCCCGGGCCAGCCTGTTCCCAACCCTGCACTCGAGGGCTCTTCCCGTCCTCGTCGTCGTAACTCCGAGAGGAGGGGTCAGTAGTGCTTGCCCCTAAGCGTATTCTTCACCGCAAGGTGCAGCGTGGCTCCATGAAGGGCCAGGCCAAGGGTAATACCGAGCTGCATTTCGGCGAGTTTGGTATCCAGGCTCTCGAGGCCCATTGGATCACCAACCGTCAGATCGAGGCCGCTCGTATTGCCATGACCCGCTACATGAAGCGTGGCGGTCGTGTCTACATCACGATCTTCCCCGATAAGCCCATCACCAAGAAGCCTGCCGAGACTCGCATGGGTTCTGGTAAGGGTAACCCCGAGGAGTGGGTGGCCGTCGTCAAGCCCGGCCGCATCATGTTCGAGGTCAAGGGCGTGCCCGAGGAGGTCGCTCGCGAGGCTCTGCGTCTTGCACAGCACAAGCTTCCCATCAAGACCAAGATTGTTGCTGCTAAGAACGCTGAGCAGCGCATCGAGAAGGAGATGGCTGAGGAGGCCGCTCTCGAGGCCAAGTGGGCTGCTGAGGACGCCGCCGCCGCCAAGGAGGAGAACTAATGAAGCCCGCAGAGATTCGTGAGCTCTCGGACGCTCAGCTCGTTGAGAAGCTGAAGGAAATGCGCGCCGAGCTCTTTAACCTTCGTTTCCAGATGGCCACCAGCCAGCTGGACAACACCGCTCGCGTCAACACCGTGAAGAAGGACATCGCTCGCGTCCTCACGGAGCAGCGCGCCCGCGAGATCGCAGCGGAGAAGTCCGCTGTCGCCGAGTAGGACCTAAGGAGAGAACATGACTGATTCGCGTAACTCGCGTAAGGTCCGTACGGGTGTCGTTACCTCCGTCTCCGGTGCCAAGACCATTGTTGTCACCATCACCGAGCGCAAGCGTCACCCCAAGTACGGCAAGATGATGACCAGCTCCAAGAAGCTGCACGCTCACGACGAGGAGTGCACGGCTGGCGTGGGCGACACCGTCCGCGTTATGGAGACCCGTCCTATGTCCAAGATGAAGCGTTGGCGCCTCATCGAGGTCGTCGAGCGCGCTAAATAAGCAGTCGCTCTTACGACTTGTACGTTTCCGAAGATGTGCGTATGCCTGGCTTGCATACCACGGGCCGTATAAAGGCTGCGCACCTCTCTTCGGTTCTTAGTTCGGAGGAACATCTACCATGATTCAGATGCAAACCATGCTGAACGTCGCCGACAACTCCGGCGCTCGCAAGATTCGCTGCATCAAGGTGCTTGGCGGTTCCAAGCGTCGTTATGCAGGCATCGGCGATGTGTTCATCGGTGCTGTCCAGGAGGCTACCCCTGGCGCCAACGTCAAGAAGAAGGACGTTGTCCGTTGCGTCGTCGTTCGCACCGTTAAGGAGATCCGCCGCAAGGATGGCTCCTACATTCGCTTTGATGAGAACGCCTGCGTTGTCATCAACAACGATGGTTCGCCCGTCGGCACCCGTATCTTCGGGCCCGTCGCTCGCGAGCTTCGTGACAAGAAGTACATGAAGATCGTCTCGCTCGCTCCCGAGACCCTGTAGTTAGGGGAGATATATGTATATCAAGAAGGGCGATAAGGTCCAGGTTCTCTCTGGTAAGGATCGCGGCAAGCAGGGCGTTGTCCTGCGTGCTCTCCCCGCCGAGAACAAGGTCGTTGTCGAGGGCGTTTCGGTCGTCAAGAAGGCCGTCAAGCCCAACGCTGCCAACCAGCAGGGCGGCATCGTTTCGCAGGAGGCTCCCATCGACGCCTCCAACGTCAATCTCGTCTGCCCCGAGTGCGGTAAGGTTACCCGCGTCGGTCACGAGAAGGACGGCAAGAACAAGCTGCGCGTCTGCAAGAAGTGCGGCCACAAGTTCTAAGCTGCCCGCAACATCAAGTTGCTAGCAAAGGCCCGGATGCCACGGCACCCGGGCCTTTTTCTATCCCCACTCGATGGCTTCGGTTCTGCCGTCCTGTCATTCCGGTTGCATCCAGTTTTCGGTGCCGTCTCGAATCGAGTGCCGCCAGGTGACACCCTGTCGCGTTTCGTCGGCTTCGGGGACAAAAGTCGGGACAACTCCAAAAACTATTTTCGAACTCAGGGCTTTGAGTTTTTGTTTTTGTCCCAAAGGGCGCGGCGGGATGCCTTTGGAGGCTCGATAGCGCCGAAAACGCCCGTTTTGAAACTTAAATGCCTTTTCGCGTGCAAGCCGCCAGCTGCAATAGGAAGTGAATCAACGCAGGTGGCTTTCAAGCAGTTTGCAAAACTGCAGGTCGCAGGTCTTCATTGCCAGTAGGAGAAATGAGTAGTCTCAGGTGGCTTGCCCATGAGTTGACGAACGGGATTTGAGATTACGCTGACGTCCGGAAACGCTTCGAGCACGGCGTTACGTTTTTGGGGTTTGGGCGTAGCCCCTGCACCCGCGAGCGCGGGCCTTAAGCCCGCCGAGAGGGTGACGCGTCGAAAACGAAGGGGAAAGAGAGAAGGGGCCGTCCCTATCATTCAGGTTGCGACCGAAGAAGACAAGGAGACCCCCTGAGCCTGAATGATGCCCCACAGACCGCGTCCGACCGAGCTCAAGCCGAGCTTTTCCTGACGTCCGCCTTCGCGAAGATGATGGCTGGATTGGCTATGGATTGGCAACACTTATTTGGACGATTCCGGGAGGGACGGCCCCGCCTCCCTGAACTCGACCGGCGACATGTAGCCCAGCGTTGAGTGGATCCTGAAGTTGTTGTACCAGTGCACGTAATCCAAGAGCTTGGCTCGGAGCTCGCGCGTCCCTCCTCGGTCCTTCGGAGTGGCCGACGATCTCCCCGTTGCAGAGGTCGACGAGCAGGCAGACGTAGTTCCACGACGCCCCGACGCGCACGCAGGCCAAGTCGCTGCATATATGGGTGCACGGCGCCCTGCCGCCGAAGCCGCGCGCGACGACGTTCGACACGTCGGCCTCGTTGACCGCCCCGGGGTGCACCTTGAACCTCTTCCTGCCGTATGCGCCGGCCAGGCCGTTCTCCCTCATGATGCGGCAGACGCGGCGCCGGCTGACGGTAACGCCCGACCTCCCGGGCGACGCCTTGATCTTGCGCGATCCGTTCCGGCCCTTGCTGGCGGCGTGCGCCGCCGCGGCCGCCGTCGCCCCCGACATTAAGGTCCTCAAGGGCCGCGTCGTCTCCGGCGACCAGTTCGTCTCGCCCGCGGAACAGAAGGAGCGAATCCTCGCGACCTTCGGCGACCTGTGCTGCGAGATGGAGGGCTGCACCATCGCGCAGGCCGCTTATCTCAACGGCGTGCCCCTCGTCGTCGTGCGCGCCATCAGCGACAAGCCCTGCGCCGAGGGCCGGGTCGTCGACTACAACACCTTCGAGAAGAAGGCCGCCTGCGACTGCGCCCGCATCGCCGCGCGCATGGTTAAGCTTTAGGCCCTGCGCGCCGGGGCCCTTCTTTATGTTGGGACCCCGGCGCGCCGGGCCCTTTCCAAAGCGAAGTGTCGAGCCGAAGTGTTGAGCGTCGGCCCTGAATGTTCAATGGCCGTTGTTTTCTGCCCCTCAAGTGGTGGACTTTTCCTCGGAGCTGTTGATTCCCCCACGCGCCCCCTTCCGTTCTCTGTTCTCCCCTTATACTCCTTGTACGAGGAGGTAAGAAGTCATGGACAAGACCACACAGGACAGCTTGGCAAAGAAACCCGTCGACATGAGGGACAGGATTCTCGAGCATCTCGAGGCCCTCACCTCTGCCGTCTCGCTCGACGACCTTGCCCGTCTGTCCACCTCCGACATCGCCGAGACGCTCATCATCTCCAGGAGCCTGGCGAGCCAGTACCTCAACGACCTTGTTCGCGCCGGTCTTGTGGTTAAGGTGGCGGGCAGGCCTGTCCGTTATTTTCATCGCCGCGCGTTCCAGAAGCGTTTTCAGGTAAAGCTCTCTGCAAGCGAGTACGCCTCGCTCGCCGACCTCATCCAGGCGACGGGAATCGCCGATCACCGCGACTTCGCGCGTGCCGTGGGCTTCGACATGAGCCTCAGCTCCGTTGTCGAGCAGTGCAAGGCTGCGGTTCAGTACCCTCCGTTTGGCCTGCCCATCCTCTTGAGCGGCGGCGTGGGTGTCGGTAAGTCTTTCCTTTCTCGCCTTGTGTACGAGTACGGCAAGAACCAGGGCTTGCTGTCCCGCGACTCCTCCTATGTGCGCATCGACTGCGCCGGGGTCCCGGACGCCGCCTCGTTCAACGGGCTTCTTGACGAGTCGATCGCGAAAGCGCGCGGGGGTGTGGTCTTTGTCAACGGCATCGAGGCACTCTCTCCCTCTGCGATGGAGCACTGCCTTGCGACGGCCCTCGGGCTCGATGCCTCCCAGGATGCGCCGCGCGCTCGCCTCGTTCTTTCGACGACGCTTTCCGCCGATGACCTGAAGGTTTCCTCGGCCTACAGCAAAATGCCCATCTGTGCCCGCGTCCCCTCACTCAAGGAGCGGACCCCCGAGGAGCGCGAGGATCTCATCTTGAGCTTCCTGCGCAGCGAGGGGTGCCGAATCGGTTCTGATGTGAAGATCAGCCGCGGCGCATACCGTTGCCTCGTGAACGCGGACTTTTCCGATAACATCGCCGGCTTGCGCGCCTGCGTGACGAACTGCTGCGCCAAAGCGTTCCTCAATCGCGAGGGCGACTACGTCGTCGTTCGCCCGTATCTTCTTCCCAGCGGGCTCCTCTCCTCCGCGCAGATCGATCAACAGCCCGACGATGGCGTTCTGATCGACGCGTCTCTGGATGCCGCCGAGAGCACAGGGCCGGTCGAGCAGGCGCTCGATGCCCTGTGCTCCCTCGATGAGCGATTCTGCGCCGGGGAGCTCTCTGTCTCCGAGCTTGTCTCGCAAGCTGTCTCCGCTGTGCGCGGCGTTGAGGATCACTTGATCTTCGACCACGGCGTCGCCTCCTCGAGGTCGCGCGCCTTCGAGCGCGTCGTGGGCGCGGTCCTTGCCGACGCAGGCTCTTCTTATGGCATCGAGCTTTCGAGGAAGGTCGCTTTTCTACTGGCCCAGGAGATTTGCCTGCAGTTGTGGCCGGGTATCGGCCTGGCTAAGCGAAAGTCTGCCTGTGCGGAGCAAATCTCCCATCTCCTCGGTGCCGTGACCTCCGAATTGCCGTTTGCCTCGAGTGTCTCCGATCAGGTCGCCGCAGACGTGGAAGGGGCGCTGGGAATCTCGCTCGATCACTTCACGAAGACGCTTCTGACGCTGTGCGTCGCATCGGAGTCTCGCGATGCGAAGGCCCTTCGGACGCTCTGCGTCATCTTGTCCCACGGCTACTCAACGGCGACGAGCATCGCCGACGCGGCGAACCGTATGCTCGGCATGCATGTGTACGAGGCTGTCGACATGCCCTACGACCAGCAGCTGAAGGACATCGTCGGTCCGCTCCAGCGCCTCGTCGACCGCCATTCCTACTGCACCGGGGTCGTGTTCCTCGTCGACATGGGCTCCTTGGAGGAGGCCTATAAGGCCCTCGAGAACGTTACCGACTCCACTATCGGCGTGGTGAACAACGTCTCTACCGGTCTTGCGCTCGAGATCGGGGTCGGGCTGCTCGGCGGCAAGTCCATCGCCGAGGTTCTTGGCGATGCGACCGCCGCGTGCGTGACGCACTGCAAGGTGATCGAGCGCGTCAACCGTGAGGACGCCATAGTCTTCTGCTCCGAGTCCGGGGTCGACGCCGCGGAGAGGATACGCCAGCTCGTCTCGCAGAGCCTCCCGCGCACCATAGGCGCGCGCCTGCTCACGAGGCCCTTCAAGCAGCTCGTCGCGAACGGGTCGAACGACGCCGTTTTCTCCGAGCACCGCGTCTGCGCCGTCATCGGCACGGGAGACCCCGGGGTCGCCTCCGTCCCCTTCGTCGCCCTCGAGGACATCATGTCGACGGCGTCCGCCTCTAAGGTTGATGCCGTGTTCGGCAGGTGGCTTGACGCTTCCGAGCTCTCTTCTTTCCACGAGAAGCTGCTCTCGAACATGACGCTGCAGAACGTCATCCGCTCCATCACCATCCTCGACCCGGAGCGGCTATTCCACGAGATCGAGAGCGCCGTGCACGAGCTTCAGCGCAGGACAGGCGAGAAGATCGGCAGCAACGCCATCATTGGGCTCTACGTCCACCTCTGCTGTCTCGTCGAGCGCCTTGTTACCAGAAACCCCATTGAGACCTACGTTGGCCAGGACCGCTTCGAGGAGGAGCGTGCCGATTTCATCGAGTCCTTCAGGCAGAGCTTCTCGAGCATCTCGACGCGCTATCGCGTAGAGGTTCCCGTAAGCGAGATCGCATATGTCTTCGACTACATAAGCGTGAGCGCCGCCCCGGCGCGAGAAGAGCGCCTCGGCTCCTCGGACCTCCTGCTCGACGAGTGACCTTCCCCGCGCCGCCGCAAGCTGACTGCGCGTCCTCAATAATCCGATAACCCCTTGCCCGGCGCGAATCCGGATAGCGCCGAGGCAGTACCGAACGTAAAACTTCATTTGATAGGAGCAAACATGAGTGTTGTTATGGCACGAATCGACAATCGCCTGCTTCACGGCATCATCGTGACGCAGTGGGCCCCGGTGTCGGGCGCGACCCGAGTCATGGTCATCGACGACAAGGTCGCCGGCGACGAGGTCCTGAAATCCACTATGAGGATGGCGCGCCCCGCGGGCATGGCCGTCTCGATCATCTCCGAGGAGACCGCGCTCAAGAACTTCGCGGCGGGCAAGTACGACCGCGAGAAGGTCTTTGTCATCGCCAAGGAGCCCGAGACGATCCTTCACCTGGTCGAGTCGGGCATCGAGCTCCCGTCGCTGATCGTCGGCGGCTCGCTCGTCAAGGAGGGCGGCGTCCAGCTCACCCAGCGCGCCTATGCCTCCGCCGAGAACGTCCAGAGCTACAAGGCGCTCATCGCCCGCGGCGTCAAGGTGACGGCACAGTTCGTGCCCGCCGACAAGCCCGTCTCCGTCGCCGACCTCATCTAAGGAGGGATCATGGTCAACTTCACTATCCTGCAAGTCGTCCTTTTGACCCTGCTGGCCTTCATCAAGCACGTGGACTACTACGGCATCCCGATGATCTTCGTCAACTATGCCGTCTTCTGGGGCCTTATCACCGGCGTCGTCATGGGCGACTGGCAGACCGGCCTCGTCATCGGCGGCACCATCCAGCTCATGCAGCTCGGCGTCGCGGGCTTCGGCGGCTCGTCGATTCCCGACTACGGCACGATGGCCATCATCGCCACCGCCTACGGCGTGACCCTGGGCGCGGACACGGGCCTCGCCATCGGCCTGCCGGTCGGCATGCTCGGCATCCAGCTCGACGTCATCGTCAAGATCCTCAACGGCTTCGTCGTCGAGAAGTCCCAGAAGTTCTGCGACGAGGGCAAGTTCAAGCAGATGAACGCCATCCTGTGGGTCTGCCCCGTGCTCTTCGGCCTGTGCGCCGCCCTGCCCGTCTTTGTTTCCGTGACGCTCGGCCAGCCCGCCGTCAACTGGCTCCTCGAGGTTATGCCCCAGTGGTTCCTTTCCGGCCTCACCCTCGCCGGCAAGATGCTCCCGGCCGTCGGCATCGCGATGCTGCTGCGTTACATGCCCACTGGCAAGTACTTCCAGTACCTGCTCGCCGGCTTCTTCCTCTCGGCCTTCCTGAACGTGCCCATCATCGGCGCCGCCATCGTCGGCGTTGCCCTCGCGATCGCGTTCTACCAGCGTGCCGAGAGGGACACCGAGCTCGCCGCCCACGCTTCCGCAGACGCCTTCATCGGAGAGGATGAGTAACCATGGAAAACGAGAACATCACCGCCGTCGCCGAGGGCAAGCCCTCCGGCTACAAGGTCACCAAGAAGGACCTGCGCAACGCGAACTGGCGCTGGCTCATGAGCGTGTGCACCTTCAACTACCAGACCCAGCAGGGCGCCTCAGTCGCCTACGCCCTCTCGCCGGTCCTGAGGAAGATCTACACGAACGACGAGGACTATAAGCAAGCGCTCAACAACCACTTCCGCTACTACAACACCCAGCCTTGGCTCGCCGCCATCATCCTCGGCGCCTGCGTGGCCATGGAGGAACGCGACGGCCTAGCGGCGGCGGACGCCGTCCAAGACCTGAAGATCGGCACCATGGGACCGCTCGCCGGCGTCGGCGACTCCCTGCTCATGACCATGATCCCGACCATCATGGGCTCCATCGCCGCCTACATGGCCATCGAGGGCAACCCCGTGGGAGCCGGCATCTGGTTCGCGCTCATCCTGGCCATCTTCTGGGTCCGCATGCACGCCCTCGAGTTCGGCTACAAGCAGGGCGTGAAGCTCGTCACCGACTTCAGCGAGAAGCTTCCCAACCTCACTGCCGCCGCCTCCGTGCTCGGCCTCACCGTGGTCGGCTGCCTCATCGCCTCGGTCATCGGCGTCACCTGCCCGATTAGCTTCAGCTTCGGCGACGTCTCGATGGAGATTCAGCCGCTGCTCGACAAGATCCTGCCTGCCATGATCCCCGCCGCCATCACGGGAAGCGCGTATTACCTTCTTACCAAGAAGAACGCGAGCATGACGGCCCTCATCCTCGTGGTGATCGTCCTCGCGATGGTCGCCTCCGCCGCCGGCATCCTTGCCTAGCTTCGACCCAAGAGATTGGTGAATCAATGAGAAAGATAGTTGTGGCGAGCCATTCCCTTCTCGCCCAGGGCTTCAAGGACACCCTCGAGTTCCTTACGGGTAA
>CABRZN010000071.1 GCA_902475445.1 uncultured Collinsella sp.
AATCCTCGCCAGCAACGACCTCGTGATCGCGAGCGTAGTTGCCCTGCGTGGAGTCGTACTTCAGCAGGTAAGCGAGCATATCGGGAGAGGTGAGGTCGTTGATAGCGACGATCTCGGAGCCCTCATGACCGAACATCTGACGGAAGGCCAGACGACCGATGCGACCGAAGCCGTTAATAGCAACCTTTACTGCCATTGTGTCTCCTTTCGTAAGGCCCCCGCAAGCTACAGCGCCTGCCGTTGAGGCCCACAAACTAACCACTCGCCTAATATACCTTTTTTTTGACTTGAATTTCACGAGAATGCTCGAAATTGAAAATCAAATTTGTGTTAAAACGCTTTAAAGAATAAAATAGCAGCTAAATCCGTATATAAGTCGATACTTTAACCTACCTGTTTGCTTCAATGAGCTTTTCAAGCCTCAAAACTCGATGGTAGAGGGCAGACTTCGACAAGGGAGGGTCAGCCATCTCCCCTAAATCACGCAGCGAAAGATCGGGATAGCGCTCGCGCAGGTCGCAAAAGACCGCCAAGGCATCCGGAAGCGTGTCGCGCAAACCCCGCTGTTCGAGCTCATCGATAAGCGCAAGCTGATGTTGGGCAGCACCGGCGCTTCTGGTCTGGTTGGCGAGCTCGGCGTTCACGCGACGGTTCACATCGTTCTTAACCAACTTGACCGCGCGCGCCTCCTCAATCTCGGCAACGCTGCGCTTGGCACCAATCAGCTTTAAAAGATGCTCGATTTCCTCGGCGCTCTTAATGTACACGGCATATGACCCCCGCCGTGCATTAACACGCGCATGGACCCCAATCTGCTCCAACAGGTCGCAAAGCCCCTTGGCATACTGCTCGCCCTGCACCGCGATCTCCAAATGAAAATCGCCGCGTGGATCGGCCACGAAGCCGCCCGCGATGAGCGCGCCGCGGATATAGGCAAGCCTGCAGCAGGGACGGGCAACGATATGCCGGGGCACGCCGGCGACAAGTCCTCCCCTGCGGTCGAGGATGCCCAGCAGCACCAGAGCCTTATCCAGGTCTGGCTGATCAGGCAAGGTGATGAGGTAGTTTCGAACCTTATGCAATACAGATTTACGAACGGTGAATTCCGTTTTGAGCTTAAGGATGCGATGCGTCAGTGATCATCGTGCGCGCGACGGCGCCCCCGTCTCGGTCGCGACCGTCAAACGATACCGCCCGGAGCCGGCCAGCGAAAGTGTACCGCTCACACGCGTCAGGGCGGCAAGCGTCGACAAATCGCAGTATTCACATTCGGGTTCGCAGCGCGCGAGCTCGTCACGCACCTCGGCGGTAAACGACATGCAAGCCTATGCTTTCGTGTTGGCGCGCGAAAGGTCGCGGTGGGAAATGCTCACGTGATATTGGGCGCCTTCCAAATAACGTGCCGTGGCCTCGGCGATGGCAACGCTGCGGTGTTGACCGCCCGTGCAGCCGATGGCAATAGAAAGCTGTGGCTTGCCCTCCGCGATATAGCCGGGCATGACCGTATCGAGCAGCTGCGTCCAAGCTTTCCAGAACTCCTGGGTCTTGGGATGGTCCAGAACAAAGTCGGAGACCTTCTTATCGAGACCGGTCATGGTGCGCATCTCGGGATCGTAGAACGGATTGGGCAGGAAGCGAACGTCGATCATAATGTCCGCCTCGACGGGCATACCGTGCTTAAAGCCAAACGAGAACACGTGAACGTCCATGAGCTGCTGGTCGGACAACTCGGAGAACGCCATGCGCAATTTGTTGCGCAGGGCAGAGGTACGCAGGCGGCTCGTGTCGATGATCATATCGGCTCGATCGCGCACACCCTGCAGCTGCAGGCGCTCGCGCTGAATCGCATCGGCCGTAGTCTCCCCCGGCTTGGCAATGGGATGGCGGCGGCGGTTTTCGCTATAGCGACGGATCAGCACCTCGTCAGAGGCCTCGAGAAACACGATGTCACAGCTCATCTCGCGCTCCTCGAGTGCGGCAACGGCATCGAGCAGCTCATCGAACAAGCCCTGGCTGCGCAGGTCACAGGTGACGGCGAGATGCCTGCCCACGCCAGTATTGATGCCGACGAGCTCGGCAAGCTGGGCGATGAGACGCGGAGGCAGGTTATCGATGCAAAAATAGCCCATGTCCTCGAACACGTGCATGGCCTGTGTGCGGCCCGATCCGGACATTCCGGTGATGATGACGATATCGGGGATGCGCTCCGAGCGCTCCGCCGCATCCATGGCATCTCCCTTTTGCATGTGCTGCCTCCCAAAAACAAGCGCGGGACCCAGCAACCCGGATCCCGCGCGGTCAATTGCCTATATTGAGTATACCGCCCCGAGCGGATACGAGGCCTGTCTTACGCCTCAAGCGCAGCCTTGAACCAACTCGTAATACTCGTGGGGTGCGTGATGGCGGTGCCGACGACAACGGCCCAGGCGCCAGCATCGATCGCGGCGCGAGCCTCCTCGGGCGTATGCACGCGGCCCTCGCAAATGATGGGAAGGCCGGGGAATTCCTCGGTCGCCTGACGCAGGAGCGGCAGGTCGGGGCCATCGGCCATGGTGCAGTCGATGGCGGCGACGCCGTGAGAAAGCGTGGTGGATACCAGGTCGAAGCCCATATCGACAGCACGACGAATATCCTCGATGGTGGCACAGTCGGCCATCAGGAGCACACCCTCCTCGTGCAGCGGGCGGAAGGTATCCTCGACCGTCTTGCCATCGGGGCGCGGACGATCGGTGGCGTCGATCGCCACGATATCGGCACCGGCAGCAACGCAGGCGCGAGCGTGACGCAGCGTCGGCGTGATGTAAACGCCCTCGTGCCCATCCTTCCACAGGCCGATGACGGGAACCTCACAGCGACCCTTAATGGCGGCAATGTCGGCAAGGCCCTGGCAGCGAATGGCGGCGGCGCCGCCGAGCTCGCAAGCGCGAGACATTTGAGCCATGGTCTCGGGCGTACGAAGCGGCTCGCCCATATACGCCTGAACGCTCACGACGAGTTTACCCTTCAGGGACTGGATCAAAGGATCAACGGTCATAAGGCTGCAACCTTTCTTAGAACAGCCTCCCGAGGCGTGTTGTCTCGGGAGGCTCCTACAGCAGATACGTTTACTTCAACGAGGCAAGAAGATGCTCAGCGGCACCGATGAGCGGAGCATCGCCCTCCAGAGAACCGATGAGGATCGGTGTGTTCTGAAGCGGATCGAGCGCCTGGCTGGCATAGCCCTCGTGCACCGAATCCTTCCACGTCTGCGAACGCCAATCGGGACCTTGGTGAATCACGCCGCCCGAAAGCACGATGACCTCAGGGTCCAGGATGTTAGCGAGCGAGCCCAAGCTGGCCCCCAGCGCAAAGCCGGCGTCATGGATGACCTCGGTCGCCTTTGCGTCGCCCGCACGGCACAGGTCGTTCACATCGCGACCGACCGAAGGACGGCTGGGGTCGACGCGACCAAAGCGCTCATCGTACATACGACCAATGGAAGTGCCCGAAGCAACCGACTCCAGATGGCCGGAACGCCCGCAGGCGCAGGGAATGCCGGCGGCAGCCGAGCACTCGATGTGGCCCATATGACCGGCAGCACCATGGAAGCCCTGCATCACGCGGCCGTTCTCGACATATGCGCCGCCGATGCCCGTACCGATGCCAAGACACAAGACGGAGAACTTGCCCTTGCCGACGCCCCAGTGGGCCTCACCCAGAGCATGAGCCTGCACGTCGCCTACGACGGCAACGGGAAGACCGAGGTCCTCGCGCAGGCGCGGCCCCAACTGAACGCCGGACCAGCCGGGCATGATCTCGTTGGCATACGCGATGGCGCCCGTCTTGGGATCGACGACGCCGGCGGCACCGATGCCGACGCCAAGGACCTCGACATCGGGATTCGCCTCGAGAGCAGCCTTGATGGACGCCTCGATACGCTGGAAGACGGCCTCGCCGCCCTCTTGGGCCTCAGTGGGAACCTCGGCCTCAAAAACGGGATGAGGCACGCTGCCGTCAGCCGGGTACTCCATGATGGCAGTCGCGATCTTAGTTCCGCCGATATCGACAGAGCAGACGTACTTGTTCTCCATGTCGCTCTCCTTAGGAGATAAAAAACAACTACAGGAAATGAAGGCGGTGTTATCGCCGCAACTTAGTAAAGGTTTCCCAGGTGCCCGAGGTTGGGGTGAAAGTGGTCGGGCGTTGACCTAATGAGTCACGCCCGACCACTTGAGCCCCAAGATCGGGTGCCTGGGGAAGCTTTACAGGAGACCGTTGTCCTGAAGGACCTTCTTAATCGCCTCGACGTTCTCGCCGGTCATGGCCTTCACCGGGCGCGGCATGGTCGGGCTGTCGAAGATGCCCATGAGGTTCATAGCGGTCTTGAAGGCGCCGACGCCACCGGCATAGCCCTGGACGCCCGAGGTGACATCCCAGATGTGCGAAATCTCATTGAGGCGATCCTGCTCGGCCTTGACGGTAGCCCAGTCACCAGCCTGAGCGGCCTTCCACTGACGCACGTAGCCCTCGGGCTCAACGTTGGCGAGACCCGGGACGGAACCGTCGGCGCCACCGAGGTAGGCGCCGTCGACAACAACCTCGTGGCCGGTGAGAATGCTCATCGGATGGCCGTTCTTCTCGTTCTCCTGAACGAGGTAGCGGAACGAGATGTCATCACCCGAGGAATCCTTGACGCCGGCCAGAACGCCCTCGGCGCCGAGCTTGGCAAGGAGCTTCCAGGGGAGCTTGGTGTGAACGCAGACGGGAATGTCATAGGCAAAGATGGGCAGGTCGAGCTCCTCGTGCAGGATGCGGAAGTGCTCCTCGACCTCGGTCATGCCCTGCAGGGCATAGAACGGGCAGGTGGCGACGAGGGCATCGGCGCCCAGCTCCTGGGCGACCTTGCCGTGCTCGATCATGCGCTCGGTCTCGGTATCGATGATGCCGACCAGAACGGGAACGCGGTGGTCGACGATACGAACGGCCTCGGCGATAATCTGGCGACGGCGCTCGTCGGTGGAGAAGACGACCTCGCCCGAGGATCCCAAGAAGAACAGGCCATCGACGCCGGCATCGATCATGCGGTTGATGCTGCGCTCAAAGGAGGCAACGTCGAGCTGGTGATCTTCGGTATCGGGAACAACGACGGGAGGGATAACGCCGGTGAATTTCTGAGTTGCCACAAGAATCTCCTTAGCTGTCTGGCGGGCGGCCCTATGCCACCCACTCTTGTTGGCAGTGTCCAGGCCGTCTAGGCCAAAGAACACGAGTAGAACGTTTGGTTAAAAAAGTCGACGACTTCATTTTCGAACGCATTGATGCGCTCGTGAGCGTATTTTGCATAGATGATATGCCTCCGGTCACACTCAAGACCGTTGAATACGGCAAACTGATCCTTGGGATCGCTCACGGTATCCATAAGCGATGTGCCCATGAGCACCGATCCGCGCACCCGAGACGACAGCGCCTCGAGGCCGCCAGGAAGCGGATTGGCAACCGCCGTGCAGGCGAGGCCCCGCTCGTCCAGAGCAGAAACCGCCAGCGCGACTCCGCCGCCAAGACCCTCGCCCCATGCAAAGATGCGGTCGGGGTCCATGCCATCAAGATTGCGCGCCACCTTCGCCAGCGCGCAACCCCAACGGACGCGCTCGACAAAAGCGGGCGAAGAAATCCCCCGCCGCAGGTCGTCCGCACCAGCAACATCGTCATCCAGCGCGAGGACGGCATACCCCATGGCGGCAAATCTCGTCATGTGATGCCAGCCGCGCACAGGCCGATCGATGTCGTGGAACATCAGGCACAGCGGCACGCGCTCAGATACTCGGGCACGACCGACAGGCTCGATCAAACGAGCGTGAATCGCATCGTCACCGAGCTCAAAGGAAACCTCCGAGTAACGGGCGCAGGGGTTAACAAAATCAATCGCCGTAATGGCCAGGCCTTGAATCTCAAGATTCGAAGCGCATGTCTCTAAATCAGAAACATCTGCTTGGACATCACCGCGCCAGTCCCGATATTCTGCGAGCCTTGACGAAACCGTTCCGGGAATCCCCACAAGGTCGGAGACAATCAGCTCGCCGACATTGCTCTCGCACTTAGACATGAGCCTCCCCTCCCTTGCAGAAAAACGGAATGATCAGATCGTCAAAATCCTGAATCTCCTCGTGGCCAAAGCCTTCAAAGAACTCATGACGCTTTTCACAGGTCAGGTTGTTATAGACCGCAAACTGCGTCGCTGGCGGACAGACGGTATCGGCTGTGCCGGTGCCAAACAGCACGGGGCATTTGACCATGGGGGCAAAGTTCTTGGAATCGAAGTACGCCAGTTTGGCATAGGCTTCGTCAATACGAGTCGAGTCCTCGTCAAACCAGCGCGACCAATAGCGCAGACCCTCGTAGGCGATATCGTCGGCATCCAGATCCCAAACCAGGCGGAAGTCCGATAAGAAGGGATAGAGGATGGCCGCGCGGTCAACCAAATCGCTATTGAGTGCGCAGGTCGCAATACCCAAACCGCCGCCCTGCGATGCGCCGTTCACGTACACGCGGGTAAGATCGATGCCCTCGAGCTCGCGAACGATACGGCACAGAATGCGGATATCCTGGTGCAAGCGGACATAGTAGAGGTTGGCCGGGTCGCCGTCGATACCGGCGACGATATGGCCCGCGACCGTCGTGCCCTCAAATCCACCAATGTCCTCGGAGGGGCCTCCTTGGCCAGGACAATCGAGAGCAATGAGCGCCATGCCCATGCCCGCAAACGACGCCTGCTCAAACCAGCTGCGGCTCGCACCCGGATATCCATGGAACTGAAGCACCAGCGGCACGGGCTCGTCCGAGACGGGTTTAAGGTACTTGGCATGCAGGCGAGCGCCACACATGCCGGTATACCAGAGGTCGAAAAGCTGGCAGGTCACGGCATCGGTGACCGATGCCGTCTCGATCGCATAGTCAAGCCCGACGGCGTCGGCCTCGGCCATGCGGTCCTTCCAAAAGAGATCGAAATCTGATGGACGGGGCATGGCGCCTCGATATTCACCAAATTGATGTTGTAGCTCCTGAGCACTTGGCATGGCTCGTGAACCCAACCTTTCGAAATCGCAACGGAGGTGCGCCCGGCAAGGGAACCGGGCGCACGGGAGGGAAAGCGAGGCTACTCGCCGAGCTTGGGATGCAGCAGCGACGGCGCAGCGCCGAGCAGCATCTTGGTGTAGGGGTCCTGAGGGTGCTGGAAGACCTGCTTGGCCTCGCCCTGCTCGACGATCTTGCCGCCATTCATAACGATGATGTCGTCAGAGATATAGCGGACCGTCTGGATGTCATGGCTGATGAACACCATGGCCAGGCCGAGCTCCTTCTTAAGGTCGGTCAGCAGGTTCAGAATCTGCGCGCGGACCGAAACGTCCAGAGCCGAGGTGGGCTCGTCGGCGATGATGGCATCGGGGTTCAGCGACAGGGCACGGGCAATTGCGACGCGCTGGCGCTGGCCGCCCGAAAGCTGGCCGGGAAGAACCTCGGCGGCGGAGCTGGGCAGACCGGTGAGCTCCAGGAGCTCCTTGACGCGCTTCTCCTGCTCGGCCTCGGTACCCAGGTTGTGGACGCGCATGGGGTCGAGCAGCTGCTCGCGAACGACCATGCGGGGATTGAGCGCCGTAGCCGGATTCTGGAACACGACCGAGATGACACGGCCCATGTGGCGACGGTCCTCGGCGGTACGCTTGGTTACGTCCTTGCCCTTAAAGTAGACCTTGCCGCTCGTTGGGGCCTGCAGACCGCACATGACGTTAGCGGTGGTGGACTTTCCGCAACCGGACTCGCCGACGATGCCGATCGTCTGACCGGGCATGAGCTTAATCGTTACACCCTGGACGGCGTGAACCAGGTTGGGGTGCAGAATCGAGCCGGTACGGGTCCTAAAGGTGACGTGGACGTCATCAAGGAAGATGATCGGCTCGACGCCGTTGACTGCGGTCTCGCTCATCTACATCACCTCCGCGTGAGGGGTCAAACCATTTGCCTTGAGCACCTCGTCGGGGAGCTCGGAATAGAAGTGCTCGGTGCCGGGCACGCGCTTGAAGACCGGACGGGTGTCCAGGCCAATGCGCGGATGGCTCGAGCGGGGCGCGAAGCGATCGCCCTTGGGGAAATCGCGCGGGCTCGGAACGGCGCCGGGTACCTGGTGCAGACGGCCCGAACCGCTCTCGATGGACAGAACGGAGCCCAGAAGACCGCGGGTGTACTCGTGGATCGGGTTAGTGAGCAGCTCCTTGGTGGGCGCCTGCTCGATAACCTGACCGGCGTACATAACCGTGATGTTATGGGCGACCTCGGCGACCAGCGCCAGGTCATGCGAGACGAAGATCATGGCAAAGCCGAGCTTGGCCTGAAGGTCGTTGAGCAGCTTGATGACCTGCTTCTGGACGGTAACGTCCAGAGCGGTCGTGGGCTCGTCGCAGATGACCAGCTTGGGGTCGCGGGTAAGGGCCATAGCGATCAGGACACGCTGACGCTGGCCACCGGAAAGCTCATGCGGGTAGCTCTCGAGCGTACGCTTGGGGTCGAGGCCCACGAGCTCCAGGAGTTCCTCGGCGCTGCGGGTGCCGCCGCGCTTGGTGAGCTGCTTCATCTGGGCAGAGATGAGCATGGAGGGGTTGAGCGAGGACAGGGCGTCCTGATAGACCATAGCGATATCGGTACCGCGCAGGCCGAACCACTCCTTCTTGCTCATCTTGAGCAGGTCGCGGCCCTCCCAGAGGACCTCGCCGGAAAGGTGCTCGTCATCGTCGGTCAGGCCCATGATGGCCAGCGTGGTGATGGACTTACCGCAACCGGACTCGCCCACCAGGCCCATGGTCTGACCAGGACGGACGTCAAAGTTGACATGGTCGACGACGTTGATATCGCCGTGATGCTCAAACTGAATGCAGAAGTCACGGACCGAGAGAATCGGTTCGACAGACTCGTCGGGCACATGGCGATCGTCACGCTTGAGCTCGACATCGCGCAGGGCGCCAAGGCGAGCGGAGAGGGACTGGGCCTGCTCCTTGTAGGCGCGAACGGGGTCGGAGACCAGCAGGTCGGCCTCGCGACGCTTGGAGGAATCGGTCGGATCCAGGGCGGCAGAGGGAGCAGCGGCCATGGCGTCGGTAATGCCCTCGGAGAGAATGTTGAGCGCCAGGCAGGTGATCATGATGGCCAGGCCCGGGAACAGCGCCTGCCACCAACGGCCGGCGAGCACGCCGCCGCGGGCGTCGGCGAGGATGTTTCCCCAGGTAGCGGTGGGTTCCTGGATACCAGCGCCGATGAAGGTCAGCGAGGCCTCGAAGATGATGGCGTCGGCGACCAGGGTAACGGTGAAGACCATGATCGGGGCGATGCAGTTACGCAGAACATGCTTAATCAAAATCCACGGAGCCTTGGCGCCGGAAACGATGACCGCGCGGACATAGTCCTCGCCGTACTCGGACACGATATTGGCGCGTACGATACGGGCAATCTGCGGAGTGTACATAAAGCCGATGGCGAAGATGATCGACGGCACGGAGTTGCCCAGGATGGAGACGAAGACGGCCGCGAGGGCGATGCCCGGGATGGACATGATGATGTCCAAGATACGCATGATCGTCTCGGAGACGGCCTTGCGCGAAACCGCTGCAAGGGCGCCCACGACCGAGCCGCAGACCAGAGCCATGGCGGTGGCGCCAAAGCCGATAATCAGCGAGTAACGACCACCGTAGAGCATACGCGACAGAATGTCGCGACCCTTATCGTCGGTACCGAAGATAAATCCGTTGCCGGGAGCCTGGCGAGCCGTAAAGATCTCGACCGGGCTATAGGGGGCAAGAAGGGGCGCCAGAATCGCAGTCAGGGCGACCAGCACCAGCACGACGGCGGCAATCTTAGAAGACAGCGTCATCTTCTTCCAGCCACCGAGCTTGAGCCCCTTGGAGGCAGCCTTCTCGAGCTGCTCGGTTTGCTTCTCTCGAATCTTTACCATAATCTACACCGTCCTGATGCGCGGGTTGATGAGCAGGTAGAGCATGTCAACCACGATGTTGATGATGATGAAGGCGAGAGCAACGACGATGACGACGCCCTGAACCAGGTTCGCCTCGTTGCCCTGAACGCCCTGCAGAATCGCGGTGCCCATGCCGGGGAGGTTGAAGATAACCTCGATGACGACGGCGCCGCCCATGAGGTAACCGATCTTAAGACCGAGGGTGGTGACCGGGGTGATCAGCGCATTGCGAAGAACGTTGATGCCGACGACGACCTTCTCGGGAACGCCGGC
>CABRZN010000072.1 GCA_902475445.1 uncultured Collinsella sp.
AATTAGATGGCGGTAGCGCTCGTGTTCGATTGCCGCCGGCAGCAGATCAAAGCCCACGACCTCGTGGCCCTCGTCCAAAAAGCGCTGCACGCACGCGGCTCCGATACCGCCCGAAGCGCCCGTGATCAAAACCCGCATACTTGCTCCTTAGGCGGTTGCGTGGCGCTCGAGGTACTCGGAGCCCACATTCTCGCGCTCCCAGCCGCGCACGACCTTGTAGCCCACGGGGCTCAAGAAGACCTCGCACAGCAGCTCGGCAACAGCACCGGTCAGCGAGCACATAAGGACCTGCACCCAGGTCCAACCAAAGAACGTGTGGCTCACCACAATGGCAAAGACCAAGTTGTCGATAAACTGGCCAATGCCCGTGGACACATAGGAGCGAAAGGCAAAGCTCGCAAAATTATTCTTTTTGAGCATGCGGCCGAGCGACTGGTTGAGCGTGGAGTTAACCACGGCAGAAACGAGCATTGCCAGCGAAGAGCCCAGCACCACGTACCAGGTGCCGCCGATGGTGGCGTTAAGGGCAGTGTTGACCTCGATCATGCCCGTGTCGTAGTAGGCACCCCACATGCCGGGCGTGAGCGAGCATGCCCAAAAGCACAGACTCACGGCCAGGTTGACCAGCAGCGCGAGGATAGAGATTTTGATGGATGCCTTGGCGCCAAAGCGCTTGCAGATCATGTCCTGGCACAAAAACGAAACCCAGCTCACCACAAAGCCACAGTCGAGCGCCAGATACGGCAGGCTGATGAGCTCTTTGTTGGCCAGCAGGTTCATCATGATGACGCTCACGAAAAACAGCGAAACCGTTGCCGCGGGAATGCTCCGCAACAGGACCTTGTAGTCCTCCATGACCTTCTTGATCATTATGTACTCCTTTGGTTTTAGGTTTAACGAGCAGGATATCGGACCCGAACTGCTCGGACGCCCCGGTCTTGAGACGACGGTGGGTATAATAGCCGCTCACACGGCATAAGGCAAGCAAACGGCGCGGCAGCCCCGCAGGGCCACCGCGCCGATGCGTTAAAAGGCCACGTTGCCAAACTCCGACAGGATAAGGTCGGGGTTGTGGTCAGTTGCCCAATCCACGTTCCACGGGCTCGTGAACAGCAGCAGCTTACCGCCGCGCATATCCTCGACGCGCAACGTGTCGCGCGTGAGCGAAAGGGCCGGGATATCGATGGTGTCGGGGTCATTCTGGATCCAACGAATGTCCGTATAGGGCAGCGGCTGGCGACGAACCTCAACACGGTACTCGGCCTTGAGGCGGCGCTCGAGCACCTCAAACTGCAGCACGCCGACCACGCCCACGATGACGCTCTCCATGCCGGCGCCCAGCTCGCGGAAGATCTGGATGGCGCCCTCCTGGGCAAGCTCCTCCATACCCTTGACGAACTGCTTGCGCTTGAGCGTATCGACCTGCGTAATGCGGGCGAACATCTCGGGGGCAAACGTCGGGATCTGCGGATACTGCACATGGCGCTTGCCAGAGCACACGGTGTCACCGATGCTAAAGATACCCGGATCGAACAGGCCCACGATATCGCCCGCGTACGCCTCGTCCACGATGGCGCGGTCATCGGCCATCATCGACGTACCCGTGGCAAGCTTAAGCTTGCGGTTGCCCTGCACGTGGAAGGCGTCCATGCCGCGCTCGAACTTGCCCGAGCAAATGCGCACAAAGGCGATGCGGTCGCGGTGGTTCTTGTCCATGTTGGCCTGGATCTTAAACACGAAGCCGCTAAAGTCGTCGCGGCAGGGATCGACCGGCTCGCTGGTATAGGCGCGCGGCGTCGGGGCCAGGCGCAGGAACTCCTTGAGGAAGGGCTCCACGCCAAAGTTGGTGAGCGCCGAGCCAAAGAACGCCGGGCTCAGCTTGCCGCAGGCCACGGCATCCAAGTCGAGCTCGTCGCCGGCGCCATCGAGCAGCTCGATGTCGTCCATCAGGTTCTTATGGTTCTCTTCGCCAATAAGCTCGTCCATGGCGGGGTCGCCCAGCTCGGCCTCGACCTCGGCGACCTTCTTGGTGGCGTTGGCGTGGCCGTCGCCCTCAAAGGCGATAACGCGACGGGTCTGACGATCGAACACGCCGCGGAAGTTGCGGCCGCTGCCGATTGGCCAATTCATGGGATACGTATTGATACCCAGGACGTTCTCGATCTCTTCCATGAGCTCAAACGGATCGCGAGCCTCGTGGTCGAGCTTGTTCACAAAGGTGAAGATGGGAATGTGACGCAGCGTACAAACCTTAAAGAGCTTTTTGGTCTGGGCCTCGACGCCCTTAGCGCCGTCGATGACCATGACAGCGGCGTCGGCGGCCATAAGCGTACGGTAGGTATCCTCCGAGAAGTCCTGGTGGCCGGGGGTATCGAGAATATTGACGCAGGCGCCGTTGTAGGTAAACTGCAGCACCGAGGAGGTAACGGAGATACCGCGCTCCTTCTCGATGTCCATCCAGTCCGAAACGGCATGCTTGGCCGAGCTCTTGCCCTTGACCGAGCCGGCGGTCTGGATGCTGCCGGTATAGAGCAGCAGCTTCTCGGTAAGTGTGGTCTTACCGGCGTCCGGGTGGCTGATGATCGCGAATGTGCGGCGCGACGAGATTTCATCCGACAGGCTTGCCATGCGGATCCTTTCTTGCATTGAGTGCATTACGTCGTTGTAACCGCACTATTGTAGCCGCGAAACCTCGCCATAGGGCACCTATCAGGACAAATTCATCAGTTGGGGCCTAGGCAGATGGTTGCCGGCGGCGTTCTACGGCAGATTGTCTCAATCTGTAACGGTAAGACGGGTTTCGAGCCTCCACCTGTTACAGATTGAGACAGACGGACAGGCCCGCCGGCACAATCTCAATCTGTAACATCTGGTCGCCCAAATTGGGTCTAGCTGTTACAAATCGAGATAAACGGGGAGGCGGGCGGGCAATGTCTCGTTCTGTAACATCTAGCCGCGCAAATCGACTCTTACTGTTACAGATTGAGACAAATAGGCAGGCGGGCAAATAACATCTCAATCTGTAACAGCATGCGACCCAAAACGGACCCAGGTGTTACAGATTGAGATTGTTTCGGAGCAAGCGCAGCGCCGGCGGGCTATTCCACATTTGTCTCTTGCATAACTGTGCATAGTGTATATATACTGTGCTTACCGGTTATATACACGTGTAGCCCAACAGCTAAGGAGCCGCTGTGGACATCATCCTATCCAATTCGAGCGACAAGCCCATCTACGAGCAAATAGCCTCGCAGGTCAAAGCTCAAATCCTTTCGGGCACGCTCGCTGCGGGAGCCAAACTCCCCAGCATCCGTGCACTCGCGAGCGATCTTGGCGTGAGCGTCATCACCACCAAGCGCGCCTACGCCGACCTGGAGCAGCTCGGGTTTATCTGCACCGTGCAGGGCAAGGGCTGCTTTGTCGCCGAGGGCAACCAAGAACTCTTGCGCGAAAACCAGCTCTGCCATATCGAAGAGCTACTTGCGAAAGCGGCAAGCCAAGCCGAAGCCTTGGGCGTCACGCGCGACAAGCTGCACGAAATGCTCGACCTCGTAGCCCCCGAAACCATGCAGTAGCCATCTGCAAGAAAGGCTATACCATGCAAAACCTTTTAGAGCTCAAGGGCATCTCACGCCATATGAGCGACCGTTTTTCGCTGCGTGATGTCACGCTCGCTGTGGAGCCCGGCCAGATCGTTGGCTTTGTGGGTGCAAATGGCGCCGGCAAGACGACGACCATTCGCGCCGCGCTCGGGCTTATCAAACTCGATGCCGGCGAGGTGCGCCTGTTTGGGCAGCGCTGCGGCGCCGACGCGCCCGATGAGACGCAGCGTTGTCTGCGCACTCGCGTCGGTCTCGTGCTGGACACATGCCCCTTCCCTTCCACACTCAAGGTGACCGAAGTTGAGGTACTCGTAAGCCCGGCGTACCCCACCTGGAGCCACGACACCTTCGCCAGCCTCATCGACCGATTTGGCCTCGATCCCAAGACAAAGGTCAAGGACCTCTCCCGCGGCATGGGCATGAAACTTCAGCTTGCCTGCGCACTCAGCCACAAGGCCAAGCTGCTCGTTTTGGACGAAGCCACCGCAGGCCTCGACCCCATGGCACGTGAGGAGCTGCTCGATGAGCTACTCGCCTTTGTTTCTGACGGTCAGCGCAGCGTGCTGCTCTAGAGCCACATTACGTCCGACCTCGATCGCGCCGCCGACCGCGTCGTCTGCATCGATAATGGCTCGATTATTTTTGACCTGCCGCGCGAGGACATTACCGACCGCGCCGGCATCGCCCACTGTACCCAAGCACAGGCCGCCGAGCTTATGGCTTGCGTCGAAGGCGCCCGTGCCGTCCACCACGCCTATAGCGTGGACGTGCTCGTGCCCAACCGTCGCGAAACGCTCGAGGCCTTTCCCGAGATTCCCTGCGATCGGGCAACCATTGATGACTATCTGCGCCTCATGCTGAAAGGGGCTTCGAAATGAAACGCGCCTTTATGTCCGAGCTCGCCATCGTTCGCACGCTCATCCCGAGCATCGCGGGCGTCGGCCTGTTCATATTCGTCGTATTGACCCTTGCCAACGCGTCGGATGGCGATTCCGGCATGAGCGCCGGCGCCTGCGCGGTCAGCGCCATGTCGCCCATCATGGTCATGAGCTCGCTGGCCGGCTTCGACAATCAAAACGGATGGGAGCGTTATCGGGCAACGCTGCCTCTCACGCGCAAAGACATTATTTGCGCACGCTACCTGAGCATCATTGTCTTCTCGGCTGTCATGGCGTGCGCCGCCGCGCTTCTGAGCATCGTCTCCATCCCGCTCTTCAACAGCGCGGGTATCCCGTTGACGGGACAGATCATCTTTGAGATTGCAGTAGCCTCGGCAGCATCGATGCTCATCTCCCTCATGATGGTGTTTTTGGCACAGCCGCTGTTCTTCCGATTTGGACACATGGAGGCGCTGCGCCTATCCGTCGGCCTGTTTGCCCTGCTCTGGTGCCTTGCCATTGCCACGTTGAGCTCCTCCAACCCCATCAGCAACTGGCTCATGTCGATTGCCGGAGCGAATCCCGATCCCGCCGTCCTTGGCTGTCTGTGTGCAGGCATCGCCGCACTTGCCCTCGCGCTATGTGCAATCAGCTACACCGTCAGCACCAAGGTTTATCGAGCACGCGACCTGTAATCGACAGCTAAAAAAGCTTAGGTGGTACCCCGCTTATTTTTTCAATGAAACAAGGCGGCATAGCGTCACCACCGCCCCTCACAGCAGGCCGTCTAGTTCTTGGCAACCAAAAAGACACCGTCAGCATATCGAAGGTGAATACTTTTCCGAGAAGTGAACGAGTAAAAACAGCGCCCTGTAGCATCGACTTTTTTAAGGACTCAATTCCTGCGGTTTTTGTCTAAGAATCCTGCAGTTTTGTTCGAAAAAAGTGTGCATGTTCCAGGGGTCCAGATTTACTCGTTCACTTCGCGGAAAACCATTCACCTTCGATTCGAGCCTTAACCAAATGCCCTCTCGAACTATGGCCCCTGTCTCACCACAGCGATATCAAAGCTTCATGGCGGGACGGTATCATCGGACGCACGCCGTAAATCTGGCGCGGTCGTTCTTGGGGAGGCATTTCGCCCGTGTCGTGGGTCGTCGCAGCATTTGCGTCAGCACTCTTTGCCGGCATCACATCCATCTTGGCCAAATGCGGCATCAAACAAACCGATTCCGATGTCGCAACCGCCATCCGTATCTGCATGGCGCTCGTTTTCGCCTGTGCAAAACACCATCGCCATCGTGCTGAGGAAGCTCTAAACGACAACCGCGCGAGGTCGCAAACACACGACCCCGCGCGGCTTCTTTCTTAATGAGTTTTGAAGCAGACCGACAGCCGTTACATCCTCACGCCGAGCTCGGGATGCCTGTACTGACCGTGGGAGGCCGTGCGCTTACCGCGCGAGATGGCAAACTTTGGACAACAGTGCAAGCAACGAAGGCAGGCTGCGCACTCCGGCTTTGTCCAGACGGGAAGGCCGTCGCGCATCTCAATCGCCGCCATGGGGCAGCGCTTAGCGCAGAGGCTACACCCGACGCAGCGGCTAGCATCGACGGCAAACTTGCTCGTCTGCTGCATACGCGGCAGCCCAAACGCATGATACGCGCACGATGCAAACAGGGGCACGCGATGGCGCATCATGTTGCCCGTGCGCCGCTCCCGCACCGCCTCGATCACAGCATCAATCTGCGCCTCAGCAGCCCTATTGATACCCTCAATCTTTTGAGGGTCAGACAGGTCGAAAACAGGCGTCCAGGTATCAGGCATCTTGACGCTCATCGCCGCATCTAACTCGAGCCCACGCTCGTGCAGCAGATCGCGGGCAAACTTGGCCGATTGGCCGGTCGTCGAACCGTACGTCGAAACATGGAACGTATAGGGGCGCTCGCCGCCCTTTGCACCGGCAGCAATCGACAGGTCGGCAGTCTTCAAAAACTCGATCATCGGCGTCGGCAGACCCCAGGCATACACCGGAGCAACAAATCCCAGTTGACAGGGGCCTTCCGTCGCAACAAGGCGAAGGGCCTCGACATCAAAACGCTCAATCGACACAACCTTGTCGTCTGTCGCCGCTGCAATGCGACGCGCCACATGCTCGCTGTTCCCTGTCGCGCTAAAGTACAGGATCATCTCGTACCCCTGGAATTGACTCGTGAAAAACCGTACTACTTGCGCAGCGGCTTGGGCAGCGGAATGCCGGCGGCGATGGCGGCGGCGATGATCATACAGACGATGCCTTTGAGCGGGAAGCACATGAGCAGCAGGCCCACGACCATGATGGGCTGGCGCATGACGGCGCCCATCGTCGATGCCGTGCAGACAGCGACGCAAAAGACCGGATCGGCGCCGGTGAGGATGGCAAGGCCATAGCCCAGGCTCACACCCGAGAAGATAACCGGGAAGAAGTGGCCGCCACGCCAACCAAGGTTGATGAGGGCGGGCGTCAGCATGGCCTTAACAAGACCGGTCACAATAAGCACGCCGGCGGGAATGGTCAGATAGGTTTCCATGAGCACGTCGGCCTGCGTCTCGCCGGCAAACATGGTGAAGGGCAGAGCCGTACCGCAGGCGGCAAGTACCAGACCGGCCAGCATGGCCTTAGCGATGGGGTGCTCCCCTATTGCGTGGGCAAGCACTTCGCTCGCGTGCTCAGAGACAAAGTACAGCCAGCCGCAGATTGTTCCGATCAGCGACAGAGGAATGAGCCAGGTAAGCTCCAGGTTGCCCACCTCGGCGGACTCGAACCTCGGCATACCCATGCCGCCGCCCACAAGCTGGCCAAGCAGCAGGTAGGTGCCCAGACCGCCGGCAATCGCAATGCCGTAGACCACGGTCTTTTGCGCCTTGGGCAGCTTGATGGTGACCTCGTCGGACACGGACTCATCGTCGGCGTCTTCGCCCTGGCCGTCGGCGCTACCAGCGAGCGGTGCCACAAAACCAAAGACGGGCGCGGTAAAGAGCGCCGTCAGGGCAGCCTGGGTGCCCAGCAGCGTAAGCTCCCTAAACTCGGCGCCAAAGCGACGCATGCGGTCGCCGACCCAGCTGCACAGACCAGCGATAACGCCGGTCAGGCCGGCCTCCGGTCCAATGCTTCCGCCAAACAGCAGCGGCAGCAATGCCGCGAGCGAAAGCTTGCCCAGGTTGTCGTACGGATAGCGCCCGTCTTGCTTAACCTTCGCCATCACCTGGTTGAGGTCATCGGTCTTGGTGCCTGTCATCTTTTCGTACAGACCGATTAACAGGCCGCCCAGCAGGCAGATAAAAAACGGGTACGGCAGAAAGCCAAACGGGCCGCTGGCAAGCTCGGGCGAAGCGACGCCCAGCGCGTGCGGAATCTCGGTCCATAGATAGTCGATACCGTGCTCCATCGCAAAAAAGAACAGCCAGACCGCAGCACCTGCGAACGCACCGGTCACGGCAACGCTAACTAAAAACAGCGCGCGGTTTGTGGGTTTGGCAAGGTTATCCATCGGGTCCTCCCGCGGTTAAAGTCGACATAGATACGTTTTATTGTAGAGCGAGCGTTGCTCGAACGAGCCAACCATCTGCGCCGCAAACGGCACCATTGGGAGTCATGGTGGGGCAGGCTCAAGACTTATCCGTTGATAATCGAGGCAATCTCGCGCAAATCGTCGGCAAAGTAGATGCCGTGCTGGCGCCTCGGGCTCGAAAGCCCTTTATCAATCATGTGCCCGAGCAGCGCCTTGAGGTCGTTGTAGTACCCATCCAGGTTGTACAGAATGCACGGCGCGCTCAGATGCCCCAACGACACGGCGGACATGACCTCGGCAATCTCCTCGAGCGTGCCCGTGCCGCCCGGAAATGCGATGAACGCATCGCCGAACTCAATCATCTTGGCCTTGCGCTCCGCCATATCGCTCGTCACGATAAGGTCGTCGATACCGTCATGCTGAAACTCGGCCTCGATAAAAAAGCTCGGCTCAACACCCGTCACGTGTCCACCAGCCTCGAGTACGCTATCGGCGAGCGCACCCATCAGGCCCGACTTGGACCCGCCGTACACGAGCGCGTGTCCGTTGGCGCCAATCCAGTTGCCCAGCTCCTGCACCGCAGGCAGAAACGCCGGGTCATTGCCGATACTGGCACCCAGATACACGGTGATATTCAAATTCAGTCCCCCTCGTCGTGACGCGCGGCGCCCGTTCTAGCGTTGGCGCCGGCGATATTCGCGCACGCGGCGCGACAGGTCGGCGAGCTCGTCACGATCGAGCTCTTCCAAATGCTCAAGATCGTCCATAAAGCGCGCCATGGTGTCCTTTTGGCGCAGCTTGATGAGCGTATTGCAGTAGTTCACTGCCACGCCCGTAAGCATGGCGATATAGAAGATACTGATGACGCTTAGGATAACGGTAATGCCGCGGGCAACCGGCGTTTCGGCGGGGATATCGCCAAAGCCGATCGTCGAGACCGTCTCAAAGCTAAACCAAAGTCCATCGCCAAACGTAAGGGTCGTGGGCTCGGACAGCCAGACGGCCGTCGAGCACAGCAGATAGAAGATAAGAAACAGGCCCGTGATGCGCGCAAAGCCAGCCTGTCGCAACACATCGGCAAGCGTCCTCAACTTGTTCATCGCGACCCCTTTTCCCAGACGTCCAATCTCGTTCGCTCGGTATTGTCCCACAACCGGCAGTTAGGGACGTTCCTTTTGTGCCGGCAGAAAGGGGCTGTCCCCAACTGTCGAGCGGGAGCGTTTAGCGGTGCAGCCGCCGGCTAGGCAGGCTGAGCTGGTATCCTTATGCGGTATTGTCTCGATTCGTTAGGATTGCACGTGAGAGCTACCGTCGCCCTTCGTTCAGTTATATATCGCACCTTGGTCATCGTGCTTGTCGCGCTTACCGTGCTGAGCGCCGCCGCGCCCGCCCCCGTCTATGCCGCCAACACCGATCAACAGGTCAAAACGGTCCGCGTCGGCTGGCTCGTCAACAACGAGGGCTTCCAGGACGGCACCCCCGGCGAGCGTCTCTCGGGATGGGGTTACGAGTACCTCCAGACCCTGTCGTACTACACGCCCGGCTGGCGGTACGAATACGTCTCCGGCACCTTCACCGAGCTTATGGACATGCTCGAGGCAGGCGAAATCGACCTTATGCCTAACATCTCCTACTCCGAGGAACGCGCCCAAAAGCTGCTCTTTTCCTCGAACCCCGAGGGCACCGAGCGCTACTACATCTACGCCAAGCCCGATCGCGACGATCTGGCCAAGGGCGACCCCCAAGCGCTCCAAGGCCTTACCATCGGCTACAACCCCGACGTTATGCAAACCTTTGTTGGCCGGCAGTGGCTCGCCAACGAAGGCATTACCTGCACCTATAAAGAAATCGACACTGGCGGCGCCCTCTTTGACGCGCTCGCAAACGACGAAGTCGATGCCGTCATCATGAACGACACCATTTCGTCGCCCGATGCGTCGCCCATGTTCTACGTTGGTTCGAGCGACTACTACTTTGCTGTCCCCAAAAGCCGCCCCGACCTAATGGACGACA
>CABRZN010000073.1 GCA_902475445.1 uncultured Collinsella sp.
ACGCGCCCGCCGCCGCGCATGAGCTCGAGACCCAGCATCTTCAGCAACGTCGACTTGCCGCCGCTGCCGATAATCGCGGTAATGCCTGGCTCGATCTTGAGCGCGGAGGCAAGGTTTCCACTCGTCGTTTCCATCTGTTCACCGCCGTATAATACTGTGATAATAAATAATCATCAGAGTAGCGGTCGAACCGCTTTTGCTCTGCTCAAACCGTAGCACAGGGAGGTGCCCCGGGAATGCTCGTTTATGTTCGCGGCGCTGGCGATATCGCCACGGGCGTCGCCGCTCGCTTGGTGCGCTCCGGCGTGTCGGTCGTTATGGCCGATATCGCGGTTCCCACGTGCATCCGCCGCACAATCAGTTTTTGCGAGGCCATTCGCCTGGGCGAGGTCGAGGTCGAAGGCATTCGCGCTCGCTTGGCACGGACGCCGGCTGAGGCGCTCGAGATTACCCAAGCGGGAGACGTCGCCGTTGTGGTGGACCCCCAGGCCAAGATGCTCGGCGAGCTGAAACCCGCTGCCGTGGTCGACGCTATTTTGGCTAAGCGCAACTTGGGCACCACGCGCGACATGGCGCCTGCCGTCATCGCCGTGGGGCCGGGCTTTACCGCGCCGGTTGACTGCGACGCCGTGGTCGAGACCATGCGCGGGCATTTTCTCGGCCGTGTCATTACCCAAGGTTCGCCCCAGCCCAACACGGGCGTGCCGGGCATGATCGCCGGCTATGGCAAGGAGCGCGTTATCCACAGCCCCGCCGCCGGCGTGTTTCGGTCCGACCGCGCAATCGGCGACATCGTGAGCGCCGGAGACGTGATTGGCTACGCGGGCGATACGCCCATGTGCACGCAGATCGATGGCTGTCTGCGCGGGCTTTTGGCGAACGGCGTGCAGGTGACTGGGGGCTTTAAATGCGCCGATGTCGATCCGCGCGGCGATGCCAGCTATATCAACTACATTTCGGACAAAGCGACGTCGGTCGGCGGCGGCGTGCTCGAGGCACTCGCTATGCTCACCGATGTCTTTAGAGGATAGAAGGCGGCAATGGAAAAGCTCGATGTGGTGAATGCGGCGCTTGCCGCCCTGCGTGCTGGCGAGACGTGCGAGCTCGTGGTCGTGGCCGGCACGGCAGGGTCATCGCCGCGCGGCGTGGGCGCCTGGATGGCCGTCTTTGCCGATGGCGGCCAGGCGGGCACTATCGGCGGCGGCAAGATTGAGCTCTTTGCGTTGGATGAGGCGCGCGACCTCCTGAGCGCGGGGCAGTCGCGCCTGGTCCGCTACACCATGGGCGGCGAGAATTCCGACACCGGCATGATCTGCGGCGGAGCCATCTGCCTGTGCTACCTGCATTTGGATGCGACCCAGGCGCCGTTGTTCCAGGAGATTGCCGATGTCTTGGCCTATCGACGCATCGGCGACTTTGTCATCGACTTTGAGCCGTTTATCGCGAGTGCGCTCGAGGGCGATGTGGCCGAGTGCCATGGCGAGGAATCGCGCCGCACCATTGCGGGCTGCCCCGGGCTTTCGCTGGCGGAAGAGGGGAGCAGCGTCACCTACACCAACGCCGCCTCCGAGATTCCTCCCGCGCACGTCGAGACGCTCTGCCCCGAGGGCCTGACCTATATCTTTGGCTGCGGCCACGTGGGTGCCGCGACGGCGCGCGTGCTCACGGCGGCGGGCTTTACCGTCGTGGCGTGCGACGATCGCCCCGGCACGTTGACGCCCGAATGGGTGCCCGGCGTCTGCGACCGACGCCTGGTCGACTACAAGAACCTGGGCGAGCAGTGCCCCATCGGTCCGCGCGACCTGGTGGTCGTCGCCACGGCGGGGCATAAGTCCGATATCGACGTGGTGATTCAAGCCATGCGCGCCAAGCCCGCCTACCTGGGCTGTCTGGGTTCGCGCCGCAAGACGGCCTTTGTGCGTGTCCGCCTGGAGCAGGAGGGCTTTACGCAGGAACAGATCGACGGACTGCACCTGCCGATCGGCGTCGCCATCGAGGCCGAGGATCCCGAGGAGATCGCCATCTCCATCGCTGCCGAGATGATTCACCTGCGCCGCACCAAGCTCGTCCCCCGCAAGCGCTAATCGCATCCCCATACATGAGTTGCGGTGAAATACGGACTGTTAAAGCCTGTTAAGCCGTCAAACGGTCCCTATTTCACCGCAACTGCCATTTTCCTCCGTCCCCTAGGGATCAATATGTGCGGGGGAGTTGTGGAGTTGTGCAGGCAGACGAGGTTTTTCTGGAAATACGCTCCCGATGCGCGTATAGTACCGATTGTTTTGTCGGCTCCTGCTGCGTCGAGTCCAAACCGCGAAATGCCATGAGCGGCGCGGATGCAGCCAGGAGGCACGAGGACAACCCATCGTGGCCACGCCCCGTGCTTAAAACCCCAAGAAGGAGTGAACAATGGCAGAAGAGAAGTATGTGCCGCGTCTGAAGACCAAGTACAACAACGAGGTCAAGCAGCAGCTTCAGGACAAGTTCCAGTACGAGAACGTCATGATGATCCCCAAGTTTGAGAAGATCGTCGTGAACATGGGTGTCGGCGAGGCCGCTACCGATTCCAAGGCCATCGACGGTGCCGTGCGCGACCTGCGCGCCATCACCGGCCAGCAGCCGATGATCACCCGTGCCCGCAAGTCCATCGCTACCTTCCGCCTGCGCGCCGGTATGCCGATCGGCTGCAAGGTTACCCTGCGTGGCGACCGTATGTGGGAGTTCTTCGATCGTCTGACCTCCGTCGCGATCCCCCGTATCCGCGACTTCCGCGGCATCTCCGCCAAGAGCTTCGACGGCCGTGGTAACTTCTCCATGGGCGTCACCGAGCAGCTCATCTTCCCCGAGATCGACTTCGACTCCGTCGATCACCAGCGTGGTATGGACATCACTTTCGTGACCACCGCCAACACCGATGAGGAGGCCAAGGCCCTTCTGGACGCCTTCGGTTTCCCGTTCAAGAAATAGGTTCACCTGCCCTATAAGCGCCGTTCCCACAAGGGGGCGGCGCTTGGGGCGAACAATACTCTATGTGAGGAGGATATAAGTGGCTAAGACATCGATGATCGTCAAGTGCAATCGCAAGCAGAAGTTCTCTACTCGTGAGTACACGCGCTGCCAGCGCTGCGGCCGTCCGCACTCTGTGTACCGCAAGTTCGGCCTGTGCCGTGTCTGCTTCCGCGAGCTTGCACTCAAGGGCGAGCTTCCCGGCGTTAAGAAGGCCAGCTGGTAAGTCACTACCAGCGTTTCAAGCATCAGTTTGGAACAGGGAAAACGCGCTAAAAAGGCTTTGCCGTTAAGGGCGGCGAAGAACCAAGAGCACGTGTTCATCAAGAACGAAGGAGAATCTGTATGAACCTTACAGACCCGATCGCAGATATGCTTACGCGCATCCGTAACGCTAACTCTGTGAACAAGGCCACGGTCTCCATGCCGAGCAGCAAGAAGCTCGTCGAGATCGCTCGTGTTCTGCACGAGGAGGGCTACATCGAGGGCTACGATGTCGAGGACACCGTTCCCCAGAAGACTCTGCACATCACGCTTAAGTATGGTCCCAAGAAGGCTAAGGTCATCAACGGCATCCGCCGCATTTCCAAGCCGGGCCTGCGTAAGTACACTGGCGTTGCCGACATGCCCCGCGTCCGCGGTGGCCTTGGTACCGCCATTATTTCCACCAGCCATGGCGTCATGACCGACCGCGATGCTCGCAAGCACAACGTCGGCGGCGAGATCATCGCTTACGTCTGGTAATTCGCTCGGTAGGTAGAAGGAAAGGAGATCACCGTGTCTCGTATCGGTAATAAGCCTGTCCAGATTCCCGCCGGAGTCGAAGTGGCAGTCAACGGCAACAACGTTGTCGTCAAGGGCCCCAAGGGCCAGCTCGAGCTCGATGTCTTTGAGAAGCTCGCTATCAACGTCGAGGACAACGTCCTCACCGTTTCCCGTCCCGACGACGAGCGTGAGACCCGTGCCCGCCACGGCCTCACCCGTGCCCTCATCCACAACATGGTTGTTGGCGTTTCCGAGGGCTTCGAGAAGAAGCTCGAGCTCGCCGGCGTCGGTTACCGCGTGCAGCAGAAGGGCAAGAACCTCGAGTTCTCCCTGGGCTTCTCGCACCCCGTGATCGTCGAGGCTCCCGAGGGCATCACCTTCGAGGTTCCCGACAACACCCACGTGAACGTCAAGGGTATCAACAAGCAGCAGGTCGGTCAGATCGCCGCTGAGATCCGCGGCCATCGTCCTCCCGAGCCTTACAAGGGCAAGGGTATCCACTACGTTGGCGAGCACATCCGCCGCAAGCTGGGTAAGGCCGCCAAGTAGTCGTAACCGACTCACTCGCATAAGACCAGCACCCCGTCAGGTGCTGGCAAGATCAACCTTTTTAGGAGTTTACGTATGAACAAGCATAAGGCGAAGCTGGAAGGCCTCAAGCGTCGTCAGCGTCGTGTTCGCGGCAAGGTCTCGGGTACCTCCGAGCGTCCGCGTCTTCGCGTGACCCGTACTAACGCCAACATCTATGCCCAGATCATCGACGACAGCAAGGGCTCCAGCCTGACGCTCGTCTCTGCCTCGACCCTCGAGGCCGAGTTCAAGGGCACCCACACCTCGAACAAGGAGGCTGCGGAGAAGGTCGGTCAGCTCGTTGGCAAGCGCGCCATCGAGGCCGGCATCACCAAGGTCGCCTTCGATCGCGGTGGCCGTATCTACCATGGCCGCGTCAAGGCCCTCGCCGACGGTGCTCGTGCCGCCGGTCTCGAGTTCTAGGAGGTATGTAGCACATGGCTCGTAATCAGAAGCAGCAGCGCGAGGCCTCCGAGTTCGAGGAGCGCGTCGTTTACATCAACCGCGTGTCGAAGACCGTCAAGGGTGGTCGTCGCATGAGCCTCGTCGCTCTCGTCGTCGTTGGCGACGGCAAGGGCAACGTCGGCGTTGGCATGGGCAAGTCCGCTGAGGTGCCCATGGCCATCTCCAAGGCGTCTCTCGATGCCAAGAAGAACATGTTCCACGTGCCGGTGACCGATCAGGGCACCATTCCGCACGAGGTTCTCGGTCACTTTGGTGCCGGCCGCATCATCATCAAGCCCGCTGTCGAGGGTACCGGCGTTATCGCCGGCGGCGCTGTGCGTCCCCTCTTCGAGCTTGCTGGCATCAAGAACGTCCTGTCCAAGTCCCTCGGTACCGACAACGGCCTCAACATCATCAAGGCTGCCGTCGAGGGCCTCAAGGAGCTCTCCAGCCCTGAGGACGTCGCGGCTCGCCGTGGCCTGACGGTCTCCGAGATGTTCGTCGGTAAGGAGAACTAAGCATGGCTGACACCATCAAGATCAAGCAGGTCCGCAGCACCAACGGTTGCAAGCAGGACCAGGTCCGTACTGTCCGTGCCCTCGGTCTCCACAGGATCCGCGAGGTTCGCGAGATTGCTGACAACGAGTCCGTCCGCGGCATGATCTTCAAGGTCAAGCACCTTGTCGAGATTGTAGAGGAGTAGCAAATGCAGCTTCACGATCTTACTCCCGCGCCCGGTTCCACCAAGAACCGCAAGCGCGTCGGCCGTGGCAATTCTTCGGGTCACGGCACCACTTCTGGCCGCGGTCAGAAGGGCCAGGGTTCCCGCTCTGGCGGCACCAAGGGTGCCGGCTTCGAGGGTGGCCAGACTCCGCTGGCTATGCGCCTGCCCAAGCTTCCGGGCTTCCGCAACCCCCGTCGTATCGAGTACACCGCTGTTAACGTTGAGCGTCTCGAGCGCAAGTTCGAGGACGGCGCTGTGATCGACGGTGCCGCTCTTAAGGCCGCTCGCATCACCAAGAGCGAGTTCGAGCCCGTCAAGGTGCTCGGCAATGGTGAGCTCACCAAGAAGTTCACGGTCAAGGTCGACAAGGTCAGCGCTTCTGCGCAGGCCAAGATCGAGGCCGCCGGCGGAAAGGTCGAGCTGCCGTGCTAAATGGTCTTAAGAATGCTTTCCGCATCAAAGAATTGCGCGAAAAGATTCTTTTTACCATAGCTATGCTCGTCGTGTACCGCATTGGTGCGCACGTTCCTGTGCCCGGCATTCCCTTCCAGGGGATGCTGGGCCTTTTCTCGACCGATAACAATTCGGTCGCCGCAGGTGCTATGGCCCTCCTGAATCTTTTCTCTGGCGGCGCTTTGAGCTATGTGTCGGTGTTTTCGCTGGGCATCATGCCTTACATCACCAGCTCGATCATCCTCCAGATGCTCCAGGCCGTCGTGCCTTCCCTGCATGAGCTTGCCCGCGAGGGCGAGGTCGGTCAGACCAAGATTACGCAGTATTCGCGTTACCTCACCCTGGCTCTGGCAATCCTCAACTCCGTGGGTTACCTCTTCCTCTTTAAGAGCTTCGGCATCAGCTTTAATGGCGCCGGCGCTCCCGAGATCATCTTCGACCTCATGATCGTCGGTACGCTCACCGCGGGCGCCATGCTGATCATGTGGATTGGTGAGCTCATCACCCAGCGCGGTATCGGCAATGGCATGTCGCTGATCATCTTCGCGAACATCATGGCCGGTCTGCCGCAGGCTATCTTCTCCAGCACCGAGGGCAATGCCGGTGGCATCATCACCATGGTGATCATCTGCGCCATCATCCTGCTGGTTATCCCGCTGATTGTTTTCCTTGAGCGCGGCCAGCGCCGCATCCCGGTCTCCTACGCCAAACGCGTCGTGGGTCGTCGCATGATGGGTGGCCAGACCACCTACCTGCCCATCAAGGTCAACACCGCGGGTGTCGTGCCGATCATCTTCGCTTCGGCGCTGCTGTACTTCCCGGCTCAGATTGCCGTGTTCTTCCCCGGCATCGGCTGGATCCAGGCAGTTGCCTCTGCGCTTTCGACCGGTTGGCTCAACTGGGTGCTTAACGTTGTCCTCATCGTGTTCTTCGCGTACTTCTACACCTCCATGGTGTTCAACCCCGATGACACGGCCGACAACCTTAAGAAGCAGGGCGGCTTTATTCCGGGCGTCCGTCCGGGTAGGGCTACCGCGGCCTACATCAAGAACGCGCTCAACAAGATCACGCTTCCCAGCGCTGTCTTTTTGGCGCTCATCGCCATCGTGCCTTCGATCATCTTCTCCTTTACGGGTAACCAGCTGATCCAGGCATTTGGCGGCACGTCCATCCTCATCATGGTCGGCGTCGTGCTCGACACGGTCGATAAGCTCGAAGGCCAGATCAAGATGTATGATTACGATGGATTCTTTAAATAGGCTAGAGGAGGATTGCTCATGAACCTCGTATTGCTCGGAGCTCCGGGTGCCGGTAAGGGCACCGTCGCACAGGAGCTCGTCGCCGAGTTTGGCGTCGCTCACATTTCCACGGGCGACCTGCTGCGTGCTGCCGTCAAGGGTGGCACCGAGCTTGGTATTCAGGCTAAGAAGTACATGGACGCTGGCGAGCTCGTTCCCGACCAGCTCGTGATCGACCTTGTCAAGGAGCGCCTTGCCGCCGATGACGCCCAGCAGGGCTTCATCCTCGACGGCTTCCCGCGTAACACCGCCCAGGCCGTGACGCTCGATTCCGAGCTCTCCGCCATGGGTCGCGAGATCGACTGTGCCCTTCTGGTCGATGTGGCCCCCGAGGTCATCATCGATCGTCTGTCTTCGCGTCGCACCTGCCGCGCCTGCGGTTACACCGGCACCGCTGCCGATGCCACCTGCCCCAAGTGCGCAGGCGAGATGTATCAGCGCGACGACGACAAGCCCGAGACCATCAAGAACCGTCTCGACGTCTACGAGAAGTCCACGAGCCCGCTCGTTGACTACTATCGTGGCCAGGGTCTGCTCAAGTCGGTCAACGGTGACCAGGCTCGCGAGACCGTGTACGGGGATGTCAAAGAGGCTCTCGGTCTATGATCAAGATTAAGTCTGCAACGCAAATCGAGCAGATGAAGAAGGCAGGAGCGCTATCTAAGATGGCGCTCCGCCACGTTGGAGCCATGGTGCGCCCCGGCGTTTCGACTTTTGAGCTCGATCAGCTCGCGGAGCAGATTATCCGCATGCATGGCGGCACCCCGGCCTTTAAGGGTTACGGCGGGTTCCCGGGGACCATTTGCGCATCGATCAACGATGCCGTGGTCCACGGTATTCCCAACCCCGACATGATCCTGCGCGATGGCGATATCATCTCCATCGATACGGGAGCCGTTGTCGACGGTTGGGTCGGCGATAACGCTTGGACGTTTTTCGTCGGCACCCCCACGCCCGAAGCCAAGGCTTTGTGCGAGGTCACGCGCGATTGCCTTAAGGCTGCCATCGAGCAGGCTGTTCCCGGTAACCATATCGGGGACGTCGGTTATGCCGTTCAGTCCCTCGCCGAGTCTCACGGTTACGGCGTGCTTCGCGATTATGTGGGCCATGGGATTGGCCGCGTGATGCACGAGGACCCCAACGTTCCTAACTATGGAAAGAAGGGGAGGGGCGTTCGCCTCCAGGCCGGCATGGTCATTGCCATCGAGCCGATGGTTACGATGGGTTCCAACCATGTGAGTACGGGCTCCGACGGTTGGATTGTTACGACCAACGACCACCTGCCCGCTGCGCACTACGAGAACACCGTCGCCATTACCAATGACGGTCCGGTGATTCTCACCACGGATGCGCAAGGTGCCTGGTGTTCCTTGCAGGGCGGAGAAATGTAACAAGTTCCACTTAGTTGTGGAGCCATTACGAAGTTATTACGATGCGTGCATACGTGTTGTAGAATACTCAATCGCTGTCGTTTTCTAGAGAAAGATGATTGCTTGTGAAGAAGGAAGACGCAATTGAGCTCGAGGGTACGGTAAAGGAACCGCTGCCCAATGCCATGTTTAAGGTCGAGCTCGAGAACGGTCATTCGGTTCTGTGCAACATTTCTGGCAAGATCCGAATGAATTACATCCGCATTCTCCCCGGTGACAGGGTTGTCGTGGAGCTTTCCCCGTACGACCTGACCCGCGGCCGCATCACCTATCGCTATAAATAGCGGCACGCATACACGCACTCCATTTCCGGCTGCAGGCTTAGCTCAACCTACGGTCGGATTGTGTGTGAAGACCAGCCATAGTTTTAAACGCCTGCGGCTGGGCGAGTAGATAGTAGGGAAGTAGTTTGAGCGCTACCGAAAGGAAGAACGATGAAGGTACGTCCTTCGGTCAAGAAGATGTGCGATAAGTGCAAAATCATTAGGCGCCATGGCAAGGTCCTCGTCATTTGCGAGAACCCCCGTCATAAGCAGCGTCAGGGTTAAGAGAGGAGACTACGTTGGCCCGTATTAATGGTGTCGACCTCCCGCGTGAGAAGCGCGTTGAGATCGGTCTGACCTACATTTACGGCATCGGCCGCACCACTGCGACGAAGATCTGCGTCGAGTGCAACGTTAACGTGGATACGCGCGTTAAGGACCTCACCGAGGATGAGGTTAACGCCATCCGCGATTATATCGATAAGAACCAGATCATGGTTGAGGGCGACCTCCGCCGTGAGCGCAACCAGAACGTCAAGCGCCTTATGGACATCGGCTGCAACCGCGGCCTTCGTCACCGCAAGGGCCTCCCGGTCCGCGGCCAGCGCACCCACACTAACGCTCGTACCCGCAAGGGCCCGAAGCGTCAGATCGGTGCTAAGAAGAAGAAATAAGGAGCGCTAGATAGATGGCTACTGCTAAGAAGAACGTTCGCGCTGCCCGTCTGAAGCGCGCGGACCGTAAGAACATTTCCGTGGGCCAGGCTCACATTCGTTCTACGTTCAACAACACGATCGTTTCGATCACCGATCCCCAGGGCAACGTCATTTCCTGGAAGTCGGCTGGCCAGGTGGGCTTCAAGGGCTCCCGTAAGTCCACGCCGTTCGCTGCCCAGATGGCTGCCGAGGCTGCTGCCAAGCAGGCCATGGAGCACGGTATGAAGAAGGTTTCCGTCTTCGTCAAGGGCCCCGGCTCCGGTCGTGAGACCGCCATCCGCTCCCTCCAGGCTGCTGGCCTCGAGGTCTCGAGCATCCAGGACAAGACCCCCATTCCGCACAACGGCTGCCGCCCCAAGAAGCGTCGCCGCG
>CABRZN010000074.1 GCA_902475445.1 uncultured Collinsella sp.
ACATTCCTTTCTCCGCAAGGAAAAGTAGAAACACTCCCCGATTTAAAACAAATCCCGCGAGAACGAAAAAGGCGGAATAGACGTGCAGCTGCGCAGTGGCATTCTTGTTCATTTGGCACTTCCATCAACTACTTTTGTCGGGCCGCTCGCTACTGACTCGAAGCCTGAAGTGTTCACAGTTGATGTGAAGAGCGGTAAAACTTTTGCACAGGATATCAATGGAATACATCCGAAGCGTTTTCGGCAGTATCATCGGCGAAGGCGGGATTAGCCTTTACGCGGCGCTCACCCTCGATATATTTGACGATTTGATCAATCGTCTGGTTGGCGTGGCTCTTGAGCTTGCGCTCATAGAAGAAGAGGCCGAGCTTGCCGCGCGTGCCAGACGTGTTGCCACCCACACCCTGAAAATCCTCGGTATAGGTGAGCTCGCAGACACCATCGCCAGCAGGTGCAGCCTCATAGCGCATAGTATTGATGCCCGCCGCATACTGAAAACGGACCTCATAGAGACACGGGTAGTCAAAGTGCTTGATTTTAACCTTGATCGCCATGCCCTTGGCCTTGCCTTTTGCGGACTGGGCGCGCTTCTCGTACTTATAGCCGTTGAGCTTGTTGCGGCTGGGACGCTTGCCCGTGGCGTTCTCGATATCCTGCATGATGGACCCCGCCAGAGCGTCAAAAAGCTCCTCCGGCGTCACCTTAAGCGTTTTGGTGAGCTGCATGATGGCTCCTTATTCGTTTGAACCGTTCGAGCCATTGTACCGCCCCAGGCTCTCCCATGCGTTGCGGTGAAATGCGGACTGTTTGGCGGCTTTTTTGGCCAAAACAGTCCGTATTCCACCGCAAGTTATTGAGGGCTAGCGGCTGTAGGTGACCACCTGAGGCTCGCACGGGTTGGCGAGGTCGACTTGCTCCACGCGGACGAACTTGACGGTCACGGCCTCAAAGCCCGCCTTGTGCAAAACATCAGCGTAGACGCGCGCCTGCAGGGCGTGCTTCTCCTGCAGCTGTTCCGGCGTCTCGTCCGGTGTGCCGCCCGTCTTGTAGTCGATGACCAGCGCGTGCGACGGATCGGCCGGGTCGGTTGCCAAGGCATCGATAGCGCCCTCGGCATATGCGCCGTAGCGGGCGATGTCCTCGTCCTCGCAGCCCAGCGAAAAGAACGGCACCTCGGCGCGAACGCACGGCCAGGCAAGCAGCTCGGCACGGACCGCCGACTTGAGCCAGCGGTCCAGGGCAACGTCGAAGCGTTCGCGCTGCTCCGGCGTTAGGCGCCACAGGCGAGCCAGGGCGTCGGCACGCTCGGCGGGCAGCTCATTGGCACCCATCTCGATCAGCCACTGGCAGGCGGCATGGAACGCCGAGCCCAGCGCCATGGGGTTGCCGGCGGGCTCAACGGCGGCCACGTCTGCATCCGTCATCTCGGAACCATCCGACTCCGCATCATCGCCAGCCTCGTCCATGGGCACATGCGCCTCGGCGGCTCGGTCCTCGGACTCGGCATGCAGCGCCGCGGCAATTGACGAGTAGCTGTACGAATCGCGCGCCAGATACGGGCAGGTGCCCATGCGCACGCCCACCGCCTGGGGATACACGAGCTCAAACGCATCGGGCTCGGGGTCGGCAGGACCGGGAACAGCGGCGTGGGCATCCGCACCGGCACCCTCCGGCTCCGCATCGCCGCGGACAAGCCTGCCCTCGACATCCAGCGAAGCGTTGACCTCAAACGTCTGCTCGCCAAACGTAAAGTCCGCCAGCGAGATGAGCTCGTAGTCGCCCGGCTTGGAGTTGTCGAACACCAAACGGTCGCTATCGAGCTGCGGCATGTCCAGGCTGTCGGTCGGCAGGATGCGGCGCAGCACGTCGTAGGTCAGATCCGTCTCGACATCGAAGGTCGGCGCCGGCACCTTGCCGCGGCTCACGGCGACGTCCATCGCCAGAATCACGAGCTCGCGCGCACGCGTCATGGCGACGTAGAGCAAGCGGGCCCGCTCCTCGAGCGAGAGCTGCAGGTCATCGTTGCGCAGGCGCACAAATGCCTCGGCGGGAGAACCCGTCGCACAGACATCGTCCATAAGTTCCGGCGAAAGCCACAGCGACGTGCCCTTGCCCTTAAATGCGTGCTCAAACTGCTTTTTGACGTCGTCGCCCTTGACGAAGGTCCCGTCGGCGAGCTTAACGCCATCAAAGCGTGCCGGTAGTGCCACAACCTGCGCACCGCCCTCGACACGCCCCATCTGGGCAGCTCCGGTCGACTTACGTACGCCAAAGCACTCGGAAACCGCCACGACCGGATACTCCAGACCCTTGGACGCATGCACCGTCATGATGCGCACCGCGCCGTTGCCCTCCTCGTTGAGCGCACCCGGCGCCTCCTTGCCCGCCAAGAAGCGATCGAAGGCGAGCGCAATGGAGCGCGGTGAGTTGCCGAACTCGGCCTCTGCCTCGGCCACGGCATCGAGCGCTTTGAGCACGTTAGCGGCAATGGCCTTGCCCTCGGGGCCACGCTGCGCCAGGCGCACGAACCAGCCCGAGGCGTTGACCACATCGCGAGCGATAACGGCAAACGAATCACGGCCCACGCGACGGAACGCATAGCGCAGCACCTCGCGGGCACGCGTCAGCAGCGGCAAATCCTGCAGGCCGGGCACGTCGCAGTCGCTCATGATGCCCGCATCGATGTTGCGACGCGAGGTCTCCCCCGTCCCTTCATCGAGCTTGGTCGCCAGCGCCAGAAACTCCTGGGCGCCCAGGGCAAACATCGGTGAGGCCAGCAGGGGCATAAGGCCCTGCGCCGTGTCCGCCGGGTTGGCAAGCGCGCACACCAGAGCGCGAATCGTCTGCACCTCGGCAGCCTGGGCAAAAACCGAGCCGCCCGCGATGACGCAGTCGAGTCCCTGGTCGCGGAACGCTTGGGCATAGACGTCGGCATTGGTCATACGGCCCAGCAGCAACACCATATCGCCCTGAGGCTGTTTTTTATCGGCAAGCGCACGGAAACGCTCGGCAATCGCACGAGCTTTCGCCTGCGTGCGCTCCTGCGTACTGCCGCCGGCAACGAGCAGCGCCTGGCGGCGCGAGGCCTCTGCCCTGAGCTTGTCTTCGCGCTCATCACTCGGCTCAAGATCCAAAAAGCCCTGCATAAGGCCACCGGTATCGCCGTCAAAGACACGCGCCACGTAGCGCAGGACCTCGTCGTGACTGCGGAAGTTGCGCACGAGCTTGACGAGCTCGCCGGCGGGTGCCCCGGACGAAGCCGACACCCCGGACGAAGCGAGGACGACGCCCGGAGCACCGGCAGCCGCCGCGCCCGAAGCGCCCACTTTGCGCTCCTGGCGGCGGAAGACCTCGACCTCGGCACCACGGAAGCGATAGATCGACTGCTGCGCGTCGCCCACGGTGCACAGTGCACGCTCGCCCGCACCCGTCAGGTAGCGAATCAGATCGACCTGCATCTGGTCGGTGTCCTGGAACTCATCGATCATGACCATCTTAAAGCGGCCCTCGTAGGCGGCTCGGATGGCGGGATAGTCGCGCAGCGCCTCGTATGCCATGCGCAGCAGATCGTTGTTATCGAGCGCGGACTGGTCGGCCTTGAGCGCGCGGTACTCCGCCTCCACGGCACGGGCGAGCCCCGTCAGCGCATCGAGCGCCGGGTCGCCGCAAGCCAGCACAATGTTGACAAACGTGTCGGCAGCCTCTGCCTTGAGCAGCTCGACGTTCTCCTTAGGGAACATCTTGCTCGCGCGCGGCATGCCGCACGACATCATGAGCCGCGCCACATCCGTCATGGTCTTGTCGCTCGCCTCGAACACGTCGATGGCCTCGAGCGCCACCTGTGCCTTCTCGGTCGCGGCCTTGCTCGCGCCGAGCGCCGCACGATAGGCATCGGCAAGTGCCGAGGTATCGGAGCAGCCGCGAAGCACGCACACGTCGTCCATACCACCCGGCAGCTGGCTCGAAAGCTCCAGCAGGTCGCGCACCAAGCCCTTGATGGTGGTGCCGCCGCCAAAGGGACCGCCCTCGCCCGCCATGGGATACCAGGCATAGAGGGCTTTGAGCGAAGCGGCAAGCTCGGGGGCGGCATCGGGCGCCGTCGCACGGCCCAGCACATGCTCGACAGCCTGATCCATAAGCTCATCGGTATCGGTGAGCACCGTAAATTCGGGGTCGATGCCCAGCTCCAGCGCATGCGCGCGCAGGATACGCGAACACATGCCGTGGATGGTCGAAATCCAGGCATCGTCAACCGTCAGAGCTTCCTCGTCCATGCCCTCTTCGATAAGCGCACGGCGCACACGGTCGCGGATCTCGGCCGCGGCGTCCTTGGTAAAGGTAATGGCGAGCACTTGGTCCAGATGCTCAACGAACGGACCGGATTCGGGCGAGAGCGCGTAGACGATACGGCGCGTGAGGGTGAAGGTCTTGCCCGAACCGGCGCCCGCCGAGACAAACAACGGGCGGTCGAGCGTTTTGACGACTTGCAGCTGTTGCGGCATCAAAGTCGAAAGATCCATGGTCTACACGCCCCTCCTTACAAACGTTCCTTCGTGGTTATACGAGCAGCGCGCGTGCGCGGCCTGAGCCGACGTCGGATCGACGGCAGCAACGTTGCCTGCCTCGAGCTCGCGCAGGCGCTCGGCAATGCCAGCTTCCACGCGGTCGAGCAGCGCATCGAAGTCCATGTTGCCGCCCTCGCCGGGAAAGCCTTTCTTTAGGCCCGGAATGCGACCGTCACCGCGCTCTTCCTCGAGCAGCTCGTCGCTCGCGGCGCCGCGCAGCGCCGGCTTGCCGCCCTTGGTCGAAAAGTAGAGCGCCGCGCGCGTGTTCAAGTCCAGCGCCCGCCGCATGGCCTGCGCGTAGATGAGCGTCTGGGTATGCGGCGGCAACCAACGCGGGTCGTCGGCGGGCACTGCGCCCGTCTTCTCGTCGAACACCGTGGGGTCGGCGAGCTTATACTCCTCGACGCCCGAACGGTGTTTGTAGTCGATCACCACGGCACGGTTCTCGGCATCCACGTCCACGCGGTCGATACGCCCGCCGAGCGGCCAGCCGGCATACTCGACCTTAAGCTCGTTAAACGCAAACTCCAGATAGCGCGGAACAAAGGGCGCAAGTGCCTCGGACTCATAGGCGAGCACGCCCTCCAGCTGTGGCAAGATCTCGGCCACCTGGCGCTCCTCCACCGGAGAGAGCGGCACGAGCGGGCCCTCGGTACCGCGCTTGCCGGCGTGCTCGGCCAAGGTCTCGTCGAAGACCTCGCGCAGCAGCTCCTGCGCACGCGGAAGGTTCATGGGCGTCACGCGTTCCATGCCTTCCTGCGGCAAACGAGCATGCAGGTGCTCCAGCACGTCGTGGACAAAGTTGCCCTTCTCCATATTGCCAAAGCCAGCGTCGATCGATTGGGGCTTCACGCGGTACGAGACGAACCAGCATAGCGGGCAGGTCGAATAGGCCTCGATCTGCGAGGCAGACGTCAGGCGCGGCACCAGCGGCGCATCCTCGCCCTCGCCATCGCGACGGCGCAGGACCAGATACGGAATGGCTTCATCGCTCAGATGCTGAGGAGCTTCGCAGGTCACGCGCTCGCGCCTAAGACCTTCGCCTGCCGCGGGATCGAAGTCCCTTACGATATCGCCCTCACCCACGCACTTCGCCTTGTCGGCGCCAACGGCCTTAGCGTCGTCAGCGGCCTTGTCGGCGTCAGCGGCCTTGTCGGCGTCAGCGGCCTTAGCATCGTTAGTGGCCTCGGCATGCGCCCGCAACTCGGTCCACACGGCAGCCGGGTAGCACTCGCGCGCCTGGCGATCGTGCGTCACGCGGGCAAGCGCAACCGGACCACGCGACGCTTGTATCGCGCGGCCAAAGCGTGCGCGCAGCAAGGCCGCAGGCTCAAGCGTCACACCGCTGCGATCTAACTCTGCCGTCAGCGTTGCCAGCGGGCCCTCCTCATGTGAGAGCGGATAACTGTCCAGGTCGACGTCGGCAAACAGCACGGCATCGTAGCTGCCGGGGCGCAGGGCCGCCGCATCGGCAAGCGAAGCAAAGCGAACCTGGGCGCGTGGCGCACGGTCAACCTCGTAGGTCTCGTAATCGTAGGCGGCGCTACGCTTGTCCACCTTGGTGCGAATGTCATCGAGCACGGGCACGGTCGCGGCCTGCGACACGTCGAGCGCACGGGCGCCATTCATAAGGATGTCGATGACGTGGCGCAGCAGGGCCACCTCCGCCTGGCGACGGGCCTGACCGTCGAGACCGCCAAGTGCGCGATCGTGCAGTGCCTCGGCAACGGCAAGCATGGCCTTGAGCGCCGTCACGGGTTTGTCGCGCCACAGCGCCTGGAACACGTCCGAGATCACGCACGGCACGTTCTTAAACCAGTTCTCGTCGCTCGCCGCTTTACGCGCGCCCCTCACCTGGCCCTGCACGCTCTGCAGCAGGCTCTTGACGCCCGCAGTGGTCTTGCTGCGCGACAGTCGCATATTCTTGTCGAACGTGCGCGCGCTGGCGGCGTCGGCACCCGAAAGCGGGCTGTAAATCCAGTCGGTAAGCTCCGGAGCGGGCCACCACTCAGTCTTAGAAGCTGCCCCTTCGTCGGCGGCCTTCATACGCTCGATCAGGTTGGCGAGCGCCGTGAACTGCCTGCCCGCAATGGATTGGGAAAACGCCGTGAACTCGGCCGTCTCGGCAGCAACGTGGCGCGCCGCCAAACGAGCGGCAAGCTCGCCGAACAGCTGGGGTGCCCGGGCAGAAACAACGAGCACGCGTACGGGTCGGCGGGTGTTGGCAGCAACTTTATCGTCCTTGGACTCCTTGTGCGCTTTCACCAACTTATCGATGACGTCCGCATAAGCATGGGCACGGGCATGGGGGCCGGCGACCTCAATAAAGGCAGGCTGAGCAGCGGACTTGGAGGCAGTCTGGGGCGCGGCGGCGCCCTCCCCCAGCGGCGCGATCTCAAACAGCACACCGCGGACATCAAATGCCGCGGCAAGCTCCTCGCGCATCGCCGCTTGCTCGCGGGCAAGCAGCACGACAACCTCTCCCCCGTTGTTTGCCACGGCGGACAGCAGCTCGAGCAGGCTATACGTAAATGACGTGACGCCGCGCACGCAAACGGCGCGGGCGCACCCCGGCAGGTTGTCGGCCAAAGCGCCGGCCATAATGTCAGCCGCCTCGCAGGGCTCGACCATATCTCGACGGTCCAAACCGCGCGCATAGGCGCACAAAAGTTCAAACACGCGAGCCTCGGCGTCGCTTTTGGGCTTGGGCTTGCAAACGTTGTCGCAGCAACGCTCGGTGCCTGTCCCTGCCACACCCGGCAGCACATCGCGAGCCATACGCGCGAGCATACGCACCGTGCCCTGGCTGCGCGAAAGCGGCTGCAGGTCGGCGTCGTCGAGGCGCGCTACCATGTCCGAAAACAGCATCTGGCGCTGCAGGTTGTCGACGAAACCGCGCCCGTCGCCCAAAAGCTCCCAAAGCGAGCGAAGCCACGATGTAGGCGTCTTGTAGTCAATACCCAGCGAAACGCCGGCTTCCGCCGCATCATGACGGCACAGGTCGAGCTCGGCACACGTTGGCGCCAGCAGCACGGCACGCCCGTGGCGGGCAATAAGGTCGGCAAGCAGCGTCGCCTCGGCATCGCTCAAATCCGCGCCGGCGTTGGTGGTATAGATTCGAACAGGCATGGTCCTCCACTCAAACCGTTCGCAATATTCAATGCTTCCATCCTACCCGCCCGCGCGGACAGATTTGCCCCACGCCAACAGATTTGACCCCTTGGAGACAGAGGAAAATGGATCACCGAGGAGGTCAGTCTAACCCAGTGATCCGTTTTCCTCCGTCCCCAAAGGATCAAAAAACCGCCCCCGAAGGGACGGTTCTGCGCAATTCGTTTGTTGCCGCTGGCCTACTCGCCATCCTCCAGCTTGATGAGGATCTTGCGATAGCCGCCGTACTCGCCGTTGAGTGCCTTGGACACGCGGCTCACCGTAGTGGACGAAGCGCCGGTGCGGGCCTGAACCTCAACATAAGGCTCGCCCTCATCCAGATAACGCGCAACCTGCAGACGTTGCGAAAGATCGCAGATCTCGCGCGGCGTGCAGATATCGGTCAAAAACGCCTGGATATCCTTCTCGTCATCCAAAAGACTAAATGCGTGGACCAGCTGCTTGACATCAGGCTTGTCAAACATGTTCTCGATATTCATCGATCACCGCCAAACCCGCCATAAGGCATCGAAGTTGATACTGACATCGGGCATCGTTCGCCCGTTCTATGCAATAGGGCAACGCCTGTGGCTTTTGCCCGTAGCAGTGTAGCACACCACCAAACTAAAGCGACAAGACTCTCTGCCAGCGGCGCGTTTTTCAGGACGAACGCCGTTTTGAAACCGAATGCGCACGTAAGCTCCACGAATATCTGAGACAATAGGCGGCCGAACAAGGCGGCACACCCGAGCGGCCGTCCAAGCCGCCGCAGCAAACCGCTTCACGCGACACCGACGCACCCTGCGCAAGAAAGGATTCACACCATGCGCTTTATGCTTAACTGGCTCTTTACCTCGATCGCCATCGCGATTGCCACGTTCCTCGTCCCCGGCATCCAGCCCTTCGGTTTTGCCGAGGCCTGGGTCTGTTTCGCCTTCGTGGGACTGTTCCTGAACATCGTCGATTCGCTCGTCAAGCCGTTTCTGACGGTTATCTCGCTGCCGCTCACGATCATTACGCTGGGTATTTTTCAGCTCGTAGTCAACAGCTTTATGCTCGAGCTGGCCAGCTATCTGTCGGTCAATCTGCTGGGCGCGGGTATCTCCATCGCCAGCTTTGGATCGGCCTTTATGGGCAGCATCCTGGTGTCCATCATGCGCAGCATCCTCGACAGCATCGCCGAGGGCTAAAACGGCCATTCCGGCCGCGCCCGTCTCAACAGCCCAAAACGAAGGCCGCCCATCACAAAAATGGGCGGCCTTCTTATTTGCCAAGTCTCAAAGGGCGAGAGAATCTGCCATTTCCACCCCGTCCCCACATGGCAGGTATGGGTTAGATGACGTAATCGTAGCCTTCGTTGGGAGCGACAAGTTGATCGAGCGTCACACCGTCGAGGTAGTCGTTGATAAGCTTGTCCAGGTTCTTCCACACGTCGAGCGTGGGGCACTCATCCGAACGCGAGCAGCCCTTGCAGTCGCCGTCCAGGCATGCGACCGGTGCCAGGCTGCCTTCGGTCAGGCGCAAGATCTCGCCCACCGTGTACTGCTCGGGCGGGCGCGTGAGCACATAGCCGCCGCCCTTGCCGCGCATGCCCGAGAGCATGTTGGCGCGCACGAGCGTAGCCAGAATATTCTCGAGGTACTTCTCCGAAATACCCTGACGCGCCGCAATCTCTTTAAGCGGGATACGGCCTGTCGCCTGATGCTCGGCCAGGTCGACCATAACGCGCAGGGCATATCTGCCCTTTGTGGAAACCAACATATATATAGCTGCCTTTCGGTCTTTTAATTCGTAGAAATTCTAGCCGAAAAATTGGTTTTGAAAATACCTATTCCCGTCAAGATGGTTAATCGACTCGTAATAATCTTCTATTTCCTATTGCGTTACTAGGCTTTACTGTCTACTATGCTTGCCAACAGCAAAACGAACAACCTATAAGGTTTGTGGGTTTCGCTGCCACACACACCGTAAAACCACACGGTATCCAGTCATTTGAACACTTTGGAGGTTCACCATGAGCAATGTTTATACGTCCATCGATCAGCTTATCGGCCACACCCCGCTTCTGGAGCTCACTCACTTTGAGGCCGATGAGGACCTCAAGGCCCGCGTGCTCGTCAAGCTGGAATACTTCAACCCCGCCGGGTCCGTCAAAGACCGCGTCGCCAAGAACATGATCGACGAGGCCGAGAAGGCCGGCAAGCTCGTGCGCGGCGGCGACTACACCATCATCGAGCCCACGAGCGGCAATACCGGCGTCGGCATCGCCTCGGTGGCGGCGGCTCGCGGCTACAAGGTGATCATCACCATGCCCGAGA
>CABRZN010000075.1 GCA_902475445.1 uncultured Collinsella sp.
ACTGCTGGCTGCATTCCGGCCACGGCACCATGACGCTGCAGTCGGGTATCGCCAACTCGTGCGACCCCGTCTTCTACGACATGGGCAAGGCGTTCTTTTATGACGAGCAACATTCCGAGGGGCTGCAGGAGGTCTTTCGTCGCTGGGGCCTAGGCAAGACCTGCGGTATCGATCTGCCGAGTGAGGGCGCGGGCCGTATTCCCGATGCCGAGTGGAAAGAGTCGTACTTTACCGACGCCTCTGCCGAAGACCGCAAGTGGAATGCCGGCGATATGACCAACATCGCCATCGGCCAGGGCGACATTTTGGTGACGCCTCTGCAGATGGCATGCGCCTACATGGGCCTTGCCAACGGCGGTAAGCAGTACGTGCCTCACGTGTTTTTGTCTGCCGTGTCGCGCGATGGCGACGGCGATGCCTATAAGTACAACGGCAAGGGCAAGAAGAAGCGCCTGGAGGCCAAGATCAACAGCGATTCGGATTTGGCTCTTGTTCGCAACGGCATGCACGACGTGATTTACACGGCATCGACGTCCTTGGCGGCTCACTTTGGCACCCTGACGCCGCAGGTATACGGCAAGTCGGGCACGGGCGAGAAAAGCGGCGAGGACGAATACGCGTGGTTTTGCGCCTATGCGCCGGCCGATGATCCCAAGTATGTCATCGCTACTGTCCTGGAGCAGGGCGGCGGTGGCTCAGATACCGCGATGCATGTCGTGCGCGATGTGCTCGGCGTGATTTATGACGAGCCCGATACCTCTTCGGCCTCGGGCGATTCTTCGGTTCGATAGGAGGTTGCGATGGATTTTTCTCCGGCGGATCTGTTCCGTTCAACCAAGACCGGCTCTCGCAGCAGCCTGGACCGTGTCAACAAGCAACTTTCGGCCTCGCGCGGCACGTTTCGCCAAAAGGTGCATATAGGTGTGCTTTTGGCTACAGTGGCGCTCGTCGCCTACGGTGCCATCATTATCTGGTCGGCTTCCCAGTTTAAGGCCGATGCTTCGTTCTCACGCCATCTGCTGGGAATTGGTATCGGGGCGATGCTGGCGGTGCTGGTCTGGCGTACCGACCTGCGCGGTATTTCCAATTTCTCGACGGCGTTGCTCGTCATCGACCTGATCGTGATCTTCTCGCCCAAGATTCCGGGTCTGTCCTATACGGGCGGTCTGGGCATGACGGGCTGGATCAAGATTCCCGGTATCGGCTTGACATTCCAGCCGGTTGAGCTTGCCAAGCTCATCACCATCTTCTTTATCGCCACGCTTGGCTCGCAGTATAACGGCCGCATCGATACCGTTCGCGACTACGTCAAGCTCTGCGGCATGCTGTCCATCCCGTTTTTGGCCGTCGTCGCCATGGGCGACCTGGGCTCGGGTCTGGTCGTGCTGGTGTCGGGCGCTATCGTCATCTGCATGAGCGGTGCACGTCGCGAATGGGTGCTGTCGACCCTAGCCCTGCTCGTGGGCCTGGTGGCCCTCGTCCTGGCGCTCGATTCGGTCTTTGATTCGTTGCTCGGCCACGATGTGCTCATCAAGCAGTATCAGATGAACCGTCTGACGGTCTTTATCGACCCCGATAATGCCGATTCGGACGATGCCTACAACCTGCAGCAGTCGCTTATCGCCGTTGGCTCGGGCGGCTTCTTTGGTAAGGGCTTGGGCCATGCGACGCAGTCGGCCGGCGGCTTTCTGCCTGAGTTCCACACCGACTTCGTCTTCGCCTTCCTGTCCGAGACCTTTGGCTTTTGCGGTTCCTTTTTGCTCCTGTGCCTCTACGTGCTGCTGATCTTTTCTACGATTCGCGTCGCCTTTAAGTGTGAGTCGCTGTTCTTGCGTCTTTCGTGTGTGGGCATCGTTGGCATGTGGGCGTTCCAGACCTTCGAAAACATCGGCATGTGCATCGGCATGATGCCGATTACCGGTATTCCGCTACCGTTTATTAGCTTCGGTTCGTCTTCGATGATGATTCAGCTGCTGACGGTGGGTATCGTACAATCCATATGGCGGCATCGTTCTGGCGCCGCGTAACCGCTGGAGGGGTTTGCTATGAAAATTCCCGTAGATAAGCTGACCCGCGCTTTTAAGATGGGCGCGTCCGTTAAGAAGGATTCCGATACGCCGGTGCGCGTCTCGGTCTATCTGGATTCGTCCGCCTCGCGCTTTCTTGCTGAGACGGTGCGTGACGCCTTTGTGCCGCAGACGACCTCGGGCATTGTGCGCGTCGAGCGTCTGGGGGAGGAGCGAATTGCTCCAAAGACCGATACCGATGTGGTACTGGTGCTCTCGTGTGGTTCCGACCGCCTGGAGAGTGCCGTGCAGGAGCTCGTGATCGCCGGCGCGCCCGTGTGCGTGCTTGCCGAGTCTGCTGTGGAGGTGCCGTTTATCGAGGAGTCCACGCCCATGCTCGGCGTGGTGGCGGCAACCGATAAGACGTATCTGCTCGAGACGCTTGCCCGCTGGATTCTCGATCGCACCGAAAAGGAAACGGCTTTTGCGGCGAACTTTGCCTTCATGCGCATCGCGGCGGCCAATCGTATCATCACCTCGTGCGCGCTCACCAATATGGCGACCGGTGCGCTGGTGTTTTTGCCGGGCGCCGATTATCCCGTTATGGCGCTGGCGCAGGTGGGCATGCTCTTTGAGCTCGCTGCCGTCTTTGGACGCGGCATTAAGCCTGAGCGCGGCTACGAGGTCGCTGGCGTGCTTGCCGGCGGTCTTGTGATCCGCGCGGTCACCCGCGCGCTCGTCAAGCAGACGCCGCATATTGGGTTTGCCGTTAAGGCGCTCACTGCTGCTGCGGGCACCTATGGCATGGGCCGTGCGCTCGTTTCGCTCTACGAGCGCGATGTCGACTACAGTCGTGCCAACGAGGTGGTTACTGCCACGTTCTCCCGCGTTCGCGATCTGGTGACCACGGTCGCGGGCGCTACCCGTCCTATGGCGTCCTACCAAGACGCATCAGATCTCGCTGCTTAGGGGTTTTCCGTTGCGCGTTCCGTACCAAGATTGTTTTCATTTAATTGAGCCGTTGCTCGCCAAGGTCGAGAAGCCGAGCCGCTATATCGATCACGAGTGGGGCACGCTTTCCAAGGCCGATGCCGACTACCGTTGCTGCCTGATCTATCCGGATGTGTACGAGGTTGGTCTGCCCAACCAGGGCATCGCCATCCTCTACAACATTCTTAACCAGGCCGAGGGCATCTCCTGCGAGCGTGGCTATGTGCCGTGGCCTGATATGGGTGACGCCATGCGCGAGGCGGGCATTCCGCTGCTCTCGCTCGAGGGTGCAGCGCCGGTCGCTTCGTTTGATATCGTCGGCCTGCATGTGCCGCACGAGATGGCGGTGACGAACTTCCTCGAGGCACTCGACCTCGCTGGCATTCCGCTGTTAGCGGCCGACCGAGGTGAAGACGACCCCATCATCATCGCCGGCGGCCCCTCGGTGTACAACCCCGAGCCGTACGCGGCCTTCTTCGATGCCATCCTCATCGGTGAGGGCGAGGAATCGCTGCTCGAGACCTGCCAGCTGCATCGCCGCCTGCGTGACGAAGGGGTCCCGCGCGCGCAGATTGTCGAGCAGCTTGCATCCATTGCCGGCAACTACGTGCCGTCGCTCTATGAGGTTCGTCACGACGAGCCCTGCTCGCCGCATGGCTACACCGTGCCGCGTGAGGGCAAGGATGCGCCGACCGTGGTCTACAAGCGCGTCGTCGAGGATTTCGGCGCCACAAATCCGCTGTCGCAGTCGTGCGTGCCCTATGCGCAGCTGGTCCACGACCGCCTGTCTATCGAGATCCTGCGCGGCTGCGCCCGCGGCTGTCGTTTTTGCCAGGCCGGCATGACCTATCGCCCGGTGCGCGAGCGCTCGGCCGACCAGATCGTCTCGTCGGTGATTCAGGGTCTGGAAAAGACCGGCTATGACGAGGTGTCGCTGACCTCGCTCTCCACGACCGACCACTCCTGCATTCGTGACGTGCTCGGCAGGCTCAACCGTCGCCTGGAGGATACGGGTATTCGCGTGTCTATTCCGTCGCAGCGCCTGGATTCATTTGGCGTGGATATGGCCGAGTCGGTCGCCGGCGAAAAGAAGGGCGGCCTGACGTTCGCACCCGAGGCCGGCAGCCAGCGCATGCGCGACATCATTAACAAGAACGTGACCGAGGAGGACCTGGACCGTGCGGCCAAGGCGGCCTTCGAGGCCGGCTGGAACCGCATGAAGCTCTACTTTATGATGGGCCTTCCCGGCGAGCGCGACGAGGACATCGTGGCCATCGCCAATCTGGCCGATCACGTGCTGGAGCTCGGTCGTTCCGTGGTGCCCAAGGCTCGTCGCGGCTCGATCTCGGTGTCCATCTCGGTTTCGGTGTTTATCCCCAAGGCTGCCACGCCGTTCCAGTGGTGCCCGCAGCTCGACTACGACGACGTCAAGCGTCGCCAGAAGCTGCTTATCACGAGCGTTCGCAACCGTGCCGTCCGCGTGCATTACCACGATGCCGAGACCTCGCTCATCGAGGCCGCGCTGTCCCGCGCCGGGCGTGACATGACGCCCGTCATCATCGATGCTTGGCGCGCGGGCTCTCGCTTTGACGCCTGGGTAGAGCATTTCTCGCTCGATAACTGGAAGGAGGCTGCTGCCAAAAACGGCATCGACCTCAATGAGCTCGTGCACCTGCCCTACGAGTTGGACTGGCGCCTGCCGTGGGAGCACGTGAGCCCCGGCTGCACGCGCGGCTTCCTCGAGCGCGAGTACCGTCGCTCGCTCGAGGGTGTCACGACTCCCGACTGCACTCGCACGTCGTGCACCGGCTGCGGAATCTGCCCCACGCTCCACGCCAAGAATGTATTGATGGGTGATCGCGCATGAGTGAGCGCCTGACCGACAACCCCACGCTCTTTAGGCTTCGTGTTCGCTATGACAAGCGTGATCGCCTTAAGTACCTGGGCCATCTCGAAGTAATCCATACCATTGAGCGCATCGTGCGCCGTGCGGGACTTCCCTATGCCGTCACGCAGGGCTTCTCTCCGCACATGCGCGTGGGCTTCTCTTCGGCACTACCGGTGGGTACGTCGTCGACCTGCGAGTGGTATGACCTGTTTATGACCGAGTTTGTGGCGCTCGACGAGGCGTTTGGGCGTCTGGCTGCGGCGTCTCCGGCCGATCTGGCACCCATTGAGGCAGCGTACATCGACGTGCGCACGCCGGCGTTGACGGCGCAGCTCACGCGCTTGTCGTATCGCATTGATTTGCACTTGGATCCCGAGGCGCCCGTAAGCGCCGACGAGGTGCGTCGTGCGATCGACACGCTGCGCGCGGGCCACGGCATCGACTACGCGCGCGGCAAAAAGAGCAAGCGCTTGGATTTGGATCACACGCTCGTTGGCTATGAGCTCACGGCGGGGGAGCGCCCGGACCATTTGGTGCTCATGCTCGACACCCATGCCGACAACGAGGGCTCAATGCGTCCGGAAATTTTGCTTTCTGCTGCTGATGTTTTGTTGCAGGGCTTGACCCCGGGCGTGGATGCACCTATTGTTTCCACCGGTATGCAAGACCTCGTGACCATCTGCTCCTACGATGTCGAGCGTCAGAATCAAGCATGCGAGGACGACGAGGGCCGACTCGTCAGCCCCATACCTGTGCGAACTTGTGGATTTGCTCCACATACTCGTTGACGGGGGTATTTTCGCCTGCTACTATATTCGGCTGTTGCACTAACTGATGCATGAAGGGCAAGTAAACATGTACGCAATCGTTAACACGGGCGGCAAGCAGTACAAGGTCGCCACCGACGATGTCATCACCGTCGAGAAGATCGAGGGCAATGAGGGCGACAAGGTCACCCTGCCGGTCATCTTCCTCAACGATGGTAAGAAGATCGTCACCGATCCCGACAAGCTGGCCAAGGCCAAGGTTACCGCTCAGATCGTTGAGCAGTTCAAGGGCGAGAAGCAGCTGGTCTTCAAGTTCCACAAGCGTAAGCGCTATCGTCGTCTGAAGGGTCACCGTCAGCAGCTCACCAAGCTGAAGATCGTGAAGGTCCAGGCTACGTCCCGCGCCAAGAAGGCTGTCAAGGCAGAGGCCGAGGCTGTTGCCGAGGCTCCCGTCGCCGAGTAGATTACACTCGTAACGAAAGAGTAGGTATACACAATGGCACACAAAAAAGGACTCGGTTCCTCCCGTAATGGCCGTGACTCCCGCGGTCAGCGCCTTGGCACGAAGCGCTATGCCGGCCAGACGGTAACCACGGGCACGATTCTCGTCCGTCAGCACGGCACTCACATCCACCCGGGTGAGAACGTTGGCCGTGGCAAGGACGACACGCTGTTCGCGCTGGTCGACGGTACCGTTGAGTTCCACAAGGGTATCAAGCACAGGGTCAGCGTACGCCCGCTCGCGAACGCGTAATTCACCCTTCATAGAGCACATATGTGGGAGGCACTTGAGTTTTAGGATTCAAGGGTCTCCCTCTTTTTGTAGGAGGCGATTCTGTTGTCACAGTTCACCGATATCAGCCGCATTAACGTGTGCGGCGGCGACGGCGGAGCCGGATGCATGTCGTTTAGGCGCGAGGCATTTGTCCCCAAGGGCGGCCCCGATGGCGGCGACGGCGGTCGTGGCGGCAATGTCGTCATCCAGGCCGATGCTCAGCTGTCTTCGTTGATCGATTACCGCTTTAAGCATCACTTCCGCGCCGAACGCGGCACGCACGGGCAGGGTGCCCGTCGTAACGGTAAGAGCGGCGAGGACCTTATTCTTAAGGTTCCCATGGGTACCGTGGTGCGCGAGCTCGACCCCGAGACGCAGACCCCGATGTTCGAGATTGCCGATCTGGTGCATGATGGCGAGCGCGTTGTCGTGGCGCCCGGCGGTGCCGGTGGCCTGGGCAACACGCACTTTGTGACGTCGGTGCGCCGCGCGCCCGCGTTCGCTCAGCTGGGCGAACCGGCCGAGGAGCATTGGATTGAGCTCGAGATGAAGCTTATGGCCGATGCTGCGCTCGTGGGCTTTCCCTCGGTGGGTAAGTCTTCGCTCATCGCGCGCATGAGTGCCGCCCGTCCCAAGATCGCCGACTATCCGTTTACCACGCTCGTGCCGAACCTCGGCATGGTGCGTGCCGGTGAGTATTCTTACGTCGTTGCCGACGTTCCTGGTTTGATCGAGGGCGCGAGCGAGGGCAAGGGCCTGGGCCACCAGTTCCTGCGCCACATTGAGCGTACGGCGCTGATCATGCATGTCGTCGACATGACGGGCGGTTTTGAGGATCGCGACCCGGTTGAGGATTACCGCATCATCAACCGTGAGCTCGAGCAGTATGGCGCCGAGCTTTCGGAGCGTCCGCAGATCGTCGTCGCTAACAAGTGCGATGCGCCGGGCACGGCCGACAAGATTGCCGACCTCAAGCGCGCCGCGCTCGACGATGGACATATGTTCTTTGCCGTGTCCGCCGTGACGGGCGCCGGCCTCAACACGCTGATGCTTGCCGTGGGCGAGCAGGTGGCTAAGCTGCGTGCCGAGTTGGCGGTCTCCGCTGAGCCGGTCGATCTTCGCGACGAGGAGTGGGAGCGCCGCCGTCTGCAGCGCGAGAAGCGTTTCCGCATTGTCCAGGAAGAGCCCGGTGCCTTCCGTGTGGTTGGTCGCGCGATTGAGCGCATGGTCATCCAGACCGATTGGGAAAACGAGGAAGCCGTCATCTACCTGCAGCATAAGTTTGCTCGTATGGGAGTTGACGACGCGCTCGAGAAGGCCGGTTGCCGTGCGGGCGACGAGGTCCGCATTTGCCAGCGTGCCTTTGACTTTGAGGGCGCTGAGGACTTCTCGGAGTACGAGGAGCTCGAGGACGCTGGCGAGGACGTTGCCGTTGAGGCCATTGACGTGGCCGACGTTGCGGATGAGGGCGTCGAGGTTGTCGATGCGGCGGATGTCGCGGACGATGCCGAGACCTCGGAGGGCGAGTAAGCCATGTCGCTGCGCGGTGGAATCGGTTTGCCCGAGCTGCCCATAAAAGAGGGCAAAGAGTTTCGGCTTGGCATTATGGGCGGCACATTCGACCCGATTCATTACGGGCACCTGGTGACTGCCGAGCAGGCGCGCGAGTCGCTCGACTTGGACGCTGTGCTCTTTATGCCGGCGGGCTCTCCCGCCTTTAAGCTTGACAAGCCGGTGACGCCTGCCGAGGACCGTTATGCCATGACGGTCCTCGCCACCGCCGCGAACCCGGCCTTTTTGGCGAGCCGGTTCGAGATCGACCGTCCGGGCGTAACCTATACGGCCGATACGCTTCATGCCCTTCGCGACTTTTACCCGCCGCAGGTAAAACTCTACTTTATTACGGGCGCCGACGCGATTATCGAAATTGTGACCTGGCATGATGCCGAGCGAATTGCTGAGCTTGCTACCTTTATTGCGGCGACGCGACCGGGTTTTGATATCGATACGGCGCGTGCCCGAATCAAAGAGTCGGGGCTGCCGTTCGATGTGCGCTATATTCAGATTCCGGCGCTGGCGATCAGCTCGACGAACATTCGTAAGCGAGTTGCCCGCGGCATGAGCGTGCGCTATCTTACGAGCGAGTCTGTGCTCGGCTACATTCGCAAGCGCAGTTTGTATGTCGATCTGGGTCAAGAAGATTTTGAGTGATGGGGGCTACGTTGTCGGTAGAGGATCAGTTTGAGGGCGATGAGCGCGCGCTGCTCAAGCGCATTCAAGAGCTGCTCGATGTTCGCATGAAAGATAAGCGCAAGCGCTATGTGCATTCGCTGGGTGTTGCCGAGACCGCACTTCATCTGGCCGAGGTCTACGGCGTTGACCGCTTTGATGCCGCTGCCGCCGGCTTAATTCACGACTGGGACAAGGTGCTTTCCGATGACGAGCTCGTGGCCCGCGCGCTTCACTATGGCATCAAGGTTGCCGGCTCTCCTTCCGCCGCGACGCCGCTTTTGCATGGCCCTGTTGCCGCCTATGAGCTTCCGCAGCTTTTTCCCGAGCTGTCACCGGCCGTTTTCCAGGCTGTCGACCGTCACACCGTGGGTGCCTGCGACATGACGCCGCTCGATATGGTGGTCTTTGTGGCAGATGCCATCGAGCCCAACCGCCACGGCGACTATGCCCATGCGCTGCGCAAGATGGTGGGGAAGTCCTCGCTCGACGAGTTGTTCTTCTCCTGTTTTGCGCAGGGTCTGGTCTATGTGATCCAGTCCGGGCGCTATCTTTATCCCACGGTTATTACGATTTACAACCATTACGCCCAGCTGCGCTAGCTCGGGTGTGTCTAGAAAGAGGTATTCCATGGCCGACGAGACCATGACTGACGAGCAGATTCTTGAAGGTGTGGAGCACAAGAGTTTCGTTGCCACGTCCGACCGCACCGCCGCCTCGCTGTCCGCGAGCGGTGTCGACGCCGAGGATGTCGCCCGCGCCGCCGCGCAGGCCGCCTACGACAAGAAGGGCGAGGACGTGCAGGTGCTCGACCTGACCGAGCTTTCCGACGTGTGCGACTACTTTGTGCTTGCCACCGGTACCAACAACCGCCAGGTCGATTCGATTGTCGACGAGATCGAGGAGAAGGTCGCCGAGGCTTGCGGCGAGAATCCGTTCTCCATCGAGGGCCGCGAGCAGAAGACCTGGATGCTCATGGACTATGGCTCGGTCGTCGTCCACGTCTTCACTCCCGAAGCCCGCGACTTCTACCGCCTAGAAAAGCTCTGGGGTGACGCCCCCCAGCTCCCCCTCAACCTCCTCTAGTAGCTCATTTGATACGGGGCTTTTAGCTAGCCTCGCACATTTTGCCGGGCAGTTGCGGTTTTCCGTACCTGCCCGGCTTTCTTTTTGCCCAAAGGCGGTTAATCGTTGAAGCGGGATTGGCGGCCGAAGGATAGGGCGGTGTCGCCGAACTTGTCTCGGACGGCGTCGATGGCGAC
>CABRZN010000076.1 GCA_902475445.1 uncultured Collinsella sp.
CCGGCCGCCACGGCAACAAGGGTGTTATCTGTAACGTTCTGCCGGTCGAGGACATGCCCTACATGGCTGACGGTACCCCGATCGACGTTATCCTCAACCCGCTGGGCGTTCCTTCGCGTATGAACGTCGGCCAGCTGCTCGAGTGCCACCTTGGCTGGGCTGCTGCCTGCGGTTGGGATACCGAGCAGGCCGACTCCGACAAGTACGTCCCCGGTCCGTTCTTCACCGCTGCGCCCGTCTTCGACGGCGCCAAGGAGGACGAGATCGCCGAGGTCATTCGTCGTGCCAACAAGAACATGCTCAACAAGGCCACCGCTGCCTTTGGCGATCACATGCGCCCCGAGTTCGTCACCCAGCTTGACGAGCGCGGCAAGACCCGTCTGTTCGACGGCCGCACCGGCGAGGAGTTCCGCGAGCCCATTACCGTGGGTACGTCCTACATCCTCAAGCTCGGCCACATGGTCGACGACAAGATCCACGCCCGTTCGACCGGCCCTTACAGCCTGGTTACCCAGCAGCCTCTGGGCGGCAAGGCCCAGTTCGGCGGCCAGCGCTTCGGCGAGATGGAGGTCTGGGCTCTGGAAGCTTACGGTGCTGCCTACACCCTGCAGGAGATCCTGACCGTCAAGTCCGACGATACCGTGGGCCGCGTCAAGACCTACGAGTCCATCGTCAAGGGCGAGAACGTTCCTGTCCCGGGTATCCCCGAGTCCTTCAAGGTTCTCGTCAAGGAGATCCGCTCCCTCGCGCTGGACATCGAGCCCATGCACGATGCCGACGAGGACGCCTCCGCCCCTGTGACCGCCGAGGAGACCTCTGCTCTCGACGACCTGGCTGCGCTCGCCGGCGTTGACACCGACGTCGAGGCCGAGGATGCCGAGACCGCCGAGGCACCCGAGGCTGTCGCCGCCACGACCACTGATAAGGAGTAGTTGACTGTGGCAGATTTCGAAGCTACTGATTTTGACTCGGTAAAGATCTCCCTTGCCTCCGCCGACCAGATCCGTTCCTGGTCGCACGGTGAGGTCAAGAAGCCGGAGACCATCAATTACCGTACCCTCAAGCCCGAGAAGGACGGCCTGTTCTGCGAGAAGATCTTCGGTCCCGCCAAGGACTGGGAGTGCTCCTGCGGCAAGTACAAGGGCATCCGCTTTAAGGGCATCGTCTGCGAGCGCTGCGGCGTGGAGGTCACCTCGGCTAAGGTGCGTCGCGACCGCATGGGCCACATCGAGCTCGCCGCTCCCGTGTCCCACATCTGGTACTTCAAGAGCCCCACGAGCTTCCCGATGAGCCGTATGCTCGACATCAAGTCCAAGGACCTCGAGAAGGTTCTGTACTTTGCCAGCTACATCATCACCGAGGTTGACTACGAGGCCCGCGAGGCCGACGCCGACGACCTGCGCGAGGAGCTCGCCGCCGATCTGGAAGAGATCGATGCCGAGTGCGCCCGCCAGATCGAGTCCCTCAAGGAGCAGGGCGACCCCGAGAACTTTGACGAGTTCTCCGACGAGGAGCCGCTGACCCCCGAGGAGATCGCCTCTGGCATCGTCGATATCGAGGAAGAGCGCAAGGACGAGAAGCAGCTCCGCACGGACGCCTTCAACGCCTTCATGAAGCTCACCGAGCGCGACCTCATCTCCGATGAGCCGCTGTTCCGCGAGATGACCCGTTACTACTCCATGTACTTCAAGGGTGGTATGGGTGCCGAGGCCGTCCGCGACCTGCTCGCTGCCATCGACCTCCCCTCCGAGGCCGAGAAGCTCAAGGCCATCATCGCTGACGAGGATTCTCAGAAGCAGAAGCGCGAGAAGGCCGTCAAGCGCCTCGAGGTCGTTGACGCCTTCCTGAAGGGCGGCAACAGCCCCGCGAACATGATCCTGGACGTCATCCCGGTCATTCCGCCCGATCTGCGCCCGATGGTCCAGCTCGACGGCGGTCGCTTTGCCGCGTCCGACCTCAACGACCTGTACCGTCGCGTGATCAACCGTAACAACCGACTCAAGCGCCTGCTCGACCTGGACGCCCCTGCGATCATCGTGAACAACGAGAAGCGCATGCTCCAGGAGTCCGTGGACGCCCTGTTCGACAACGGCCGTCGTGGTCGTCCGGTCTCTGGCCGTGGCGGTCGCCCGCTCAAGTCGCTCGCCGAGGCCCTCAAGGGCAAGCAGGGTCGTTTCCGCCAGAACCTGCTGGGTAAGCGTGTCGACTACTCCGGCCGTTCGGTTATCGTTACCGACCCCAAGCTGCTGCTGCACCAGTGCGGTCTGCCCAAGACCATGGCGCTGGAGCTCTTCAAGCCCTTCGTCATGAAGCGCCTGGTCGAGCTTGGCAAGGTCGAGAACATCAAGGGTGCCAAGCGCGCTATCGACCGCGGTGCCACCTTTGTGTGGGACATCCTCGAAGAGGTCATCGACGGCCGCGTCGTGCTGCTCAACCGTGCACCGACCCTGCACCGTCTGTCCATCCAGGCCTTTGAGCCGGTGCTGGTCGAGGTCTGCTCGCCCTTCAACGCCGACTTCGACGGCGACCAGATGTCTGTCCACGTGCCGCTGTCCAGCCAGGCTCAGGCCGAGGCCCGCGTGCTCATGCTCTCTGCGAACAACCTGCGCTCGCCGGCATCCGGCAAGCCGGTTAACATCCCCTCGCAGGACATGATCATCGGTGTGTACTACCTGACCCAGGTCCGCGACGGTCTGCCGGGCGAGAACCACGTGTTCGCCAGCTTCGACGACGCGCTGCACGCCTATGACTGCCGCTCCGAGGTCGACATGCAGGCCAAGATTCAGGTCCGCGTGTCCGCTGCCGACGCCAATGTCATCAACGAGGACGGCACCCGTATCTTCCGCGTTAAGAACGGCAAGAACGAGTTTGTCGACTACGACGTCACCGGCAACAAGACCGCGCGCTTCGAGACCTCCATCGGCCGCATCATCTTCAACCGCCAGTGCCTGCCCGAAGACTATGAGTTCATGAACTACAAGATGGTCAAGGGCGACGTGGCCAAGCTGGTTGCCGACTGCTGCGATCGTTACCCCGAGGCCAAGGTCGGCCCGATCCTCGACGCCATCAAGTACTCCGGCTTCCACTACGCTACCCGCGCCGGCCTCACCATCTCGGTGTGGGACGCTCTCATCCCTGCCGAGAAGCAGGAGCTGCTCGATCGCGCCCAGGCCAACGTCGACCAGATCAACGAGTACTTCGAGGAGGGATTCATCAACGAGACGGAGCGCCACATCGAAGTCGTTAACGAGTGGACCGCTTGTACCGACAAGGTCGCAGCGCTCATGCTCGACATGTTCGACGAGGAGAACCCGCTGTACATGATGGCCGACTCCGGCGCCCGTGGTTCTAAGACCCAGCTGCGTCAGCTCGGCGGCATGCGTGGTCTGATGGCAGACATGTCCGGCGAGACGATCGACCTTCCCATTAAGGCGAACTTCCGTGAGGGCCTGCTGCCGCTCGAGTACTTCATTTCGACCTACGGCGCCCGTAAGGGCCTGGTCGATACCGCATCCCACACCTCGGACTCTGGTTACCTGACCCGTCGTCTGGTCGACGTGGCCCAGGACGTCATCGTCCGCGAGGAGGACTGCGGTACGCACGAGGGCGTCACCTACAACCTCATCATCCCCGGCACCACCGACCTCAACACCGACCTCGTCGGCCGTTGCTTCATTGAGGACGTCGTGGCCCCCGATGGCACCGTGCTCTTTGAGCAGGACGGCTACATCGAGAAGGTCGCCGACATCCAGAAGATGGTCGATGCGGGCCTCAAGAAGGTCAAGCTTCGCGCGCTGCTCACCTGCCGCTCCAAGTACGGCGTGTGCCAGAAGTGCTACGGCTGGGATCTTTCCACCCGTCGTCCGGTCGCCATCGGTACCGCGGTCGGCATTATTGCCGCCCAGTCCATCGGCGAGCCCGGTACGCAGCTTACGATGCGTACCATTCACTCCGGCGGCGTCGCTGGCGTCGACGATATTACGCAGGGTCTGCCTACGGTCAGCCGTATGTTCGATATCGTCGGCAACGTCAACGAGAAGATTCTGGGTCGCGAGGCCGAGCTGGCTCCGTACTCCGGTCACCTCTCGATCAAGCCCGAGAAGTCCGAGTACGTGCTGACGCTCACCGACTCCGAGGATCACACCCGTGTCCTCGACGAGCGTCGCGTCCCCGCATCTGTGCGCTTTATGCCCGAGATCGAGGATGGCTGCGAGGTTCGTGCCGGCGACCAGATCACCAAGGGCTTCGTCAACTTCCGTAACCTGCGCAAGCTGACCGACATCGAGTCGACGATGCACACCTTCGTCGAGAGCGTCAAGGACGTCTACACCAGCCAGGGCGTCGACCTGAACGACAAGCACATCGAGGTGCTCGCACGTCAGATGCTGCGTCGCGTTCAGATCACCAACCCCGGCGATTCCAAGTACCTGCTTGGTCAGTACGTCGACCGCTACGAGTTCGCCGACGAGGTCGAGCGCGTTGCCCGTCTGGGCGGTCAGGCCCCCGTGGCCGAGCCCGTCATCCTGGGTACGCTCAAGGTCGCGTCCAACATCGACTCCTGGCTGTCGAGCGCTTCGTTCATCCGTACCGCCGGCGTCCTTACCGAGGCTGCCATCGAGGGCAAGGTCGACCACCTGCTCGATCTTAAGTCCAACGTCATCGTCGGTAAGAAGATCCCGGCTGGTACCGGCCTCAAGCCGTACGCCAACGCCAAGCTGACGTATCGCACGGCCGACGGCTACGTGGACATCGACGGTCCGGCTTCGCCCAACGCCAAGTCGCTGCCCGAGTGGGCTCCTGTGGAGCTCAAGGACCTGGACGAGCAGCTTCCGCAGCAGCTCGACTGGGCCGGCTACGACGAGTTCGGTGGTGCTGACGGTTCGTTCACCCGCAACGGCCACACCATCTCCGCCGAGAAGGCTCGTCTGTACCTGTTCGACGACCTGGGCGTGTCGCAGCGCTGGACCAACAAGTTCAGCGAGGTTGGCATCGAGACGGTCGGCGACCTGGTTGGCAAGTCCGAGGAGGATCTGCTGCGCATCGATGGCATCGGTGCCAAGGCGATCGAGGAGCTCCGTGACGGCCTCGAGGCCCACGATCTGCTCTACATCCTCGAGAACAACGACGACGTTGCCGACGAGGAAGACCTCTCGCAGCTGCTGCAGATGGTCTTTAGCCCCGACGGTCCGGACGATATCCTGCTGGGTACCTCCGCTCCGACGCATCACGCCGACGCCGACGAGGAGCTCTTGGGCGCCCCGATCGACGACAAGAAGGCTCCCGCCAACGGTGCCATCAACGAGGACATGGCTTCTCTCGATGAGCTGCTCAACCAGCTCGTGGACACCGACGACGCCGAAGAGGCCAAGGACAACGACGAGGAGTAATTAGTTCCGCCGTTCTAACGAACGGCGGCGACCTCCGTCGCTGCGCGGCCCCCAGAGCTACAATCTGTCATTCAAAAGGCAGGGCATGACCAAAAGGTCAATGCCCTGCCTTTTTCATGCCACCTTGTACGCTCTGGGGGCCGCTCGCTTGCGTATGCTCAACTTGTTGCGTTCCGTTGATCCCTTGCCAAAAAGGGACAGGTTTTATTGTGGTCGGTTTTTTCATGCTTGAATTTGAAACATTTCGTCCGACAAGAGCGTATCTAAGGTGAGGGCCTCATCGAGAACCATTAACGTCACCGGGAGGTGATTATGGAAGAACAAGCATTTAGACAGGCGGTCGAAGACCACCGGGATGTCGTGTTTCGGATCGCATTGACGTACCTGCGCGATCGCGCCGATGCCGACGATGTTGCACAAGACGTCTTTCTTAAGCTGCTCAAAAGCGATGTGCAATTTGAGAGCTGGGAACATCTTCGTCGATGGCTTATCCGGGTCACGATCAATGAATGCAAATCGCTCTTTCGAAAGCCATGGAGGCGTGTGGAGGATATTGAGAACCTGGCCGAGTCGCTTTCGACAGCGCAGGATGAGACCAAGGCCGTCCTGTCAGATGTCATGCGGCTTCCGGAACGATTCCGTATCCCCATCGTGCTCTATTACTATCTGGGCTTCTCGACTTCAGAGATTGCCGAGTTGCTGCACGTACCAGCCGCGACAGTTCGAACGCGTTTAGCTCGCGGCAGATCGAAACTCAAGTTCATCCTAGAGGAGGGCGACCGTGAAATCCAACCAAATCAAGCAGGCCTTCGAGTCCGTCCAAGCCGATAGCGATCTTGCTGACCGTGTTCTTTATGCCGCTGCTGGTGAGCCGCTTCGCCGAAAGGGTCACGCGAAGCCTCTGTATGTTGCCGTGATCGGATGCCTTGCCGGAGTGCTGGCGACCGGAGGGGTCGCCTACGCCGTCGTCAATTCCAGTTATTTTGCCTCTGCCTGGGGAAACCATGGCAACGGAGAGTCCATCACCTGGACTCAAGGTGGCTCGTCGGGGACTAAATATACCTACACCAGAGAGTTTGGTGATGGTATCGCGCCCCAAAGCTTGGAGGGTTCAGTACAGAAGGTCAATCTGTCCGTCGAGGGCAACGGCTATACACTCGACATTCATGATATGGCTATCGATAAAAACGGTTGCGGTGCCGTGACGTTTACGTTGTCCAATCCAAATGGTGTTAACTACTACAAGCCGGCAGCAGAGACTGGCGAACTTGTTCTCTATGGTGAAGAAGAACAAGGCATCGGCACGCCCGACATGAAGTTCGGCGAGGAATGGGCTGACACACGCAGCACAATTGATAAGGACACATCAAGTGACACGGTCATTAATGGTACGATGTACTTTGCCGCTATGGATCGCGAGCGAGATTTTCAACATGCGGTCACCTGGAATATCCACTGGACCGAGGGTGAAGGTGAGAGTGCGAGGCAGTTTGAGGCGTCGACACCCGAGTTCAATATTGGAGCGTATGTCGATACAAAGGAACTCCGCTCCGGTGACTCGCCTCTCGAGATCAGCCCGTTTTCCATCCAGACGCACATCGATGATCTGGGCATTGACGCAGTCACGAAAAAGTTGACCGTTACCTACAAGGATGGATCGGAGCAGATTATCGAAGACGATGCTGCAGGCGCGTACAATTCCTATTTTTCGCTGACGCGCAATAGCGGGGAGAACATCTCGGTTCCGACAAAGCTGATCAATGTCAATCAAGTGGTCTCGGTAACCCTTGAGGGCACGAGGTACACATCAACAGGAGAGACTGAAACAGAAGTACCCTTTACCATCGTCTATTCGTAAGGTCTGAGGCCGCTTCCTGCTAGAGGAAGCGGCCATTTTTGCGTTACATGGACGGCTGGAATGGGCACTTGCGCACAGGCGGGGATTCCTTTTATGGAGGCTTTGCGGAAATATAGCTATTTTGGGATACGCCCGGCGGCGTGGTCTGTTGACGGCACAGCTAACGCCACGTATCCTATCGAACTGCGTGTTTCGTAGGGGGATGCTGACCCCTCGATTCAAGCCGTTGCACTTTACAGAAAGCTGGAATCATTCGAGAAGGAGTACGCTTTGCCTACTATTAACCAGCTGGTTCGCCAGGGCCGTCGTTCCGTGCCCAAGAAGTCCAAGAACGCTGCTCTGCAGCACAACTCCCAGAAGCGCGGCGTGTGCACCCGCGTCTTCACCACGAGCCCCAAGAAGCCGAACTCGGCTCTTCGTAAGGTTGCCCGTGTTCGCCTCGTCAACGGCATCGAAGTTACTGCTTACATCCCGGGTGAGGGCCACAACCTGCAGGAGCACTCCATCGTGCTCGTCCGCGGCGGTCGTGTCCGTGACCTCCCTGGTGTCCGTTATCACGTCATCCGTGGCGCCTACGACGCTGCTCCGGTCCAGAACCGTATGCAGGCCCGTTCCAAGTACGGTGCTAAGCGCCCCAAGGCTAAATAAGCCAGATAACGTTTTGATACTTTCGCCGTGTGCCGCCTAAGCGCCGCACGGTAGACACTTAAGGAGATTTCACATGCCGCGTCGTGCAGCAGCTAATCGTCGTGAGGTTCAGCCTGACGCCGTTTACAACAACCGCCTGGTGACTCAGCTCATCAACAAGGTCCTTCTTGACGGCAAGAAGGCCACCGCTGAGCGCATCGTTTACACCGCTTTCGAGATCGTTGCCGAGAAGTCCGAGGGTGGCGACGCTCTCGCTACCTTCAAGAAGGCTATGGACAACGTCAAGCCCACGCTCGAGGTTAAGCCCAAGCGTGTCGGTGGCGCTACCTATCAGGTCCCGATGGAGGTCAACTCCCGTCGTTCCACCGCTCTGGGCATTCGCTGGATCGTCAACTTCTCCCGCGCTCGCAAGGAGAAGACCATGGCCGAGCGTCTCGCCAACGAGATCCTCGACGCTTCCAACGGCCTGGGCGCTTCCGTCAAGAAGCGTGAGGACGTCTTCAAGATGGCCGAGGCCAACCGCGCGTTCTCTCACTATCGTTGGTAAGTTAAGGTAAGGAACTAACATGGCTAAGCCTAAGTACAAGCTTTCCGATACCCGTAACATCGGCATCATGGCCCACATCGATGCCGGTAAGACCACCACGACCGAGCGTATTCTTTACTACACCGGTAAGACCCACAAGATCGGTGAGGTTCATGAGGGCGCTGCCACCATGGACTGGATGGTTCAGGAGCAGGAGCGCGGCGTAACCATTACCTCCGCTGCTACCACGTGCTTCTGGAACAAGGACGGTAAGGACTACCGCATCCAGATCATCGACACACCGGGCCACGTTGACTTCACCGCCGAGGTCGAGCGCTGCCTGCGCGTCCTCGATGGCGCTGTCGCCGTCTTCGACGCCGTTGCCGGCGTTCAGCCCCAGTCTGAGACCGTTTGGCGTCAGGCTTCCACCTTCAACGTCCCCCGCATCGCCTTCATCAACAAGTATGACCGCGTGGGCGCTGACTTCTTCAACGCTATCGAGACCATGAAGGATCGTCTCGACGCTAACGCCGTGGCCGCTCAGGTCCCGATGGGCGCCGAGGACAACTTCTGGGGCGTCATCGACCTCGTTACCATGACTGCATGGGACTTCAAGGCCGACGAGAAGGGCATGACCTACCCCGAGCCGATGGACGAGATCCCGGCCGAGTTCAAGGAAGATGCCGAGCTGTACCACCAGGAGCTGCTTGAGGCCGCCGCCGACTGCGACGACGACCTCATGGAGAAGGTCCTCATGGAGGAGGAAGTCTCCGTCGAGGAGCTGAAGGCCGCCATCCGCAAGGGCGTCATCGCCTGCAAGATCAACCCCGTGTTCGTGGGCTCCGCCTACAAGAACAAGGGCGTGCAGGAGCTGCTGGACGCCGTGGTCGACTACATGCCGTCCCCGGTGGACATCCCGCCGATCAAGGGCGTGAACCCCGAGACCGGCGAGGAAGAGGATCGTCCGGCCGATCCGAAGGCCCCGTTCTCTTCCTTGGCCTTCAAGATCATGACCGACCCCTACGTGGGCAAGCTCACCTACCTGCGCGTGTACTCCGGGCATCTGGACGCCGGCAGCTACGTGCTGAACGCCACGAAGGACAAGAAGGAGCGCATCGGCCGTCTTCTGCAGATGCACTCCAACCAGCGCGTCGACATCGACGCCGTGTCCGCTGGCGACATCGTCGCCGTCGTGGGCCTGAAGGACACCTCCACCGGCGACACCCTGTGCGCCGAGAACGCGCCGATCATCCTGGAGTCCATGGAGTTCGCCGATCCGGTTATCGACATCGCCGTGGAGCCCAAGACCAAGGCCGAGCAGGACAAGATGGCCATCGCGCTGCAGAAGCTCGCCGAGGAGGACCCGACCTTCCGCGTGTCCA
>CABRZN010000077.1 GCA_902475445.1 uncultured Collinsella sp.
TGCCGTGGGCGCCCGCGTAATTACGGGTATCGATTATCCGGTCATCTGCGTACCGACCGACTACGAAGTCGAGGGATGGTGGCCCCACAAGGACACCGATTTATTCTGTGTTGCCAACGAATTTATGGCCGAAACGCTCCGCCCCCGCAAGGTCCCCGAAGCAAAGATTCGCATTACAGGCATCCCCATTCGCGCCGGTTTCGACACGGATTACGATCGCGAGGAAGAGCTAGCCAAGTTCAACCTCCCCATCGACAAGACCGTCGTGCTGGTAATGGCCGGCGCCAGTTTGCCTCAACCGTACGTTCGCTTTCGCGCAGAGATGGACCGCACCCTCCCCTTCCTGCGCAGTTTCGAGGACATGCACTTTGTCTTTTTGCCGGGCAAAGACGTGGAGTATGCCACCCGGCTGAAGACGCTCTTCGATGCCATGAAGCTCGAGAACGTCACGGTGTTGGACTATGTCGACGACATGGCGAACCTCATGCACGGGTGCGACCTGGCAATCCTCAAATCGGGCGGACTCACCGTCACCGAATGCCTGTGCGCACACCTGCCGATGATTATGCTGGGCAAGTCCTATGGCCAGGAAAAGGCCAACACCACCATGCTCACCGGCATGGGCGCCAGCATGCATGTCACCACCGCACGTGAGCTCATCGTAACCCTACGTCACTTGCACGACCATCCCGAATCACTCAAAGCCCTACTCATCAACGGCGAAGTGCTGCGCCGTCCCCACGCAGCCGAAGACATAGCCATCGCAACCATGGAGCAAGTAGGCAAACCCCAAAAACGCAAACGAGCCTTCTGCCGCTTCTACTGGGGCGGAAAACCCGCGCATATCCGCTAACATTGGACTGTCCGCTTACCTGTGGGAGGCCCCTATATATCATCCCATGCTCAAACATTCTCGCTGCGCTGCGAAACTGCGCGTGGGACGATATATAGGGGCCTCCCACAGGTAAGCTGCGTTAACGTACTAGCGGCTATACCAGATTCCCCACCAGAAGAATCTGCAAAGGGGAACCAGATAATATAAATACAGTAAGTCGATGCGACAAAGAAGGCGTCCCTTTATCGCATCGGCTTACTAGAAAAGTAAATAATGTTTCAAGCGAGTAGCCGCCCGCCTCTCTCACATATCGTTCCACGCGCAGTTTCGCAGCGAGCGAAGCGAAGCGAGAATGTTTGAGCACGCGATGATATGTGTGGGTCCCGGGTGAGAGACCAACCCTACATCTTGAAAATGATTAAGCAACTCCGCTGGAGCCGAAGCCTCCTTTGCCTCGGTCGGTTTCGTCTAGTTCGTCTACCTCTATGAGGTTGACCGTGGGGACTTCTTGGATGACGAGTTGGGCTATGCGGTCGCCTTTGTTGATTTGAATGTTGTTGGAGGGATCCAGGTTGATGAGGATAACCTTGAGTTCTCCTCGGTAGTGGGCGTCGATGAGGCCCGGCGTGTTGACTATAGACAGACCCTGCTTGATAGCCAAGCCACTGCGGGGCTGGACGAAGCCGGCGTAGCCATCGGGCAGGGCGATGGCCAGCCCAGTGGAGACCAGACGGCGTTCAAAGGGCTTCAGGACGCAGTCCTCGTTGGAGCGCAAATCCAAGCCGGCATCGGTGGGATGGGCGTATTTGGGAAGCTCGACGGTGGGGTCGAGACGCTTTATGTTGACGGTAATGTTGGGCATGGAATCACCTTAGCTTGTCGAGCTCTTGCAGAAACTCATCGACGTCTTTGAAATCGCGGTAGACCGAGGCAAAACGGATGTACGCCACCTTGTCGATCTTTGCCAAGCGCTTGAGCACCATGTCACCCAACTCATGGGACGTGACGGCCGTCAGTGTGCGAGAGCGCAGCTCGACCTCGATGTCGTCGATAATCTCATTGAGCTTCTTAGTGTCGATATCGCGTTTGATAGTGGCGCGCATCAAGCCGACGAGCAGCTTATTGCGATCGAACCGCTGCTTGGTTCCGTCTGACTTAATGACCTCGATTGGGTCTTCGCATCGCTCGAACGTTGTAAAGCGATAGTTACACGAGCAACATTCGCGACGGCGCTTAATGGTGTTATTTGACTCCTGCATACGGGAATCAACGACGCGGGTATGTGCCTTGCCGCATTTGGGACAGCGCATGGTACCTCCTCTTAAACGATAACAAGGGTACCATGCGCAGCGCGATAATGATTACGAACGAGCAGGAACCTTAAGATGCGCACCGGCGGCGAGCGAACCATGCTCCAGATGATTGACGTTACGGATCATGTCGGAAGTCTCTTGCGTGGAAAGGCCTTCGATAGGATATTCCTCGGCAAGAGACCAAAGAGAATCGCCAGGCTGAACGCGAATGGTCTCGTAGGTAACGTTGGAAACGGACTCGGCATACGCGGTGTGGCGAGCGCTAAAGACCGACGTAGCAAGGACAAAGAAGAGCGTAAGCGAAACGGCAACAGCGACAATCGTCGGAACCTTCAGGGCAACGCGGGCCGGCGCGACTGCAGCCTGCTGATTGCGAGCAGACTTTACGGTCAAAGGCTGAAAGCCGGAGCGGCCACCCTGAACAACAGTAAAAGTGGGTTCCGCAGGCATCTCGAGCTTAAGGGCGAGGTTTCCCTGGACCATATTCGTTGCTTTCATCATGTTCTCCTCTCGCGTGTTTTGCTGAGAACAGTTTTATCAAGCCGCGCGGACAAAAATGTCTAGCGCGAGAACGAATGTTCGGTTATTATTATCTTCGAACAGTTGTTCCTGTCAAGCAAAATTCGAACATTTGTTTGACATGGGTAGAGAGGATGCCCTGATGGCTCGCAAAATTACCAAGCGTCAGCAGCAAATTTACGACTTCATCAAGGAATATCAGCAGGAGAAGGGTTATCCGCCCAGCGTGCGCGAGATGGCTTCTGCTGTGGGACTTTCCTCCCCCAGCACCGTGCACGCCCATCTATCTGCCCTGGAGGCGCGCGGGCTACTCAAGCGCGATGCCACCAAACCGCGCGCCCTGGAACTCTTTAACGAGGACGGTTCCTCTGTCTCAATTTCTAAATCTGACGAGCCCACCGCACCTCGCGGAACGGTCTCGCTACCGCTCGTTGGTCGCGTCGCGGCTGGGATTCCCATTCTGGCCGAGCAGAATATCGAAGACACGTTTACTATCCCGACCGAAATCGCCACCGATCAGGGTTCCTTTATCCTTGAGGTGCATGGGAGCTCAATGATCAATGTCGGCATCTTCAATGGCGATTACATCATCGTCCGTGAACAAAAGAGCGCCATGAACGGCGAAATTGTCGTGGCCATGATTGATGGTTCAGCGACCGTCAAGACGTTCTACAAGGAGCAGGGACGCGTACGCCTGCAGCCCGAGAATGACACCATGGAGCCTATCTATGCAACGAATCCCGTTATCTTGGGCAAAGTCGTCGGCTTGATGCGCCGGTTCTCGTAATGCAAAAACGCATCACCATCTTTGATACCGTCCGCGGGTTTACTATGATTTCTATGGCAGGTTTTCACGCTTGCTACGATCTCGCGTACCTGTACGACTGGGAGATGCCATGGTTTACCCAGACTCTCTTTCAAGACATCTGGCGCGCCAGCATCAGCTGGGTATTTTTGTTTATCGCGGGTTGGATGTGCACGCTCTCACGCAACAATGTTAAACGAGCGGCCAAGTACGCTGCCGCAGCTTTGGTCGTTTGGATCGCAACAACGCTCGTATCGGTCGACGATTCAGTGAACTTTGGCATCATTTATTGCATGGCGGCGTGCACGGCGGTGGTTGCACTCACCCGTCCGCTACTCCAAAAATTACCGGGCTCGTGGGGCATCGCGGCGTGCCTTGTTCTTTTTGCCCTAACCTGGGGCATTCCAAAAGCGGTCTACCCACTCCCCTGCCTGGCATGGCTAGGATTTCCGGGCCCGGGTTTTGTTTCGGGAGACTACTATCCGCTCATTCCGTTTGTCTTTATGTACCTTACCGGCTATTTTGCTGCCCAGGTAGCACAAACATCAAGCCTCGAAGCGCTAGAATGGACCTACGCCAATCCCATCCCGGCGCTCGCCAGCCTTGGACGCCATGCACTCCCCTTTTATCTGCTGCATCAGCCCATCATTCTGGGCATTTTGGAGCTCGTCTACTCGGTGCGATAACGCTCGAGCCGCGGTGCAATACGAGCCGGCAACTTCGCCACAATGCGAACACCGTCCTCGAGATATTCTTCATGCAGAAGGGTTCCCTGCTCATGCACCAGCGTGATGAGAGCGCCCTCGCGATACGGGATATCAGCGGAGAGCAACACATCGGTGGCAGCTGCCTCGCGAGCAATCCGGTCGACGAGATCGTCGAGCCCCTCGCCCGTTTGGGCCGAGAACAGAACGGCCTCCGGATAGCGACGACGGAAACTCAATCGATCGACGCTATCGAGAAGATCGATTTTATTGAATACGGTCAGCGTTAGGCGCTCTCCGGCGCCGATCTCATCAAGCACGCGGTCGACAGCCTCCAGCTGCCGCTCATAGTCCTCGTCAGACGCATCTACGACTTTGAGAATTAGATCGGCACCCAAAACCTCGGACAGCGTCGATTTAAAGGCATCGACCAGACCATGCGGCAGCTTTTGAATAAAGCCGACGGTATCGGTAATCGTCATGCCGCGACCGCCGGGCAGACGATACGAACGCGTCGTCGGGTCGAGCGTAGCAAACAGCTTGTCCTGCGAAAGTACCGTAGAGCCGGTCAGACGATTGAGCAACGTCGATTTACCGGCATTGGTATAACCGGCTAACGCGACGCGAAACACCGGTGACTCAATGCGGCTCTTGGATTGAACATCGCGACGCTGTTCAACCTGCTTGAGCTCACGACGAAGCGCAGCGATTTTATTACGAATGAGGCGACGGTCGACCTCGAGCTGACTTTCGCCCTGACCAAAGCGTGAGCCGATGCCGCCGCGCGTCTGTTCCTTGGCGAGATGACTCCACATGCCACGCAGACGAGGCAACAAATATTGAAGCTGTGCCAGCTGTACCTGTAGGCGTCCCTCACGCGTCTGAGCATGCAGGCCAAAGATATCCAAGATCAGTGCAGTACGATCGATAATCTTTACCGGCTCGCCCACGGCTTTCTCCAAATAGGATTGCTGCGAGGGCGTCAGGTCGTCGTCAAAAATAACGACATCGGCATCCATGCGATGTACCAGGCCGCACAGCTCTTCAACCTTACCGGAACCGATAAACGATTTAGGATACGGCTTTACCAAACGCTGCGATAAGCGTGCCACGCACTGGGCACCAGCCGTGTGGGCAAGACGCTCCAGCTCATCAAGCGAGCGATCGAGCGGCCATGCATTGTCGCGCCATTCAACACCAACCAAAATGGCACGCTCGGGCTCGGGTGCCGTGGGAACAAGAGGAAAACGGGCCATTAGGCAGCCTCAATACGATGCAGGATATCCTCAACGACCTCATCGATCGTACATTCATCCATATCAAACCACACGATACGGTCATCGCGCTTAAACCACGAAAGCTGACGCTTGGCATAACGACGCGAACGCATCTTAATGAGTTCGCGAGCCTCATCCATGCTCATCACACCATTGAAAGCATCGATGATCTCTTTATAGCCAATTGCCTGCATCGACGTCAGGGCATCTCCCAGCCCCTGGCCCATAAGACCGCGGACCTCATCGACAAGGCCCTGCTCAAACATCAGATCGACACGCAGGTTAATGCGCTCGTAGAGCACCTCGCGATTACGCGTCAGACCAAACCACAGAGCGTGATAATGCTCGCGCGGAACACTAAACTGCGACTTTTGCTGCGCATAGGAGACGCCATCATCGTGCATTTCGAGCGCGCGAATCACGCGGCGAACATTATGAGGGTGGATGACCGCAGCGGACTCGGGATCACGCTCGGCAAGCAGGGCATGCAGCTCTTCCTCGCCAATACGCTCGGCAAGCTCCTGATAGCTCGCACGACGATCGTCCTCAAGTTCACCCGAGGGAAAGTCCATCTCATCAAGGGCGGCCTTGAGATACAGCCCCGTACCTCCACAAAAAACCGGCAGGCAACCCGAACCAAGAAGACGTTCAACATGCGCGCGAGCGTCAGCCTGATAAAGCGCAGCAGAATATGCCACACCCGGCTCTACAATGTCGACGAGACGCAGCGGCGCCGTACACTCATCGGGCGCCATCTTTGCGGTACCGATGTCCATGCCGCGATAGATTTGCATCGCATCGCACGACAGCACTTCGGACGAAAGACGAGCCGCCAAACGGTCGGCAACACCACTCTTACCAACCGCCGTCGGACCGACGATCGCAACGGCGGAAAGACCTGCCCCGGGAGAAACCATTAGCGCGGCTCGCCCACAACGGAGCCGGACAAATACCAGGTCTTGGCAACGTCAACGTCAACATCAACGATCTTGCCAACAAGCTGATCGATGCTGTAACCCTCGGGGATAGGCGCATGCACGGTCTGATTCTTGGGACTCTTGCCCAGCAGGACCGCGTCGTTCTTTTTACTCGTTCCCTCAATGAGCGCCGGCACCACAGTATGAAGCTCACCCTGGTTGTACTCGTGCGCCGTGGTCTCGATAACCTTAACCAGGCGGTTGAAACGCTCGAGAATAACCTCATGCGGCGTAGGATCGTCAATCTCGGCGGCCGGGGTACCGGCGCGCTTGGAATAGATGAAGGTATAGGCCTGAGCATAGCGGACCGTCTCGGCAAGTGAGAGCGTCTGCTCAAAGTCTTCTTCAGTCTCGCCCGGGAAGCCAACGATAATGTCGGTCGAGAGCGCGATATCGGGCATGCGGTTGCGAATGCGATCGACCAGGCCCAGATAGTCCTCGCGTGTATAACGGCGATTCATCTCTTTGAGGATCCGTGTCGAACCTGACTGGACGGCCAGGTGCAACTGCGGCATAACGGCAGGCGTCTCGGCCATGGCGTCGATGGTCTCGGGGAGCAGATCCTTGGGATGCGAAGACGTAAAGAAGATGCGCTCCACACCCGTATCGCCCACGGCACGCAGCAGATCGGCAAAACGCGGCTTGCCAAACAGATCGCGACCATATGAGTTAACGTTTTGGCCCAGCAGCGTAATCTCACGCACGCCCTGGCGCACCAAACCGGTCACCTCGTCGACAATCTCCTCGAAGGGGCGACTTTTTTCGCGACCGCGCACGTACGGCACGATGCAATAGGTGCAGAAATTATTGCAGCCCGTCATGATGGGCACCCAGGCGTGATACTGGGTCTCGCGATGCCACGGCATGCTCATGGCATCCGTATCCTCATGCTCATTGGTGCGGATATGACGCTTACCATCAAGGAACGCCTCGGCAATGAGCTCGGCCACATGTGCGATAGAATGCGTGCCAAAGATGACATTGACGTTATCGACGTTGGTGAGCAGTCCCTCGCCATCACGCTGCGCGATGCAGCCGCCCACGGCAACCACACGCTTGCCCGAAGGCGAAGGCGGCAGGCTTTTGCAGGAATTGCACTGACCGTACAGGCGAGTATCGGCGGCCTCGCGCACGCAGCATGTCATGAAGACAACGATATCGGCATGCTCGGGATCGAGCGCCATGAGGCAGCCATACGAATCAAGCAGACCGCTCACACGCTCGGAGTCGTGCTGATTCATCTGACAGCCAAAGGTGCGGATAAAGTAGGTTTTACCGGCAAGAATATCGCGTACGGAACGCTGGTCCATGTGCATAAGTCCTAACGATGGGGAGCGAAACGAGGCAAGCAGAAGCTATGCCACAGGCTTAACATCATCCATGACGACGTTATCCATAGCAGCTCGATTGATCTGGTGAACGTAGATAGAAAGGCGGATGGCCGTGCGCGACTCCCCGTTAATGAGGATGTCGGAGAACACAGGCGCGCAGGAAATATCAAAACCGGTTGGAATCAAAAAACCGCGCGCGATAGCAACGGCCTTAATGGCCTGGTTGACAGCACCGGCACCGACACACTGGATGTTGACGGGTACACCATCCTTAACCATGCCGGCGATGGCGCCGGCAACGGACGCGGGCGATGATTTGCTTGATACCTTCAGGCAATCCATGAAGAAACTCCTGCGTTTAATAGTACGTTTTAACTGCAATAACTTTATCGTACCGAGTGGACTCGGTAAAGGCACTATTCCTCTTTGGCAAGATCGAAGGTCACGGTGATTCGATCACGCGAAACACGGATCTTTGGGTCGCCGCAAAGATTGAGATAGTACCGGGCGGCAAGGTCATTAAAGTCGCGCTCCACAGCACGCGAAAACTGTGCCATGTCATCCTTGGCAATACGCAGCCCACGACGATCCTTCGCGAGATCGACAGGAGCCGGCGCATGCGAGGATGAGTCACGCTCGCGCAGCAGACGCGCAGTCACACCGCGAACGGGCTTAATCTGCCCTGCCAAAATGCGATGTGCCGTGCGCTCGGACATCTCAAGACCCAAACCCGAGCAGATACGGATAAAGTCCTCGGCATCAGAGGCAAGGCCTAAACGATCGACAACCGGAAGCTCGCTCTCATCATCAATAAACAGGAGACGAGACGTATCGAGCCGACTTGACGCCTGAGCATAAAGGGTCGCGGCAATCTCAGACGGAGAACCAAGATAGACATCGCAACCACGCAACTCCTCGAGCGCAAACTCACAGGCAGCGCGAATAATATTATGCGGACCGCGAGCACAGACATAACGTCCGTCCTCATCCTTGACGGCCTGGGGCCAGCTGGACTGATCGGCACGCTCGCTGAGGCGGTCGGCCGCAACGCTCACCTTAAAGGCTGAGCCAAGATCGACACCAGACGTGACCACGCGGGCCTCGTCGGTGTTCTGCTTGATCGAAAACAATGCCATGCCACGACCGTGAACGCCCCAACGGTCCATCTTCATGCTCTCGAGCTTTGAGGTAACGCGAGCATCGAAGATTCGCTCTTGCATATCCTGCGGAACACCCGAGCCGTTATCCAGAAAGACAAGCGTGCGGACGCCATCTTCCTTGGTCGTGGCGAGATAGACCTTGTCGGCGCCGGCATCGCGAGCATTACGGAGCATTTCAATGACGATATCCTCGACATGCTGAATGTCGTGCTTTGCCTGGCGCCGCTCGGCCTCCGAAACGCGGAGGCGGACATACCCCTCGCCAAGGTTCTCCTCGACGCGAAGGTTGCCCTCCCCCGACATCGACGCGATAAATGAGATGAGCTCGTTCGCGTCGCTCATGTTATTTAGCGATATCGACAGCGCGGCTCTCGCGAATCACGACGACGCGCACCTGACCGGGATACTCCATCTCTTCCTCGATCTGATGGGCGATATCGTGAGCCAGAACCGTGGACTGGGCATCGGAGATCTTGTCCGGCTGAACCATGACATGGACCTCGCGACCAGCCTGCATGGCATAGGTACGCTCGACGCCGTCATGGGAGTTGGCGATCTCCTCGAGCTTCTCAAGGCGCTTGATGTAGTTCTCGGCAGACTCGCGACGGGCACCGGGGCGAGAGGCTGAGACAGCATCGGCGGCCTGCACCAGGACATCGAGCACCGTGTTGGGGTCGACATCGGCATGGTGAGCCTCGATAGCGTGAACGATAACGGGCTTCTCGCCATAACGGCGTGCAAGCTCGGCGCCGATGACGGCATGC